>JBAXKX010000022.1:0-19242 GCA_037135115.1 Rhodospirillaceae bacterium
AGACTGGGAGAAAGGTTCCCAATATCATCAGGGCGATTGTTTCGTTGGTCATTTATCTGTTCGCCATTTTCGGTGTGGTGGCGTTTGTGATGGGCAAGACCATCACCAGCTTACTCGCCACCTCCGGCTTGATGGCGATGATTATAGGTCTCGCCGTCCAGGCCAACATTGCTAACGTCTTTTCAGGCATTGTACTAAATATTGAGCGGCCTTTCTCGGTTGGTGATTATATCAAGCTGAATGCCAACGTCATGGGGCAGGTGGTTGACATTACCTGGCGCACTATCCGTATTCGTCACCTGGAGGGGCAGATGGTATGTCTTGCCAATTCCAAGGTCTCTGAGGCGGAGATACACAATTACAGTGACATGGGCCAAAATTTCATTCGCATGCAGCTCTATACCGAACCATGCTATGATCCTCGGCTTGTAGCGCGTTTGGTTTGCGAGGCTTTGGCCAGTTTCGATATTTTCCTTAATCTTTCGAGCAATTACTTTAAGCCAGACTGCCAGTTCAAGGGGGTAGAGTGCACCAACGGCCTTTGGGCCGCCCGCTATCGGGTCAAGTTCTATGTCATGAAGGGTAATGACGAGAGCATGGTTCATCACGAGGTCTGGTCGCGCATTTGGGAACGCTTCCGGGAAAATGGCATTGAATGGCACCAACACAACCGCGCGCCATTGCCGGAGGCGGCCGGTGATGGGCGGCTGTTGTTAGCGGCGCTGCCGGTCCTGGCCGGTTCAGCCCCGCCAGTCCCAATCCCGCCAGTCCCAATCCCGCCTGTTTCAATCCCGCCTGTTTCAGTGTAACTTGCGGAGGGTTAACGTTGAGCGAATTGTTCGCCCGCATGGCCCGCCGGCCCTCTGCTACGGCCATGTTGCTGCTGGCCTCGTTGATGGTCAATTTGCTTGGGCTGGCCTCGTCGCTTTACGTAATTCAGGTCCTCAATCGCTATGTCGGCTATGGCGTTGGTGCTACCCTGGTCACTTTGACGATTGGGGCGATGATCGCGATCATTGCCGAGCATGTGTTCAGACGGCTGCGGCTGCGCTTGGCCGAGGAGATCGTTGGAGATGCCGACGAGCGGACTGCCACCGGGGTCTATGGGCTGCTGGTGACGGCTCGAGTTGATGCCCTGGAAAAACGGCCAGCGGGGGAGCGGGCCGAACTGGTACGCGGTATTGAACGGGCTGAACAGGCGCTGGGGCCGTCAAATCTGGCGGCGGTGACCGATGCGCCCTATTCGCTGCTGTTTCTCGCGGCACTTGGGCTGCTTTCGGTGCCGCTGGCTGGAATTGCCGTAGTTTTCTGTCTGGCATCGCTGGGGTTGGCTTGGCATAATCAGCGTCGTCTCGCGCACCCCCTTCGCATTCTTAGCGGTCTTGGGGTGCGGAGTAATGCCTTGACCATGGCGACGATTAGTGGTGCCGACACCATCCGCCAGTTTCGGGGTGCTCCGTTGTTGCAGGAGCGTTGGCGCGCTACCAGCGCTCAGGCCCGCGCTACTCGGGCCGCTCTCGCCTTCAGCCAGTCAGAAAGCGCTTCGGTCGGGCAGGCCATGCAGGCACTGATGGGTGTTGGGGTGATCGGCGTTGGAGCGATGCTGGTGGTTCACGGCCAACTCGACGTCGGGGCGCTGATCGGTGCCAATTTGATCGCGGCACGGGCGTTGGCACCTCTGACACGGTTGGTTCAGATGAGCGGGGCCTTGAAGGATGCCGAACAGAGTTTGGCCAATGCCCGGCGCTTCGCAGGGATTTCGCCCGAGCCCGCAGGCCGCAAGATTCTGCCTGGCTGGAACGGCCGACTCGAATTCCAGGCCGTCGGCTTGATGTTTCCGGGTGCGGTCTCGGCGCTGTTCTCGGCGCTGAGTTTCACTCTTGATCCGTGTGGCGTAATGGTGGTCACGGGGCGCAACGGCACCGGCAAGTCGAGCTTGATGCGTTTGATTTCCGGTCTTATCGAGCCGTCGCGCGGGCAAATTCTGGTCGATGGCGTCGATCTGCGGCAAATCGCGCTTGATTGGTGGCGGTGTCAGATTTCTTATTTGCCCCAGGAGCCATTATTTCTTGACGGCAGCGTGCGCGAGAACTTGCTGGCGGCGCGGCCGGGCACTATAGAAGCAGACATTATGCGTTGTCTGGATTTCGTTGGCCTGCGTGCCTTCGTGGACCGCAATCCTGCCGGGTTGGACCAGTTTTTGGTCAATGGTGGGCACAATCTGGCGCCGGGCCTGCGTCGCCGGCTGGCCATGGCGCGGGCGATGCTGGTCGACGGGCCGTTGTTCCTGCTTGATGAGCCGTCGGAGGGGCTCGACCGTGAGGGCGCCGAGGCGGTCTATTCCTTGCTTATCGATGTCTCCCGGCGCGGCAAGACCTTGGTGGTTATTAGCCACGATCCGGTAATTCTGCGTAGCGCTAGGTTGCTGTTGCGTTTTGATGGGGCCGAGCCGGTGCTGGTTCAGGCCGCGCCGGGGGTGGCATGACCCGGCCATTGTCTCCTGAGCCTGTGCCACCTGAGCCTGTGTCTCCTGAGTATGTGTCGCCTGAGTCATTGCTATTGGCGCGCCGGGCCGAGCGTCGCTTCCTAATTGCCTGTCTTGTGTTGTTGGCGGTAATGGTGGCTTGGGCGGCGCTCGCCACACTTGATGTGGTTAGCAATGCTCAGGGCGAGGTCGTGCCTGCCAGTCGGCTGAAGGCGGTGCAGCACCTGGAGGGCGGTATCGTTAAGGAAATCATGGTCGAGGAGGGTTCCGTGGTCAGAAGGGGTCAGCCGTTGATCCGACTCGATCCGCTTCGTGCCAACTCCGACTCCGAGGAACTTGACAAGCGCCTGATCGGTTTGCGCATCGATGTGATGCGTATGACATCCGAGACCGACGGCAGGCAGGAGCCGGTTTTTACCGCTGAGCTGGAACGCGATGCAACCGACATGATCGCCCAGGCCCGCAATATTTTCGAGACAAGACGCAAACGGTTTAGCCATGACGTCAGGACTCAGGAAAACTTGGTCATCCAGCGCGAGTCGGACCAGCATGAGCTGAGCCAGCGCATCGTTAATAACCGCAAGACTCTTGAAATTGTTTCCAGTCAGGTTGAAATTAGTGCAAGCCTGTTGCGAAAGGACTTGACCAGCAGGATGGCCCACCTTGAGTACCTGCGCCAGCAACAGAGCCTGCGTACTCTTATTGCCACCGATCAAAACGGGTTGGTTCGGGCCGAGGCGGCGTTGCGCGAAGCCAGGGAGCGGTTAGGCTCGGTTCGTGAAGCTTTCGTTGAGCAGGCGCGTAAGGAACTGGCCGCAGCGCAGCAGCAGGTTGATGAATTGTCCCAGCGTGCGGTTAAATTCGGTAATACCCAGGAGCGCACAGTACTGCGCGCCCCGGTAGATGGTATCGTCAAGACCCTGTCGGTTGCGACCGAGGGCGGGGTAATTCAGGCCGGGCAAACCGTGGCCGAAATTGTTCCGGTTGAGGATCGTCTGATTATCGAGGCGCAATTGGCGATCCAGGACATTGGTTATGTTCATGTCGGCCAGCCGGCGCGAGTCACCTTGGCAAGCTCCGATGGCTCCCTGTTCGGGCATATCGATGGTACCGTGGTTCGTGTTAGTCCCGACGCCTTGGTCAGCGCCAACGCCGGTGCTGCTGCCAAGACGTTCTACAAAGTTCGGATCGAGACTGAGCAGAGCCGGTTCAAGGCCGGAACTTCAGTGTATCAGCTCTATCCCGGTATGCAGGTCAATTGCAGCATTCTTATTGGAACTCGCACAATATTCGAATACCTTCTCAGTCCGTGGTTCCGCACGCTGCGGTTCGCGTTTCAGGAAAGGTAGCTTTTCATGCGCCGTCGCAAGCGTATTGCTGTGACCCGTGTGGCGCTTCGCCTCGGGCTGGGTATGGCCTTGCTAGCTTCGACGTCCGTACCTGTCCGGGCCGATGACTATCATGACTCGCTGGAGCGTCTGGTCGGAGAGCACAAGCGGGTGGCGGCGGCCCGAGCTGATCATGGTGGGGCCGAAAGCGCCGCTGCCAAGGCCGGGTCGGCATGGTTTCCTGATCTGACGGCTACCGCATCCGCTGGGCATCAGCGTGTGGCTCTGAATAATGACGCAACGCCAACTTCCATGCACACACGCGAGCTGACCTTTGGCCTGCGTCAGACCTTGTGGGACTTTGGTGCCATCAACAGCGCCATCGAGAAGGCCGAGATTGGGGTGAGGTTGTCTAGCGTCACGTTGTCCCAGGTCAGCCGCGACTTGTTGCTTGAGGGCATTACCGCCTATATCAACCTGGAGCGGGCGCGGCGGTCGCTTGGTTATGCTGAGAACTCGGTAGCTAACATTGCTAAACAGACCGGCATGGAGGAGAGTCGGGTTGAATTGGGCGGCGGTTTTTCGTCGGATGTGCTTCAGGCCAAAAGTCAGCTCGCCGGTGCCGAGGCTAAGCTGTCCCGCTCCAAGGGTATGATGGCCAACGCCGTCAATCGCTTTCGGGCAGTGTTCGGGCGTCACCCCATTGATGACGATCCGCAGCAGAAGATCCCGGTCCCTTTTGATTTGCTTCCCGGCTCGTTGGAGGACGCAGTTTCATTGGGACGAAAGCATAATACACAGCTGGAAATTCTGCGCTTGACCGCCGAAAGCAGTCGGGCGGAAATCGACCGGGTGCGTGCCGCTGAACTGGGGCCAAACATTCATGCCATTGCTCAGCGCAAGTTTGATCGCAATCCCGATGGTCTGGCTGCTGATCGGGTTCAGAATATTATTAAGGTGGAGCTTACCTATCAGTTTAACACCGGTCTGGGTGCCTTCCACGCCATCGACTCCGCGCAACATGCCCTGGTTTCAGCTGAGGCCAAGTATGCCGAGGTTTACGATATTGTCGAAGAGCAGGTTCGTAACGCCTGGTCCAACCTAGCAAGCGCTCAGGATACCGCTCGGCACCTTGAGAACCAGATGCGTATTTCGGGAGAATTTTTGCGACTTGCCCGTGAAGAGCGTCTTCAGGGGCGGCGCTCGCTGATTGATGTGCTGTCGGGAGAAACCTCATTGATCAACGCGCAAAGCGATGCCGCATCAGCGGACGCGGATGTGTCTATCGCTGCCTTTACAGTTTTACGCGCGACGGGGCTGCTTGACCTAACTATGGTGCGGTAATGAAAACAAGCATGCTATCACATGCATCGGCACGTACACCAGCACATACACCAGCACATACACCAGTGCGTACACCAGCGCGTACACCAGCGCGTACGCTGGCGGGACTTGTGCTGATGCTGGCGGTTCTGCTGGATGCCGGTCCGGCGGCCTCGGTTGAAAGTTATGGCCTAAGCCTTGGCGAGTTCTTCGGCATGACACCGGATAAAACCAACAACCTCACGGTTTCCGAACGCGAGTTGTCCAGTCTGGGTTGTCTTGTGACTGCGGCGGGCGTAGGGATTGCAACTGTGTTTTTTGGTGGAGCTGCGATTATTGTAACTCGTGGCCAGGGTGCAGCGGCGGCGACCACCGTCGCTGTTCCGGTGATTGCAGCGACCATGACGGCCGGTTGTGCGCTTGGTAGCCAGGCGGCACCGGGCCTACTTTGGCTTCGGCGCAATGGCGAGGCGATATTCGGCTCGGTGGTCAACGCCATTCCTGTTGAGCCGTTGAGTCGGGTTTTGTCGCCATCTAGAAACTAACAGTCTGCAACTAGTACATTTTTAGAAACTGGGCCGTCTGCCCGCCGCGCCCCTTAATCTGCCTGAAAGTCTAGGGCGACATCGAAGTTTTTAACCGTATGGGTGAGCCAACCGAGCGAGATCATGTCGACTCCGGTTTCGGCAACGGCACGTACGGTCTCGGGAGTGATGCCGCCAGAGGCTTCGGTGATCAGGCGTTTGTCGACCATGGCCACGGCGCGGCGCAAGGTGGCGGTATCCATGTTGTCGAGCAGCACCGCGTCGACCTGTAGGGTCAGCAGTTCGGCGAGTTGCTCCAGTGTGTCGACCTCAACCTCAATCTTGACCATGTGGCCGATGCGGGCGCGGGCGCGTTCGACTGCCGGTCTAAGTCCGCCTGCGACCACCAGATGGTTGTCCTTGATCAGTACGGCGTCGTCGAGGCCGAATCGGTGGTTGCCACCGCCGCCGACCAGCACTGCGTATTTTTCAAGCATGCGCAGGCCGGGAGTTGTCTTGCGGGTGCAGACTATCATGGTCGGCAGCGGCAAGATTGCCGCGACGATGGTTGCGGTGGCGGTGGCAATGCCCGACAGCCGGCCCAAAATGTTGAGTGCCGTGCGCTCGGCGGTCAGGATTGGCCGTGCAGCTCCATTGATCACCGCAAACGTGGTTCCAGCGGTCACATCCTCGCCGTCGCCGCGCAGAATGGTGATCGAGAGTGTTTGGTCAAGCATACGGAAGGCCGAAAGTGCCACATCCAGCCCGGCGATGCGGCCGCCTTTGCGGGCAACCAAATGGGCGGAGGCGCGGGTGTCGGGCGGTATCACGGCGTCGGTGGTTAGGTCGCCGGCTCGTCCCAGGTCTTCCGCCAGGGCTTGCCTGATCAGCGCTTCGTAAAGTACGGGATAGGGCGGTATCACCGGGGTTGGCGTCATGATGGTCCCGGCTCGGCTGGAATAGGGGATGGGGCAAGGTCGCTAAGAGCCAGGAACTGGCGCGGCATTGGCGGTGTGTCGGGAGGAGCATCGGCCCTGAAATGGGCGCCTCGGCTCTCTTTACGATTGTGGGCGGCCAACGTGATCAATCGTGCGACAAGCAGCATATTGCGGGTCTCACCCCAGAGCATGACGTCGGCGGGCGAGGCGTCGGTCGCGGCGGGCAGGCTCTCCAGTCGTTGCGAGAGGGTCGCTAGCGTTGCCATGGCCGCGCTCAAGCCGTCGCCGTCGCGCCACAACCCAACTTTATCGTAGAGGGTGCGGCGAACGCCATGGGCCAGCGTCGCCAATTCGGGCGCGCCGGCGGCATCGGGGACCTCCGGCGGGGCCTGCTGCTGTTTGGTTGCAGACTGGGTGGTTGCAGACCGGGTGGTTGCAGACTGGTGGCCGATGTCGTCGGCGATGCGGCGGGCAAAAACTATGGCCTCAAGCAGCGAGTTGCTGGCCAGCCGGTTAGCACCGTGGACGCCGGTACAGGCGACTTCGCCGCAGGCCCACAGGCCGGGCAAAGACGTACGGCCCATGGCGTCGGTTACAATACCTCCCATGTGGTAATGGGCGGCCGGGGCTATCGGTACGGGTGTACTGTTGGCGTCGAATCCCGCCGCGCGGCAATAGGCAAGTACGGTGGGGAAGCGGCTGGGGCCGGCGCGGGCCAGAGCCGGGCGGAGGTCGAGGCTCACCACCTCGCCGGCCTGTATGTGTCGCCACACCGCGCGGGCCAGGATGTCGCGGGGGGCCAGCTCGGCCAGCTTATGTTCGTTGATCATGAACCGATTGCCAGCGCCGTCCAGTAAATGGGCGCCTTCGCCGCGAAGTGCTTCGGTCATCAGCGGCATCGGGCGGTCCTCGCCGCCCGGTCCGGTTGCCAATGCGGTGGGGTGGAATTGCACGAATTCCAGATCGCCCAGTTTAGCTCCGGCTCGCGCCGCCATGGCCAAGCCGTCGCCGGTCGCTTCTGGTGGATTGGTGGTGCGGAGGTAAAGGTTGCCGATGCCGCCGGTGGCCAGAATGACATTCGGGCAGCGGTGGAATATCCAGCCCTTGCCGTTACTTTGTTCGCTGCCATCGTCGGCATGGCAGGCGAGCAGGCCGACAATTCTACCGTCGGCGATCGTCAGGTCGACGGCAAAGGCCCGCTCAATCACCCGGATCGAGGGGACAGTGCGGACCCGTTGGATCAGCGCTTGGATCAGGGTGTGTCCGGTGGCGTCGCCGCCAGCATGGAGGATGCGCGCCCTTCTATGCGCGCCCTCGCGGCCGAGCAGGGGGGCACCATTGTTACCCAGGTCGAAGGGCAGGCCCTCGTCGATCAAAGCCCTGGCCTCGCGGGCACCGTCTTCGGCAAGCAGCCGGACCATGGCTTTGTCGCACAGCCCGGCCCCGGCGGTCAGGGTGTCTTCGGCGTGGTCGGCCGGCGAGTCGTCAAGCGCCATTGCGGCCGCAACTCCGCCTTGTGCGAGGTTGCTGGAACCACCAGCCAGCAAAGGCGTTTTGGTCAGCAGCGTGACCTGGCGCGGGGCCAGTCGCAGCGCCGTGAGCAGTCCGGCCAGTCCCGAACCAACCACCAGGATTTTCGATTCCCACTGGCGAACAACGATCCGGTCCATCTTACTTGCCGATTGCGATCATTCGCTCTACTGCCTGGCGCGCCCGTGCAGCGATGGCTGGATCAATCTCGATCCGTGGTTGCAGCGAGATTAGGGAGTCGCGGATATTGGTGAGGGTAATTCGCTTCATGTACTGGCACAGGTTGCACGGCCGGACGAACTCGATGTTCGGGAATTCAACCGCGACATTATCGCTCATTGAGCATTCAGTAACAAGCATTACTTTTGTCGGTTGCTCGCGGCGGACGAACTCTATCATGCGCGCGGTCGAGCCGACGTAATCAGCTACCGACAGCACGTCAGGCGTGCATTCTGGATGGGCTAGTACAATTAATCCATCATGACTGCTGGCGTACGTTTGAATTTCGGTGGCGGTGAAGCGCTCGTGTACTTCGCATTGTCCGGGCCAGGGGATAATCTCGACTTGGGTCAACGAAGCGACGTACTTGGCCAAGTACTGGTCGGGCAAGAAGATTGCGCGTTTGACGCCCAGCGATTCCACCACCTCGACCGCATTCCCCGAGGTGCAGCAAATGTCGGACTCTGCCTTGACTTCGGCTGAGGTGTTGACGTAGGCGACCACCGGTACACCCGGATATTTGGCCCGCAGGTCACGTACATCGGCTCCGGTGATCGACGAGGCGAGCGAGCAGCCAGCGGCAAGGTCGGGCATCAGGACGATTTTGCCGGGATTGAGCAGTTTGGCGGTTTCGGCCATGAAATGGACCCCGGCCAGCACAATCACCTTGGAGTCGGTCGCTGCCGCCTGCCGCGCCAGCGCCAGCGAGTCGCCGACGATGTCGGAAACGCAGTGGTAAATCTCCGGCGTCATGTAATTGTGCGCCAGGATGACGGCGTTGCGATCGCGTTTCAGCTGGTTGATTTCGTGGACCAGCGGCGCGTGGATTGGCCATTCAAATGGCGGAATCACCCGCTTAACCCGTTCATATAGGGGTTGGGTGTCCGACAGCAAGTCGGCCGACAGTTCAGGTTTGACAGCTGAAATGGCTATGTTCATAGCGTTGAGCCTGCTTAGGGGACGGCGTCCCATTCGGTCATTAGGTTAACCAGTTCGACGAACGGGCCGCTAAAGTCAACGCGATTTTGCGGCTGCAACAAAACTAACAGTTTCAAAGCTCGGGTTTCCAAGGTTTTCGGCCCGGTGGGTCCGGGGCAAAGCCCTGGTCGGCTGCCCAATCTCGTGACATTATACCAGCCGAAGCAAGCCAGCTTCAAGCATGAGGGGGCATGATGCCGTCACAGCCGCTGTGTACACCATCGGTGGAGCGTGTTGCCGCCGCCAACATCACCGCGTTCAGCCACCGTGTCGCCGGTCGGCATGGCTTTGTTACTACTGGCGAGCTGGCGAAGGATCTGGCGAAGGATCTGTACGCATGGTCGGTGGCGCAGCCCGAGGCGTTTTGGTCAGAAATCTGGGATTATGGCGAAATCATTGCCGAGACCAGGGGCGAGCGGGTGCTGGTGAATGCCGATTGCATGCTAGGAGCCCGCTTTTTTCCCGACGCCCGTCTCAATTTTGCCGAGAATCTGCTGCGGCGGCGCGATGATGCGCTGGCTATCCGGTTTTGGGGCGAGGACTGCGTTCAGCGCTCGCTAAGCTATGCTGAACTTTATGACCAAGTTAGCCGGATGGCCCAGGTTCTGAGCGGGCTTGGCATTGCCGCTGGCGACCGGGTTGCTGGCTATCTGCCCAATATGCCCGAAGCGGTGGTGGCGATGCTGGCCACCACCTCGATCGGTGCGGTCTGGAGTTCGGCCAGCCCGGACTTTGGCGTACAGGGCGTACTTGACCGCTTTGGCCAGATCGAACCCAAGGTTCTTTTCGCCGCCGATGGCTATTACTATGGCGGCAAGGCCTTTGACTGCCTGGCAAAACTGCGGGAGATTGTGGACGGTTTGCCTACGCTTGTTCGTGTTATCGTGGTGCCGTACACCACAGACCGCCCAAATCTGATTGAAATGCCTGCGGCATTGCTGTGGGATGATGCGCTATCTGCTACATGCCCGGCCCCGATCGCCTTTGCGCGGATGCCTTTCAATCATCCCGTATATATTTTATTTTCGAGCGGTACTACCGGCGTGCCCAAGTGCATTGTCCACGGTGCCGGTGGCACCCTGCTTCAGCATATCAAGGAACATCGGCTGCACTGTGACATCAAGCCGGGCGATCGAGTGTTTTATTACACTACGCTTGGTTGGATGATGTGGAACTGGTTGGTTTCGGCACTGGCGTCGGAAGCGACACTGTTGCTGTACGATGGCTCGCCTTTTCATCCCGGCGGCAACGTGTTGTTTGACCTTGCTGACGCGGAGGGCATGACTTTGTTCGGTACATCCGCTAAGTACATAGACGCTTTACACAAGCAAGGGTATCGGCCAAGCCATTCACATCAACTGTCCAGCCTTCGTACTATGACATCGACGGGGTCGCCGCTGGCTCCGGAAAGCTTTGAGTACGTCTACCGCTCGATTAAATCTGACTTGCACCTTGCCTCTATCGCCGGCGGAACCGACCTTATCTCGTGTTTTATGCTTGGCGATCCGACGCTGCCGGTTTGGCCCGGTGAAATCCAGACGCGCGGGCTTGGCATGGCAGTTGACGTGTTCGACGACGCCGGGCATCCGGTGCGTGGCGTAAAGGGCGAACTTGTATGTACGCGACCGTTTCCGTCAATGCCGGTTGGTTTCTGGAACGATCCCGAAGGCAAGGCGTACAGTGGCGCCTATTTTGGAGTCTTCCCTAACGTCTGGCGCCACGGCGACTTTGTGGAAATCAGTGATCATGATGGGGTCGTCATTCATGGCCGATCCGATGCGACTCTCAATCCTGGCGGGGTGCGAATCGGGACATCTGAAATTTACCGTCAGGTTGAGAAGCTGGAGACTGTGCTGGAAAGTCTGGCGGTTGGCCAGCACTGGGATAATGACGTACGGGTGGTACTGTTCGTACGTCTGCGCGATGGCGTCACGCTCTCTATTGAGCTGGAAAAGGCCATCAGGCGTCAGATAGGCGAAGGTGCCTCGCCGCGCCATGTCCCGGCCCGCATCGTTCAGGTTGCCGACATCCCACGTACCAAGAGCGGTAAGATCACAGAACTTGCGGTTCGTGACGTGATTCATGGCCGTCCTGTTAAGAACATCGAAGCCCTGGCCAACCCTGGGGCGCTTACTCTGTTCAGAAATTTGGTAGAACTGGCGTCATAGCGGCGCATAACTCTTGTTCGGGACCATCAATGCGCTTCCCTTCACTGGCGGTTTATTGTGATCGCCGCATGTTGACAATTTTGTTGCTGGGCTTTTCCAGCGGCCTGCCTTTGGCCTTGACTGGTGCCACCATGACCATGTGGCTTGCCGAGGCCAAGATGGACATGACGGTCATAGGTTTGTTCCTGCTGGTGCGGGCTCCCTACAGCTTCAAGGTGTTGTGGGCGCCTCTGGTTGATCGGCTGCCCTTGCCTTTGCTGACCAAGCGTTTTGGCCGTCGGCGCGGCTGGGCCTTGTTTTGCCAGCTAATTTTGATGCTGGCCCTGCTGGCTCTGGCTGGTAGCGATCCAGTTTTGGCCCCGGGGACGATGGCTCTGGTGGCGCTTGGGGTGGCATTCTGCTCGGCCAGTCAAGATATCGTGATTGATGCCTATCGGGTAGAAGTGCTGGAGCGCTCGCAGTTCGGCGCCGGTGCCGCGACCTACGTTCTGGGCTATCGGTTGGGTATGTTGATTTCGGGGGCGGGGGCGCTGTACCTCGCGAGTGTACTGCCATGGTCGGAGGTGTACGCAGTTATGGCGGCGATGGTCGTGGTCGGCATGGCGACTGTGCTGATGTCGCCAGAGCCGGGGGGCGAGGCTGCGGCCGCTTTACTTGAACACGAAAAGGCGGCGGCGGCGGCGATGGTCAAACGTACGGGTCTGGCCGGCCGCCGTGCCACTGTTGCTGCTTGGCTTTATGGTGCGGTGGTGGCACCGTTTAGGGACTTCATGGTCCATCCGGCTTGGCTCGGGATTCTGCTGTTCATCGTGCTATTCAAGCTCGGCGAGGTGTTCGCGGCGGCGCTGGTCAATCCGTTCTATCTCGGCCTGGGCTTCACCAAGATCGAAATCGCCAGCGTCACCAAGATTTTCGGATTGGTGGCCACCATTGCCGGTGGTTTGATCGGTGGCGGGATGGTCGGCCGACTCGGCATCCTGCGCGGGTTGTTGGTAACCGGCGCCCTACAGATGGTTTCAAACCTCGCCTACGTGGCACTGGCGGCTGCCGGCCACGACATCGGTATGCTGATGTTATCGGTGGCAGTGGAGAACGTCTGCGGCGGCATGGCCACCGCCGCTTTCGTAGCGTACCTGTCCAGTCTGTGCTCGATTGCGTACACCGCGACACAGTACGCCTTGCTGACCTCGCTTGCTGGGTTCGCTCGCGACGTCCTGGCCTCGAGTAGCGGCTGGTTTGCCGAGCGGTTGGGCTGGAGCGCCTATTACTTGTTGTCAACCGGCCTCTGTCTACCCGGCCTGATGCTCCTGCTTTGGCTCTCGGCTCGCCCGGCCCGCCCGGTGTTATAGCTTGGCTTTCAGTGCGAGGTGCTGGAACCGATGATGAATGCGTCGCTGTCCTGGATGGTCTGTTCCAGCGATTTCCTTACCTCGATCAGTATGTCTCGCAGCGATATGACGCCGATGACCGTGCCGTTTTTCACGATCGGCATGTGGCGGTAGCCGAATTTTTGCATGGCGTCCAGGGCATCGACCACGGCAATGTCCGGGGCCATTGCTGTGGGGTTTCTGGTCATGATGTCGGCCACGCTGGTGGTGGCGGGGTCGCGTCCGATGGCCACCAGTCGGAAATTGATGTCGCGTTCGGTGACGATGCCGCACAGCTTGCCGCCATCGGTTACTATGATCGCGCCGACTTGCCGCTCCATCATCCTTCTGGCCGCGACGACGGCGGAATCCTCCGCACCGAGGCAGACGAATTTATTGGGATTCATAATGTCGGAAAGCTTTTTCTGCTGCCTCATAGCTTAACTCCATGGCCGAAGAGCGCCGCGTTTTCGGCGCCACCTGGATGTTTGTACCCGATGTCGATTGCCGGGCCACCTAGCAAAAGACAAGTACGGCCGGAATATTTAGTGCATCCCATTGCCGGAACCTGAGCGCGTAATCATATCGGCTAGGGTGTGGGGTGGGGGGCGGTTATTCGGTGTCGCGGAGCGTGATTTTCGAATCACAATAGCCCTTGCTATCGAGTGCGGGTACGAACTTGGTGTCGATGGCGGCGCTTTCGCCTGCGGGGAAGTTGATTTTGCTGTGCGTGAAGATGTATCGGGTGTTGCTGCCGATGTAAGAGGTTTCGTTATCGGATTTTATGTTGTGAGCGACCTCAAGTTCGTTAGTAATTTTGGCGTGGTAGGCGAGGCACTGCTGGTCGTTATGTGGCTTTGAATAGCCAACGCCGGACCAGAGGTGGATTTCGTGGAGCCGGTTGCGCTTGAATTTCATCCTGACTTCATAGGTGACGCCCTCGATTTGCGTTGTGGATCGCACGCCGCCAGCATGGATGGATCCTTTCCCGTCGAGTCTGGTCATGACTTCGCCGCTGGTCATGCCGAATTTGAATTCTCGCCAGCCTTCCAGTTTCGATGTCCCGGTATTGGGCGTAGGGGTGCTGGTCGCCAGCACGGTCGCCAGCATCAGGACGGCACTTCCGGGACTAAGGTGCATCTGGGTACTCTTTTGAGGCCTTACCATGCTACAAGAGCTGGTCGTTGATGGGAAGTGTGGTGTTACGGTTTGGCCCGGAAACGGCGTTTTGATGCGGCTGGCCGCGCGTTGTCATCAGGTCGATCATCGGGTCGGTCTTTGGGAGGGTTTAGTTCGTGACCGATCCGCGCAAGACATTGCTTCAGATGATGGTCGACTTTCGCCGGACCATCGATCCTTCGGTGCTCGATCGGGCTCGGCTGGCTTCCGAGGGTAAGGTTCCTTACGACAAGGTGGCCGCCCGTGCAGCTGTTCGTGGCTTTCTTGCCGCCAAATCGGCCAAGGATGGTGGTGCTTTTCAGCGAAAATTGCTGGAAGCCCTCAAGCGGGAGGAGGCGGGCTTGCCGCCGGTTGAGCCGGCACCGAAAGGCCGGGTTAGGCGCCCGCCGTGAGCGCTATTTGGGCGTCAGTGCTATTTGGGTATCGATAAATAATTTAACTAAATTTTAATATACTTGACTCGCCCCTTGAGTCGAGCCTATGTTGCACCGCAGCAAGGTTGAAGTCAGTGTTTAGGGCATCGGTCGTCATGACCGGGGAGGGCGCATGTTTGCCACAATCAAGGCAAAGCTGGTGGTTGGTTTCGCCATTCAAAGTCTCATTGTGGTAGCGATGGGGGTTTTTATGGTCATGGAGGTAAACGGCCTTAACGGTCTTAATGACCATATGGTCAAGGGGGCTGGGGACCGGGTGGCGGCCACAATGGCTTCACGTAGCGCCCTGCGAGCCTATCGGGCTATCGCCGAGACCATGATTCTGCGCCAATTCGACGCCAATTTGGCGGAGTGGCGGGGGGTTAAAAAGGGTGCTCTCGATGACATCGCCGGGATCGCCCTGATCATCGACACTCCGGTCGAGCGCAAATTGGTCGATGAGGGAGCTGTGGCCATCCAGTCAATGATGAGTCTGTTTGAAGACGAGATGTTGCCACTGCTGCGGGCCGAGGCCAAGGGCACGCTTCACCAAGCGGAAATATTAGCTCTTCATGCCCGTATCCGTGAGCTGAGGCTCTTGGCAACCGACAAGTATAAGAGCTTTGCCGAGCTTGTAGATAAAGAGGCGCGTGATCAGGATGCGGAATTCGATCGCCGCAGCAGTTCTGCTCAGACGATTACGAGTGCGTTCAGTGCGGGTGCAATCCTGATCGCGCTCTTTAGTGCGGTAATCCTGGTTCGTACCATTCTTAGCCGAATCAATCTCATTAAGGACTTTCTCAGGCGCACGCTTGAGACCGGTGACCTTTCTAGCCGGGTTGCGCTGTCCGGACGTGATGAAATTGTCGAGATGGCGGCGTCGGTCAACCTGTTCCTGTCCGAAATTAACGCCTTCATCGCCACCACCAACGGTGTCATGACCAAGGTTGCGGCCGGTGATCTGCGCGAGCGGCTTAATGTTGAGGTTCGGGGCGATTTGGCGCAACTCCGTGATAATATCAACGCCTCGCTGGGAGCGCTGCGTCAGACGCTTTGTTTAGTTTTGGAAAACGTGCGCCAAGTGGCGACGGCGGTTGGCCAGGCTAGCGCCGCGATTGGTCAGGTTTCTGACGGTGCCCAGAGCCAAGCCGACTCGGTGCGGCAGATGGTCAGCGTTATCCAGCAGACCGCCGACGCGGTCGGCCATGTTACCCACAATAGTCAGACCGCCAGTGATCATACCCAGAAGGTCAGCGGCATTGTTGAAATCGGCCAGAAGAATACCACAGCCATGCTGCGGGTCATGAAAGTGATTCGCGATAACAGCAGCAGAATTTCTTCTATCAACGATGTGATTTCGCGTATCGCCACCCAGACCAACATGCTGGCACTTAATGCCGCAATCGAAGCGGCGCGGGCGGGCGATGCCGGTCGGGGCTTTGCCGTGGTGGCCGAGGAGGTGCGTAAGCTTGCTGAGCATGCCGGATCGTCGGTGGACGAGATCGAGACGCTGGTTGATGTCGCGGGTAAGGAAAGCGCTCGCGGCATGGATATGTCCCAGCAGGTCGGCGAAAGCATGGATACTATTTCCACTAGCATCAAGGACGTGAACCAGTTGATCCGGGCTATTGCTTCGGCGATGGAACAACAGCAGACTGCCATGACTCAAATGAACGGAAACATCACCAATCTTAACAGGATTGGCGAGGACAACGCTAACGCGGCCGAGCAGATTACTTCGGCAATGGTAGATTTGTCACGAACTGCCAATGAGGCGCGCACCAAGGTTGAACTTTTCCAGTTGGCTTGACGCTATTATTATTTGTGGACTTGGGGAGTCCGTGGAAATGGCTAAGTTGGCTTTGTTTGAAGTTGCGGGACGGTTGCTGGCACTGCCCGCCTTGGCGATGCATAAGATGGTTGATCCAGTTGCGGTGACGCCATTACCCTTTGTTCCCGCCGATGTCGAGGGCATGGTCGCGGTCGGTGGGGTCATCGCACCCCAAATTGATCTTAGTCGCCGCGTCGGCTTTCCTCTTTGTTTGGGTGAGCCGGTGGCTCTGATGATGGTCTGGATTGACGGTCGGCTGACAGCGCTTCGCATCGCTCGATTCCTGACCAAGGCCGAGGTTGCCGACGATATCATGGCCGAACCAGGTCCCGAAGATGGGCCGTTGGTTGCCGCCGTTTTCGATTGGCTGGGGCGGCGGGCATCCCTTCTTCGGCTCGACCAATTGGGTATCGATTACCTTGCCCCGGTCCAGCCCGGCCCGGCGGTGGCGGTGCTGGGTGATTCCGAGCGACGCGGCGTGTTTGTTGCTGCGGCTTCGGCGGCGGCCGCTTCCTTGGTTCAGCATCTGATCGTGCGTTGCGGTGGTGAGCGATTTGCCTTGCCGCTCGACTTTGCCCGCGAGGCGGTGACGGTGGACGGCCTGACCCCATTGCCCCACGCCCCGCCTGAAGTCGCCGGTCTTTGCGTGCTGCGGGGGGTGCCGGTCCTGGTGCTATCCCTCAGTCGCCTGCTTGGGCATAGTGATGGTGCCGAAACTGGCGGTGGTGTCGGCGGCAACAAGCGCAAGGTGCCGCTGGTGTTGGTGCATCGTGAGGGACGTTGCTTGGCCCTGGCTGTGGATGGCATTGCCGGTATGCTCCGGCTCGATACTCACAGCTTTAGCTCGCTGCGAGACGCTAGAAACGGCGTGGCCGGTTATTATGTCGATAGTAATCATTCTCTGATCGGGCTGATTGATGTCGCTTCGGTGGTTGCCATTGATCGGATTGAGCGTCTGCTTGCTTTCATGCCGCTGGTCGCAGTTGTCGCCAAAGCTGCCGAGCGACCACCGGAGGCAACCCGACGGTTCCTCACCTTCATGTTTGGAACCGAACTTTTTGGTATCGATCTTGAGCGGGTTGAGCGCATCGCCCAGCACCGCCCGCCCCATCCGCTGCCCGGGCACCGATATGCCGCACTTGCCGGTATGGTCGAGATAGCGGGAAGGGTGGTGCCGGTGGCCGATTTGCGCGGAGTCCTTGGTCGCCCCGCCGCAGTAACCCGTCGCACCGCCTATGTTTTGGCCCGGGGTTCCCGGGGAGTTTGGGCACTGGTGGTCGACCGTCTTGCCCGAATTGTTACGGTGCCGGTGTCGGCGATCAAGGTGGCCAGCAACAATGCTCATTTTGTCGACGAAATTGCTCGACTTGACCGCGCGCTGGTGGCAATCGTCAACCCGGCGGCACTGGATCTATTGCGTACGTAAGTGCTCACACGTGGTTGTGCGCCGTGATTATGTGCCGGCTGCTGACTGCTGGACAGCGTGAGGCGAGAACAAAAATGACAATTAAAGTTCTGGTGGTTGACGACTCCATGATGATGCGGTTGATCGTGGGCCAGATTGTTGCGTGCGATCAGCGCTTTGAGGTGGTGGGCGAGGCGGCCAACGGCGTGATTGCCCTCGAACTTGCCCGGGAGCTTAAACCCGACATCATCCTTCTTGATATCGAGATGCCACATTTGGACGGCATTGATACCTTAAAGCGCCTGATGCTGGTCTCCAAGGCCAAGACCATCGTAATTTCGTCGGTAGCTCAGGCTGCTTCGGCCAACGCGGCAGAGGCGCGCAGGTTCGGCGCCTGTGCGGTGATTCCAAAGCCGTCGGGTGCCTTCAGTCTGGATATTCGTCAGAAGAAGGGCCACGAGATCATGCAGGCCATGTGTAAAGCGGCTGGTCTGCCGCTTCGGTCTATGGATATCGACCTCGGCTCTGATTCCGGCTCTGGCCCTGATCCCGATTCCCAGATGAAGGCTGCTCTTTTGAAGGCCGCTAATGGATGATTTTGTTGCGACGCTGTGGCGGGCTTTTGAAGTCGAGACTCACGAGCACCTAGAGGAAATCGAGCGCATTCTCCTCGTGGCCGAAGCTAGTTCGGTTGATGCTGACCGTATAGCGCAGCTCTTCCGCTCTTGGCATTCGCTGAAGGGGTTGTCTTGCGCGATGGATCTGCTTGGCATGGAGGCGGTTGCCCATGCAGCGGAAAATATCCTGGGACTGGTTCGCGACGGAAGCGCGGTGCTCGACGGCAGCTTGGTGGCGGCCCTGCTCCCGGCTGTCGATGCCCTTCGCGCTGGTCGGCAGCTGGCCATGACCGAACGCCGCGACCAGGCACCGGACGAAGCGGTAATGGTCCGGTTAGAGGATAGTTTCTCGCGGATAAGCGGCGGCAGGATGCTGCCCGCTGTCCGACCGGCCATGTCCCTCGTGGTTGATGAAGTCGAGTCGGCCTGCGAGAACGAATCCATGGCACCGGTGCATGACGACCCGGAAATGCTCCGGTACTTCGTCGAGCTGCTGCGTGAGGTACTGCCCGTTTTCACCAGAATTGTCACCGCTGATTTCTCTATGCCGGAGGTTCAAGTTGCAACCATAGACAGCATTGATCGCATGGAGCGTGCTGCTGATACTATGGGTTTTATTGCTTTGGTTGATTATGCGCGTAGTTTGCGCGAAATAGTCGAGAAGTCCGGAGTTCGCTTATTATTTCCCGATGCTCGTAAGGAGGTGTTGCGGTTGCTCGGCCTGATTGGTGAAGCTCTCAGGCAAATCGACCCTGCCGGTAATGTTTCGGCCTCTGGTGGCGGCGACCTCGTTACCCCTGATCTGCGGCGGGTGCTTGGCCTAGCCTTTGAGGACGAACTGCGCGAAACCTATTGCAACATTGTTCAGGCCCTGTCGCTGTTTACCAGTGCAACCGAAGGTCTGGATGCGACCCATGACAGCGATGAAATGTTGGCT
>JBAXKX010000023.1:0-18706 GCA_037135115.1 Rhodospirillaceae bacterium
GGCCAGGCATAACCATCAGGTCGGTGACGCCACGCACACCAGAGTGCAGCACGTCGTCGGCCATCTTGAAGGCGTCGGCGAAGGTAGTCTTTTCATTGGCGATACGGAACAGATTTTGATTCGGGATGATAATCAGCGTATCGACATATTGCTGAAGTTCGCAAATGCCGGACTCAGCCAATCGCATACGGTGCGCGCCTTCGAAATGGAAAGGCTTAGTCACCACACCAACCGTGAGTATGCCGCGCTCGCGCGCTATGCGGGCGATCACGGGTGCCGCACCGGTTCCGGTCCCACCACCCATACCGCAGGTGATGAAGACCATGTTGGTACCGTCGAGATGCTGAGCAATCTCGTCGAGCTGTTCCTCAGCGGCGGCACGGCCAACATCGGGACGCGAACCAGCACCCAAACCCCGGGTTATGGTGGTTCCAAGCTGAATCCGGCGCTGGGCGAGACTGCCGCTGAGAGCCTGCGCGTCGGTATTGCCGACAACGAACTCCACGCCTTCCAGGTTGGACTTAATCATATTATTGACCGCGTTGCCGCCGGCGCCGCCGACGCCGAACACGGTGATCCGCGGCTTCAACTCGGTATCGATCGTCGGCATGCTCAAGTTGATCATCACGCTCTCCAAATCCTCGTCGATTTATCCTTCGCCCCATCGTCCACCGGTTTACCCGGCTCAGCTTTGCCGCCCCCTTTCGGGACGGTTGATCGGCAGTTAGACGGCAGTTAGTCGGCAGTTAGCAGTCAGTTAACCGGCCGACGGTCGCCCGACGGCCGCAACACCTAAAGATTCTCACGCAACCAGTTGCCGACCCGACCCAAAAGATTGCCAGGCACCGCCACGGCATTGTTGAGGATCATCAGCTCGTTAGTTTGGCGCGTCGCCTGGATCAACAGTCCGGCCGCTGTAGAAAATGCCGGGCCGCTGGTTACACCGCTAAGGCCGCTTACCCGTCCGGGCCGGCCAATCCGCACCTGCTTATCCAGGACCATTTGAGCCAGCTCGCGTGTTCCGGGAAGTTGCGACGCACCGCCGGTCAAGACCACTCGACGGCCCGCCTGCTTGGCAATGCCGCTGACCTCCAACCGGGAGCGCACCAACTCAAATATTTCCTCGAGCCGCGGCTGAATAATTCCGACCAGCAAGGACTTGGCAACCATATTAGCATGGGCGCGGTCCTCCTCACCCACCAAGGGCACGTTGATCATTTCGCGCTCGTCATTACCGCTCGCCACAGCATTTCCGTGCAGTATCTTCATACGCTCGGCATGTCCGACCGGTGTGGTCAGCCCGCGTGCGATGTCATTGGTGACATGTGAACCGCCCACCGGAACACAGTCGGCGTAAATCAGATTACCCTCAGAGAACACAGCGATGGTGGTGGTGCCGCCGCCCATATCGATGCAAGTAACACCGAGATCAAGCTCATCCTCAACAAGGCAAGAAAGGCCCGAAGCATAGGGACTAACCGCCATCCCCTCGATATCAAGGTGGCAGCGCGCGACACAAGTATGAAGATTACGCAAAGGGCCGGAATGCGCGGTCACCAAATGGAGCTGGACGCCGAGCCGATCACCGAACATGCCGCAAGGATCACGAATGCCGCGGTTACCGTCCAGCGAGTAACTCACTGGAATCGCATGGATAACCTCGTTCTCGAGAATGCGGTGCTGAGCACGACCCTGCGCCAGGGCGCGGCGCAGATCGACTTCGGTGACCTCTTGATCCAGGAGCGCAACCTCAACCCCAAGCATCTGAGAGGAAGGGTGGCCGCCAGAAACATTTACGTAAACGTCACGAATAGTCACTCCCGCCATCTGCTCGGCGGTATGGACGGCATTACCAATCGCCGCTTCGGCGTCTTCCATATTGACAATAGTACCGGCCCGTACACCCTGGGAACTTTGATGGCCAACGCCAACAAGCTTAATCGTCCCAGGCTCGTCGGTACGCGCAATCAAGCAGCAAACCTTGCTCGTGCCGATATCCAGCGCAGCAATCACACCGCCATGCGAGGCCTTCTTCGGCTTTTTTCCAGGAATAAACGTCATCACTCAAACTCGCTAATCGTAACCGGCTAATCGTAACCGAAGGCGGAACAAGGCACCGCGTGGCATCTGGATAACAACATGGTGTGGCAGCGCCCGTCAAGAACCATCAAGATTTGGGTAAAGAACAAAGTCACTTTGGCCCATGAAGGCAAGCTGCAACCGTCATATCTTTTCACCCGGTAACCGTTTGCGCTGCGCAGAGCCCTCGTTGGTCTGAACGATAAGACGGTCGGGCAACCTCAGATCGATGGCGACAATATCGCGATCAAACAGGGTTTCCCGGGACACCAGATCGCTCAACCTTCGCAAAGCGGCAATATAGTTGTACTCAGGCAACCGGACATTTATACCATTGTCGAGCCGCAAATCCCAACGACGCCCACCAACCCAGACCATTGCCTCAACATGAGACGAAATATTCGGTTCACGATCAAGCTGGCCTAACAACTCAGGGGCATGTTCAGGTGCCCCGCGACCAACAATAATCGGCAGCCGTGAATACCTTTCTACACCTTGATCCGCAAGAATATTGCCATCACGATCGATCAGTACCAGCTTGCGATCAAACTGCCACAGCGCCATAGGCTTGCGCTCAGTAATTCTGATGAACAGGTGATTGGGCAACCGTCGCTCGACTGTTGCGGCTGCGACCCAGGGCAAGCGTTCAAGTTCCTCCCTGGCTACGGTCAGGCTAAAACCAAGGATAGGATCACCGCGTTTGACCTTGATCGCGGCCAGCAGGTCCGACTTGTCGGCACCGCTGCGACCTTCGACGAACACGTCCTGCACCCGGTAACCAGCACGCGCCGTCGCCTGAATCACCGCCCCGCCAATGCTGTCACGGACGCTCTGGGCAAGACCGCTCTGCCACAGCCACACACCACCACCGGCAAGCCCGGCAACCGCCGCCAAAACCATAGAGTAGCGCAGGGCCGGCAGCGTCCAACGCGGCCAAGCGCGACGCCGGTTAGCCCGCTCGGCTTCCCGGTTCAGAGCATGATGGCCCGGCGTGGCGCGAAGGGAAGCAGTCTGTTTCAGACTTGACATGTTGCGTTCTCCACCATCCACGAAACAAGATCGCAATAGGAGATGCCTAGATGTGCCGCCTGCTCTGGAACCAAAGACAGCGGCGTCATGCCAGGCTGGGTATTGACCTCAAGGAAATACAGGCCGTCGGTTCCCGGTTTCGAGCTATCATAGCGAAAGTCGCTGCGAGTGACGCCGCGACAACCCAGCGTCCGATGCACCACCATGGCCAGACGTTGCACCTCGGCATAGATGCTTGGTGGCAATGGGGCAGGCAACACATGGCGGGCATGACCTGCCACGTACTTGGCGGTATAGTCGAAGATGGCGCCGTCGAAAATGATCTCGGTCACTGCCAACAACTTGTCGCCCATCACCCCTGCGGTCAATTCGCGTCCGGGGATGAACTCCTCGACCAGCAAACGACTGCCGGCCCGCCACAACTCGCTTTCAAATGCTGACGACGCGGCCTCTTCGCCTTCGCGCACGAAACTAAGGCCGACCGTCGAGCCCTCATCCACCGGCTTGATAACATAGGGCGGCGGCAAGGGATGACCGCCGCAAAAGCGGCCGCGTTCAATGATCACGCCCCGAGGCGAACGCACGCCAGCGGTTTGCAGCAACCGCTTGGTCAGGTCCTTGTCCATGGCCACCGCCGAGGCCAGCACCCCGGAGTGGGTATAGGGAATAGCCAGCAATTCAAGCACACCCTGAACACATCCATCCTCACCACCGCGACCATGCAGCGCGTTGAACACTACGTCAGGGCGTGGCGTCAGCGCACAAAGCAAGGCGTCGAGGTCGCGCGAGACGTCAATCCCGGTAACGCGGTAGCCACCTTCTACCAGTGCCTTAACCACACCCGCCCCGCTCTTCAGCGAGACCTCGCGCTCGGCCGACCACCCCCCCAACAATACTGCGACATGACGGCTCATCCCAGTGCCCCTTCCCCGTTGATCCGGCCAATCAGCTTGATTTCCCACCAATCAGCTTGATTTCCCACTCAAGCCGGATACCAGAATTTTCAAACACCCGGCGCCGCACCTCCTCGCCCAAACTTTCCAGGTCCGAGGCAGTCGCAGCTCCGAGATTAAGTAAAAAGTTGCAGTGCTTTTCCGAAACCTGAGCACCGCCGAGCGTAAGCCCACGACAACCAGCGCGGTCGATCAACTCCCATGCCTTGTGGCCAGGCGGATTGGCAAAGGTCGAGCCGCCGGTTCGCGCCCGCATGGGTTGGGTCTCGGCCCGTTGCCGGGCAATGTCATCGATACGGGCCGAAATCTCGGCGACATTCCCGGTGCAGCCCGCCAACACGGCGCCAAGGAAAAGCCAGTCGGACGGTGCGCCGCAATAACGATAGCCAAGGCCCAGCTCCGCCGCCGCGACGCTATGACGAACCCCCGCCCGGTCAACCGCCTCGACCGAGAGCAAAACGTCTGACATTTCGCGGCCAAAGGCGCCGGCATTCATCCGCAAGGCACCGCCGATGGTCCCGGGAATGCCGGACAGGAACTCCAGCCCGGCGATACCCACCTGACGAGCCGCCAACGCAACGTTGAGATCGAGCGCCCCGGCCCCGGCCTTAATCACGGTGCCCTCACAGACTACTTGGGCGAAAGGTCCGCCAAGACGGATCACAACTCCCGGCACACCGCCATCACGCACCAACAGGTTCGAGGCAACGCCGATAACTGTAATCGGAATATCACGAGGGCAAGCGGCCAGAAAGCAGGCAAGGTCATCGGCATCGGCAGGGCGAAACATGATTTCCGCCGGCCCGCCGACGCGAAACCACGTCACCCCAGCCAATGGCGCATCTGCCATCAACCGCCCCCGCACCGGCGGCAGCCGCTCAATCATCCGGCCTGAACCAGGCAAGTAATCTGAAGCGGGACCAGATGCGAGGCCAGACATCGCCATGTTCAGTTGCCCCCCGCCTTTGCGTCCTGCGGCTCGCTGTCGGCGTAGAAACGCTCGAGATCGCCGGGCAGGCTATTGGCCCAACCGCTAATGGTGCCGGCTCCCAGGCAAATCACCATGTCACCGGGCACAGCGATCCCGGCCACCGTCTCGGCCAGCCGGTCGGCAGCCTCCAGCGGCACCACCCTGCGATGTCCGCGCAGACGCAAGGCTTCGACCAGATGATCGCGATCGATACCCTCAATCGGGGCCTCGCCCGCCGGGTAAACGTCCGCGACCACCACGGCATCGGCGTCATTAAAGCAGGTGCAAAACTCCTCGAACAGGCTTTGCAGCCGACTGAACCTGTGGGGCTGAACCACAGCCACCACCTTGCCCCGCACAGCCGTGCGCGCCGCCCGAAGCACCGCTGCTATCTCCACCGGATGATGGGCGTAGTCATCGATGACGAGGATACCGTTGGCAAGGCCGGTCCGGGTGAAGCGACGCTTGACCCCAGAAAAATCGGCCAGCGCCCGCCGCATAACTACTGGCGACAGTTCCATCTCGTGGGCGACAGCAAGAGCCGCCAACGCATTTTGGACATTGTGCAAGCCGAACATGGGCAGGGTTACTCCCTCCATAGTCACCGCGTTCCGGCCTTGACGGTCCGAAAGCACCACGTCAAAGCGGGCACCTTCCGGACTAAGCTCAACATTAAGAGCGCGAACCTGAGCCTGAGGGCTGAAGCCGTAGGTCACGATTCGGCGATCAGATACCCGCGGAATCATCGCCTGAACTTCGGGATGGTCTAGACACAGCACGGCAAAGCCATAAAACGGCACGTTTTGAACGAAGCTGTCGAAGGCATCGCGGACCTTGTCAAAGGTACCGTAATGGTCGAGATGCTCAGGGTCTATATTAGTCACAACCGCAATGGTCGCAGGCAGCTTAACAAAGGTTCCGTCAGATTCATCGGCTTCCACCACCATCCACTCGCCGGCGCCCAGCCGGGAATTGGTGCCGTAGGCGTTGATGATGCCACCATTAATTACCGTCGGATCACGACCGGCAGCTTCCAATATGGCCGCCACCAGCGAAGTGGTGGTTGTTTTGCCATGTGTACCGCCAATGGCCACCGACCACTTAAGCCGCATCAACTCGCCCAGCATTTCGGCCCGGCGCACCACCGGCAAATGGCTCATGCGCGCGGCAACCACTTCGGGATTGTCCCGCTTGACTGCAGATGACACAACAATGACGCTGGCTTTGCCGATGTTTTCCTCGCGATGGCCTACGAAGACCTCAATGCCTTGGGCACGGAGGCGACGGACATTAGCATTCTCGGCCAAGTCCGAGCCCTGGACCCGATAACCCAGATTCTTCAGCACCTCGGCGATACCACTCATGCCGATGCCGCCGATGCCGACGAAGTGTATCAAACCGATGTTAAGCGGCAACGCTCTCATAAGGCGGCCTCCCAGGTTGAACGATGATTCCCGCTGGCCCCGGCACCGGAGCCCTGGATGACATCAATTACAGTTTCAGCAAGACGGGCACCAGCGTCCAACATCGACCAGCCCCGCGCTACCGCCGCCGCCAGCGCCAACTCTGATGGCTGGCTCAATAGCTGCTCAAGCCTGGTCGCCAAAGTTGAGGGGGTAAAGTCGGGCTGCGCCAACAGCCAAGCCCCGCCAGCCTGAGCCAATGCCCGCGCATTGGCGGTTTGGTGATCATCTGTGGCATAAGGGTAAGGGACCAGAATCGCCGGTCGGCCAATTGCGGTCAGCTCGGCCATCGACGAAGCACCGGCCCGGCAGATCACCAGATGAGCGGAGACCAAGCGCTCCGGCACATCCTTGAAAAAGCTCGACAGCTCAATGGCACCAACTCCCAGCCCGTCATAAGCGGCGCGGACGAAGTCGATGTCTTCCGGGCGGCACTGCTGAGTGATAACCAAACGCGCCCGCAGCGCTGCAGGGACCAGGGCCAAGGCAGCGGGCAGTACCTCGCTAAATATACGAGCGCCTTGACTGCCACCCATCACGAACAGCCGGACCGGACCTATGCCGCCGGGCGGGATATAATAAGCGTCACGCCTCGCCACAACCGCCGGCCGCACCGGATTGCCGGTCCGCACCATCCGCTCATGGCACGAGGCAGGCAGGCCGGCTACGACGGGGAAAGACACCGCAACCTTACGGACACCGCGCACCATCAAGCGATTGGCACGGCCAAGCACGGCATTTTGTTCATGCAGAATCACCGGCACCCCAGCAAGACAAGCCGCAGCCACTGCCGGCAACGATGGATAGCCGCCAAAACCCACGACAACCGACGGCTTCAACCGACGGATCAACAGCAACGCCTGGACTGTTCCAAGTGCCAGTTCCGCCACCGCCTTCAGCTTGCTCAACAGACCGGGTTGAAACGTGGCAGCATCAACGCGATGAACAGGCACCAAAGACAGCACCTCACCAAAGGCCCCGCCACGGCGATCGGTAACCAGCACAACCGGCACATTGCGGGACAACAGCTCGCGAGCCAGCGCCTCGGCCGGAAACATATGACCGCCCGTACCACCAGCGGCCAGCATCGCAGGCGCGCCCAAGAGCTGCGGCCCGGCACAGACGCTGGTACCCGCCGCATCGGGGGGATAGAGCATGGCCCGACTGAAACCCGCCCCGGGAAATCCGGCGTATTGGTATGCATGGTATGCAAGCGCAAATGTGGTGCCAGTCATGTCCGATCTCCAAGCCCGAAACGCCGCCGTGTCAGGGCAAGCACCATGCCCATGCCGAAACCAAGTGCAATCAGTGAGGAACCGCCGTAACTGACAAACGGCAAGGTCATACCCTTGGTCGGCATCAAGTGAAGAGACGAGGCCATGTTAATGAAGGCTTGCATCCCAAACTGGACCAGCAATCCGCCGGCCGCCAACAGCACGAACAAGTTGGAATCCTTCAAAAGTCGGGAAAAACCCCGCAAGACGATGAAGGCGAACAGGAACACCAGCAACATAGTCCAGATCAAACCAAGCTCCTCGCCAGCCACCGCAAAGATAAAGTCGGCATGAGCATCGGGCAGCTGCATCTTTACGGTGCCCTGCCCCGGCCCGGTACCGAACAGCCCGCCATTGCCAAAGGCTTCCAGCGATCGCGTAACTTGATATTGATCGCCCGCCGCCGGGTCAAGAAAGCGGTCAATCCGACTATGGACATGGGGAAGCAAAAAATAAGCCCCAATCAACCCGCCGCAACCAAACAACCCAAGGATGACGACAAAGGCGATATTCAACCCAGCCAGAAAGAACTGGCAAAACCACACCAACGAAACCACAAAGGCCATGCCGAGGTCGGGTTGCTTTAGCAACAGCCCCGCCACCAAACCAAAAACCAAAATCGAGACCAAATTGCCAGGAAAACCAGGACTGGTACGCTGGAGTGAAAACAACCAAGCGGCGACTACCGCGAAAGCCGGCTTGAGAAATTCTGAAGGCTGGATCGACATCCCGGGCAGATGTATCCAACGGCGAGCGCCCTTGATCTCTACGCCGACCACCATGGTAAGGGCGGTCAGCACCACCGCGATCAAAAACACGATCAGCGCCGCCCGCCTTACCCCTCGTGGTGTCAACAGGGAGACCGCGATCATCAACAATAGCGACGGCACCAGCATGAAAAGGTGGTGCTCGACAAAATGATAAGTGTCAAGCCCGATTCGCTCGGCCACCGCCGGACTTGCCGCCATGATCAATATTGTACCATAGCCGACCAGTACGGCCAACGCCCCCAGCATCCAACGATCAACCGTCCACCACCAACGGCCGAGAATCGATTGATCGGTACGATCGAAAGCCATCATCACCGGCCACCCTCCGATATATGCCCATTGGCCGCCGACACCGCCGACACCGCCGCCGCCTCCTGGACATACGCATTGACGCACTCGACAAAGGCAGCGCCCCTAGCCTCAAAATCGGTGAACTGGTCGAACGAAGCGCAAGCCGGCGACAACAGCACGCAGCCGCCACGCCGCTGTTCCGCCAATGCCAGCCGACCGGCCTCACGAACCGCAACGTCAAGTGTGCCACAACGGGTATAGGCAACCTTGCCGTCAAGCCATGCGGCGAAAGATTCAGTAGCGTCCCCGATCAAGAATGCGTGCCGGACCCGCCCCATAAACGGGGCTAGGCCACGCAGACCGCCCTCCTTGGCCTTGCCCCCGAGTATCCAATAGATATCATGGTAACAGGCCAGGGCTTTGCCTGCGGCATCGGCGTTGGTTGCCTTGCTGTCATTGACGAAGGTAATGCCTTCATACTCAAAAACCGACTGTTGGCGATGGGCTAGGCCGGGAAAGGTTTGGATTGCCCGGGCGATAAGGGACGGATGCGCACCAACGGCCCGCAGCGCGGCGAAGGCTGCTGCGGCATTCTGCCAGTTGTGGCGGCCCGGCAGCGTCGGGACTTCGCGCAAGTCCATGATCTCGACGGCCTCGCTCTCGGTATCGTCAATCAAAAAGCCATGCTTGACATAGACTCCGCCCGGTGACTTGCGCTCGGCGGAAACAGGGATTACCGTAACATCGTCGCGTTGTGTCAGTTGATGCTGTATCAGACGGCTGGCACCATCGTCCGCGCCGATCACCGCGACCAACGGGCGAACCGGCCGCACCACCGGCTTTTGCTCGAAAACCCGCATCTTGGCCATGATATAACCGTCAATTCCACCGTGGCGGTCAAGATGGTCGGGACTGATATTGAGTAGCACGGCCACAGAAAGCGGCGCCGTAAACGTCGTTTCCAACTGGTAAGATGACAGCTCGAGCACATAAGTACCGTCAGGCCCCTGCGGCGGCAAGCTTAATACAGGCACGCCAAGATTGCCGCCCACCGCAAGCTTGCGTCCGGTCATCCGAAGGATATGTCCGATCAACGAAGTTGTGGTCGACTTGCCGTTAGTTCCGGTGACACCGATCCAGGTCGCGTCATGCTCGGCGCGCGCCAGCAGTTCAATGTCTCCGATGATTTCAAGCCCCAACGCACGGGCGCGCTCGGGCACAGGATGCGGCCGAGGAAAGGTGTGGGGTATACCGGGGGCAAGCACCAACGCCGCCGCTGCACCAAGATCGGCCTGCATCAAGTCCACAATAGGAACCCCAGCGGCTGCGGCCTCTGCGCGGCGCTCGGGGCTATCATCCCAAGCCCAAACAATGGCGCCGCTCAGCTGCAATGCCGATGCGGTGGCAAGACCAGATCTACCCAGACCCATCACCGCAACCGGAAATCCATTCAAAAAGAAGAGATCGATCATGATCGCGTTACCTCAGCTTCAAGGTCGAAAGCCCGACCAGCGCCAGGATGGAGGCGACAATCCAGAAGCGGATCACCACCGTAGATTCCGCCCAGCCCTTTTTCTCAAAATGGTGGTGTAGCGGAGCCATTCGAAATACTCGCTTGCCGGTGAGCTTAAACGAGGCAACCTGGACGATCACCGATACCGTCTCTAGGACGAATAGGCCGCCAATAATCGCGAGGACAATCTCGTGTTTAGTTATGACACTGATTACACCAAGCGCGCCGCCCATCGCCAGCGACCCGGTATCGCCCATGAACACCATGGCCGGCGGCGCATTAAACCACAAAAAGCCCAGGCTCGCCCCAACCAGGGCACCACAAAACACCGTAAGTTCACCCGCTCGGGGGACATGATGCAGTTGCAGATAGTTAGCGAAAATGCTGTTACCCACCAGATAAGCGATCAGGGCAAAACAGCCAGCGGCAATCATCACCGGAACAATGGCGAGACCATCCAAACCGTCGGTAAGATTGACCGCGTTGGAAGCTCCGACCATCACGAATACCGCCACCGGCACGAATAAAAATCCGAGCTGGAACAACACGTCCTTAATGAACGGGATTGAAAGCCCGTGAGCAAGTGAGTCAGGGGTGAACATCACGATCAGCACCGCCGCGACCGTCGAGACCCCAACCTCGGCTATCAGCTTGACCTTTCCCGACAGGCCTTTAGGATTGCGCTTGGTCAACTTCTGGAAATCGTCGCAAAATCCTACAACGCCGTAGCCAACCGTAACCAGCAACACAATCCAAGTATAGGCGTTGGTCAAATCGACCCACAGCAGGGTGCTGATGATCACCGCTATCAAAATCATCAGGCCGCCCATGGTCGGCGTGCCCTTTTTCCTCTGGTGACTCTCGGGACCATCGCTGCGGATCGGCTGGCCCTCGCCCTGCTTGCGCCGAAGCCAGGCGATCAGTCTCGGCCCAATCACGAAACTAATGACAAGTGCTGTCAAAACCGCACCGCCGGTTCGAAACGTGATGTAGCGAAACAGATTGAAAGGACCGAACTCACTCGCCAGCGGGTAAAGGAGATAATATAGCATGTGACGCCCCCTCCCGCTTAAGCTGTCGCGACGGCAGGTGCCGCCGACCGACAAGATTCCCATTTACCGCTGTCGTTATTGGCGTTACTGGCGTTATTGGCGTCAAGGCTGGCTAACGCCGAAACTACCGCACCCATCCTGCTGCCTGCCGAGCCCTTGACCAGCACTACGTCGCCAGCACGAACGGCCCGGACCACCTCGGGTATCAGGGCCATACTGTCAGCGGCGTAGCAGCCTCGCATACGAGCCGGTAGACGCTCGAACAGTGCGGCCATGTGAGGACCACTGCAAAACACGCCGTCCACACCAGCTTCGACCAGCGGAGCAAGCAAATCGGCATGAAAATCATCGGAGCGTTCGCCCAACTCCCGCATGTCGCCAAGAACTACGAGGCGACGACCGCCCGACTCCGGCTCGGTCGAGGCCAGCACCGAAAACGCCGCTGACATGGCTTCGGGGCTGGCATTGTAACTCTCGTCGATCAAGGTGAAAGCCCCTTGCTTGAAAATAATCCGCTTGCGAGTCCCACGGCCCTTTACCGGAGCCAAAGCGGCAAGAGAAAGGGCAGCGGCATGAACATCCCCACCCAAGGCACGCACGCCAAGAAGCACGGCCAGGCTATTCATAACCCAGTGCGCACCGGGCAAGGACACGACATATCTAATTGGCTCTCCGGCAATTACAGCGGTAACAACGCTGCCGTCCGCACCTGATGAGTACCCCAGCACCCGAGCGTCCGCCCTCTCGTCGTGACCAAAACTCCAGATCTGTCTTATTCCCCGACCAAGCGCCACCGCCTGCAACCGCTGGAACTGGGGGTTGTCATGGTTAAGAATGGAGACACCATCCCCGTCCATTCCCTCAAACAATTCCGCCTTGGCGTCGGCTATGGCCTCCAATGACGAAAAAAACTCCATGTGGGCCGGTGCAACAATGGTAATAAGGCCAACATCCGGCCTGACCATCCGGCTCAGCTGCCCGATCTCACCCGCATGGTTCATCCCCAGCTCGAACACACCAAACCGGCAGTATGCGGGCAGGCGGGCCAGACTGAGCGGCACGCCCCAGTGGTTGTTAAGGCTGCCGACTGTTGCATAAGTTGGAGCCTGGTCGGCCAGACAGCTGAGCAAAGCCTCCTTGACCCCGGTCTTGCCGACCGAGCCGGTGACCGCAATCACCTTGGCACTGGTTCGCCGCCGCGCCGCCTGGCCCAGCATACGCAGTGCGTCGAGCGTATCACCCACAACCAGAAGCGGTGCGCCCTCACCGACATCACCGGGCCGGACACTAACCAAGGCCGCTACGGCACCCTTGGCCAACGCATCGGCAACAAAGGCGTGTCCATCAAAATTCGGTCCCTTAAGCGCCACGAACAGGTCGCCAGCGACAACCGCCCGGCTATCGATGGACACACCGCGAGCCAGCCAGGGCAGCGTGCTGTGGCCGCCAGTGGCAGCGGCCGCCTCCCCGGCACTCCACAGCTCCGACTTAATCCCGTCAACGCTCATCGGCAACACTCCGCTACCGCTGCGCGGGCTTCAGCCGCATCGTCAAAAGGTCGGACTTCGGTTCCCACAATCTGCCCCTGTTCATGACCCTTGCCGGCGATCACCAGCAGGTCGCCCAAAGTTAGTTCTCTAACCGCAGCCCGGATAGCCGCAGCCCGGTCCCCGATCTCGCTCGCTCCACGACAAGAAGCGAGGATCTCCCGTCTAATCGTCGCAGGAACTTCACTGCGGGGATTGTCGTCGGTGATATAGACGCGATCGGCCAGCCGTGCCGCTATCTCGCCCATCACCGGCCGCTTACCACGATCACGATCACCACCGCAGCCGAACACAACCAACAAACGCCCCACCGCATGAGGACGCAGCGCTAAGAGTACGGTTTCAAGCGCATTCGGGGTGTGGGCATAGTCAACAACCACTGCGGCCCCAGTTGGATGAAGCCCCACCGGCTGCATCCGCCCCGGCACCCCCCTCAGACAACCAAGCTTGGCCACCACCGCATCGGCCAGTTCCGGCTCGACAGCAAGCAGCAGCCCCAGCGCCGCCAGCGCATTATAAGCCTGGAAGCGGCCGACTAGAGCCAAATCCACCACCACTGGCCGCCCCAACACCGACAACGTTAGGCGCTGGCCGTGAGGCAATGCCTCAATCCCAATAATCCGGAGGTCAGCCGCTGCCGCTTCGCCATAGCCAAGCACGCGCACCCCGCGCCGACCACAAATCGCCGACAGCTCGGAAAATTCCGGGACATCGACATTGAGCACCGCGACACCATCAGCAGCCAGCACCCGCCCGAACAACCCGGCCTTGGCGGTAAAATAGGCAGGCATGTCGCCGTGATAGTCGAGATGATCGCGCGTGAGGTTAGTGAAAGCCGCAGCCTTAAGCCGCACCCCATCAAGCCGAAACTGATCAAGCCCATGGCTCGAAGCCTCCATGGCTACACGATCAACTCCTGCCCCAGCCAGCGCCGCCAGCGTGGCATGAAGCGCCACTGGATCCGGCGTGGTCATGCTCGCCCCACCGCCAAATTCAGTGCCAAGGTCGGGCGCTGTGGTAAGCCCCAGAGTGCCGAGTGCCGCAGCGGATAAATCAGCCGCAGCCCATAATTGCTGCGCGAACTGAACCGTCGACGTCTTGCCATTGGTACCGGTTACGGCAACAACGCAATTAGGCTGGCGTCTGTAAAAAGCCGCCGCCATCAATGCAAAGGCCCGGCGCGGCACCTCGTCCGAAATTACCCGGATAGAGGCATCGGGCACGGTCATTCCGTGTGGACCAAGCACGGCTACGGCACCCCGCCCAAGCGCATCACCGATAAAGGCCCGGCCATCAACCTTACCGCCCGGCAGAGCTGCAAACAGGAAACCCGGACGAACCGCCCGCGAGTCTGCCGTCAGACCAGTGATCTCAAGCTCGATTCCGCCTACCCCGCTGGTGCCGCAAATCTTGCTGGCGCCGCTGGCGTCGCTAATCTCGCTGGCGCCGCTGGCGTTAATTGTCATCATCAGGCGAGTAAGCCGCAAGTGTGGCGCCTTTCGCTGTCGCAGTAGCGGCCGCAGCCGCCGGAGGTGTGGTCAAGGTCTCGACGTCAAACGCATCCATAACATCCGGGCGCTTGTCGTTGACCGGGGGGACTCCAAGTAGCGGTCCGATTTGCCTAATTACCCGCCCAACCGCAGGAGCTGCGGTCCAACCGGCAGTGGCAAAGCCGTGACTGGAAGGAGCAGGTTTAGGCTCATCAATCATCACAATAACCAGATACTTCGGATCATTAATCGGAAACACACCGATGAATGAAACAAGGTTGGCATTAGTAGCATAATGCTTGCCCCGTTGCTTATCTGCGGTGCCGGTCTTTCCGCCGACCATATAGCCGGGAACCTCGGCCAGTTTCGCGGTACCCTCGGCGACCACAATTCGGAACAGTTTACGCATATCTATCGAGGTTTGTTCGCTAAGCACACGCTCTCCCGGAACCGCGCCCACAGACGCAACCTTGAGCAAGGTCGGCTTACGCATGATGCCACCGTTGATCACTGCGGATGCTGCAGCGACGACATGAAGCGGGCTTACGGAAATACCATGGCCAAAGGCTATAGTCATGGTGTTAATCTCGCGCCATGGCTTGGGCACCAGCGGCCAACCGAGTTCGGGAAGCTCAATCGGCACCGGCTTCCTAAAACCCATTTTGGCCATAAAGGCCTGCTGGGCTTGAGTGCCGACCTGCAATGCCATGCGAACCGAGCCGAGATTTGACGAATATTCGAAAATCTCGACGACATTCAACATGCGGTGCTTGCCATGATAGTCACTTATCGTGAACCGCCCGATATGGATTGAATTAATGGCATCGAAAGTATTGCTGAGACGAATTTTCCCCGTGTCCAAAGCCATCGCCGAATTGAATATTTTGAATGTCGAGCCCATTTCGTAAACACCTAGGGTATTGCGGTCGAACTTTTGTACATCCTCAATCTCCCCAGGCTCATGAGGATCGAAATCGGGCAACGACACCATGGCCAGCATCTCGCCGGTTCGCACGTCCGCGATAATGCCGTTGCCACCGATCGCCCGGAACTCCGCAACGGACGCCATGATCTCGCGGCGAAGAATGTGCTGGAGGCGCAGGTCAAGCGATGTCTGTACCGGCTCGGGGTTTTTCTTAAGGCGCTTGTCGAAATAGCGTTCCAGGCCAGAGAGACCCTTGTTATCGATGCCCGTATATCCGACGACATGAGAGGTCAACTCGGCCGGCGGATAAAAACGTTGGCCCTCACGCTCAAACATCAAGCCAGGCAGGCCGAGAACATGCACGGCATAATGCTGGCGTGGAGTCAGTTTGCGCTTAAGCCAAACGAAACGGTGGTTACTGCTAAGTTTCGCGTATACCTCCTTGTAATCCATATCCGGCAACGTCTCGCACAACTTTGATGCCGCCTCATGGGCATCAAGCACCAGCTTGGGATCTGCAAAAAGCGAGGCGGTGGCAAGCGAGGTCGCCAGGAGCTGGCCGTTACGGTCAACAATATCGGCCCGCCCGGTGAATACCTCAACATCGCCCGTGCGCTCGGCCTTGGCAACGTCGTGCCGGCTGAAACAGGTTGCCTCAACCAGTTTCACCGCAACCGCAGCAAAGGCGATGACGATGGCAAAAGCCGTAACTATCAGACGATTACGGCCCTTCTCCAGTGCGGTGGCAACGCTCTTGGCGGCACAGCTCTGACTTTGGCCTGCTGATTGGTCATTATGGGCCACCTGATCATCCGTGCCGGCTTGATCATCCGGGCCGGCTTGGTCATCCAGTAAGGGCGTCTCACTCATTGGATGCGTCCGATGCGGGTCAGTAATTTGTCGATATCGCCCTTGGCTGGAGCATAGGCCGGGCCACGTGCAGGAAAGGAAGCGCGAGTAATCGAATAGGTGGGCCGTACCACCGGCTGCGGCTGTTTCTGCAACTTGTGGCCAAGGGGCTGCGCTGGGGCCATCTGTGCCGAAACCAGCATGACTCCACCAGGGCGACCGCGCAACCCGCCCTGGGCCGGAGTTGTCCTGTCGTGGCCCCGACCTGGTGCCAGCGCTGGAATCTGCATATTCTTTTTTACCGCTGCCGAGGACGAGGCGATAGCGGGACTCCCCGAAGGCGCATTAGCGGGCAACGTCGTCGAGCGCATAGGCAACATATCGATGGTGGAAATCTGCTGGACTGTGATCGGTTTCAACGTCAAGTGGGCAGCAGTCAACTGCTCCAAACGGACCGGATCATTAAGAAAGCTCCACTCGGCCTTGAGCACCTGGATGCCATCTTGTTCCGACGTGATCTCGTGTTCGAGGCTGGAAATCTCATCCGTCAGCGCCTGCACCCGATAACTAGTGTGGAACAGCGACGCCCCGGCAAAGGCGGCAAGGCTGATCCAGATAAGTTCAGTTTTGCGGATCATATACCCTCCTCGTGGGTCGTTTAAGGGTGAATCTTAGATTGTGGGAAATGCATCAGCAACTGTCCTCTCGGCAAACCGCAACTTAGCCGAGCGTGATCTGGGATTATGCCTTACTTCAGACATGGTCGGGACCAAAGGTCTGCGTTCGATCAAGTGAAAAGATTGCTGAAGGCGCGGTGCAGTACTGGCCGACAGCGGAAGATGTCGCGACGGCGACGGCGGCACTTCGGCCCGTCGGCGCAAAAATTCCTTCACCACCCGGTCTTCTAGCGAGTGAAACGACACCACTGCCAACCGCCCACCCGGGACCAAAAGCCGCTCGGCCGCTTCCAGACCGCGCTTTAACTCACTAGGCTCATCATTGACCCACATCCGCAGCGCCTGAAAGGTTCGGGTAGCCGGATCGATACCATCGTGACTTGCCGGTACCACCGCGCGCACGATCGAGGCCAACCGGCCGGTCCGCAAGATCGGAGCCTCGGCCCGAGCCATGACGATGGCGGCGGCAACGCGACGAGCGCGCCTTTCCTCGCCACAATCAAAAATAATCTGCGCTAGTTCGTGTTCCGGTAGCGTATTGACCAAATCAGCCGCAGTATCGCCATCGCCACCCATGCGCATGTCAAGCGGCCCATCACCCCGAAACGAAAATCCGCGCTCTGGATCATCGAGATGCGCCGACGAAACGCCAAGATCAAAAACGATGCCATCCACTCGTTCAACACCAAACCCGCCCAACAGCGCCGCGAGGTCGCCGAAACATCCCTCGAGCACTTGAAGGCGACCGCCCTGCCCCGCCGCGAGATCGCGGGCCAACGCCACCGCCTGCGGATCACGATCGACCGCCCAAACCCGGCATGACGAAGCAGCCAACAGTGCCCGGGTATAACCACCAGCTCCGAACGTGCAATCGACGTACACAGCGTCATCTCGGGGTGCCAGCGCCGCCAACATCTCGTTAAGCATCACCGGCTTATGAGATATGGCGGCGGGCTTGCATGAAGCCAGCGGGGGCACAGAGGTTGCTGAGGTTGCAGGGATTTCATGCGTGTTCATGATGCCGCCCCACGAAGCTGCGACGCCTGAGCCAGCATCTTGCTGAGCGAAATATCCTGCGAGCGGGCCATCTCACGCATACCAGACTCATGGGCCGTCAGCGCCTTTGGCTGCCAAATCTGAAAAGTCTTGCGTCGCCCAACGAACGCCGCCTCCTCGCCAATATTGGCGAAATCGCAAAAGTCCTGGGGCAGGACGATCCGGCCTTCGCTATCAAATGGCAATTGAATCGAACCGCCGAAGATCGTGCTCTCGATAAGTTCATACCTTTCAGAAGACGGGTCCAGCTTCTCCAAACTATCGCTCAATAATTCCATGTGATCAGCACTGCAGGCTTCAAGCGCAGTCTGTTGAAGCGACTTGAAAACCACAACACCCTGGTAGGTCTGGCCAGACAACACCTTACGGAACTCGGCCGGCACCGATACGCGCCCCTTGCGATCAACCTTGTTGACATATGTCGACAGGAAGACGGCCATCTGCGCCGGAGTCCTTGAAGAAAGGAGGTGATGAACGCCCGTTATTTTTGTCTTGCACCGCCCATCCGGCATCCAAGATGACTGGGCAGTACTCCCGCTCGTTTGGGTTCACATGGGTTATCATGGGTTTTCATGGGCCGTCAATCGGCTTTAGCTATTTCTTTACGAATTGCCGAAATCTGAGCAATTGCACATCGAGCTGTGACCTAATAATGACAGTCTACACCTAGGGCTAGATCTGCTAATACCATGGCTATGTCTATCAATTCAGTGCGCTGCGCCATATCATTACGTTCTAGTTATGTTCCCTACACAGATAGTCCTCCGA
>JBAXKX010000024.1:0-18697 GCA_037135115.1 Rhodospirillaceae bacterium
TGGTCATGGGTGACGAATACGGTGGTGATATGGAGGGCGTTGTGCAAGTGGCGCAGCCAGCTCCGCAATTCCTTGCGCACCTTGGCATCAAGCGCTCCAAACGGCTCATCAAGCAGCAGAACCTTAGGTTCTATGGCCAGCGCCCTGGCCAGGGCTACCCGCTGGCGCTGCCCGCCCGACAATTGCGCCGGGTAACGGCCGGCGAACGGTTCCAACTGCACAAGACGCAGCAACTCAAGGACCTTGTAGCGGATAACTTCACGCGGCAAGCGCTCGCGGCGAGGCCGCACGTCCAGCCCAAAAGCCACGTTGTCGAACACCGACATATGCCGAAACAACGAGTAATGCTGAAAGACGAAGCCGACCCGACGATCCCGCGGCGTCAGCCCCTGCGCCTCGGCACCGAAGAAGTTCACGCTGCCGGCGTCGGTGCGCTCGAGTCCGCCAAGGATGCGCAACAGCGTCGTCTTGCCCGAGCCGGACGGCCCAAGCAGCGCCAGCAGCTCGCCCGAATGCACCTCGAGGTCGACCGCGTTGACCGCGACAAAGTCGCCGAAGCACTTGGTTATTCCCTTGACCGTAATCGTCATGTTTCGCCTTCTTCATGCGTCCGCCACCGAAAAACGGTCAATTAGCGCACCGGCTTGGCCAGATATAGACCCCAGCGCCATTCCAGCACCGATTTTGCCGCCAGCGTCACCAGCGCCAGGAGAGCCAGCAACGACGCCACCGCAAAGGCAGCGACGAAGTTATATTCATTGTAAAGTATCTCAACGTGGAGCGGCATGGTGTTGGTCAATCCCCGGACATGGCCAGAGACTACCGATACTGCGCCGAACTCCCCCATGGCGCGGGCGTTGCACAATAAGACGCCATAGAGCAGTCCCCAACGGATATTGGGCAGAGTGACCCGCCAGAATATCTGCCAGCCGCTGGCCCCTAGCGAGGCCGCCGCCTCCTCCTCCTCAGTACCCTGTTCCTGCATCAGTGGTATCAACTCACGGGCAACGAAGGGGAAGGTTACGAACATAGTGGCCAGCACCAGCGCTGGCATGGCAAATAAAATATGAATATCATGGGCGCGCAGCCACGGTCCCATCAAGCCATGCAAGCCGAACAGCAGCACATAGACCAGCCCCGAGATCACCGGCGACACCGAGAACGGCAGGTCGATCAAGGTGATCAGCAGGCTTTTGCCGGTGAACTCGAACTTGGTGATGCACCAAGCCGCCACCACCCCGAACACCAAGTTAACCGGTACCGCAATCGCCGCCACCAGCAACGTGAGGCGAATCGCCGCCTGCGCATCGGGTTCGGACAAGGCGGCTAAATAGGCGCCCAGGCCCCGGCGCAACGCCTCCACAAACACCGAAACCAGTGGCAGCACCACGAACAGCGCCAGGAAAGCCAGCGCCAGCGAAATCAAGGTCCAGCGCAACCAGGCAGGATCCCGCAGGGCCGCACGCTCGTTAGGCTGCATGACGGCGTCTCATCCAATGTTGCAAAATATTGATCACCAGCAGCAGCACGAACGACATCAGCATCATCAACGTCCCGATCGCGGTAGCGCCGCGATAATCAAACTGCTCCAGCTTAATGATGATTAACAGCGGCACTACCTCGGATATCAGCGGCATGTTGCCGGCGATGAAGATGACCGAGCCGTATTCACCCAGCCCACGGGCGAAAGCCAGGGCAAAACCGGTCAGCAGTGCCGGAGTGAGCGTCGGCAAAATCACGTACCAAAATGTCTGCCAGCGGGTGGCGCCCAGACTAGCCGCCGCCTCCTCCTCCTCGGGCGGTAGGTCCTGGAGCACCGGCTCCACCGTCCGCACCACAAACGGCAGGCCGACAAAGATCAGCGCAACAATGATGCCAAGCGGAGTGAACGCGACCTTGATGCCAAATGGTATCAGCAGGGCGCCTACCCAACCATTGGTGGCGTAGAGCGAAGCCAGCGCGACGCCGGCCACAGCGGTCGGCAAGGCAAACGGCAGATCGACCAAGGCATCGACCACACGCTTTCCAGGAAAATTATAGCGGACCAGCACCCAAGCAACCAGCAGCCCGAACACAAGATTGATCAAGGCGGCAACGAGGGCCGTAGAAAAGCTGACGCGAAGCGCCGCCAATACCCGCGGCGTCATCACGCTGTGCCAAAACCCGTCCCAACCAAGCCCAGCGGCATGTATGGCCAGCGCAGCCAGCGGGATCAGCACGATCACGCCAAGCCAAGCCAGGGTCAAGCCTAGCGTCACCCCGAATCCAGGAAGCACCGAGTATTTTTGCCTCACCGCCTAATATCCCCCGGCCATCCCCTCACCCGAACATCCATCAGCGCGCCGCTTTATAGATGTCGTCAAACACGCCGCCATCGGCAAAGTGGACCTTTTGGGCAACACGCCAGCCGCCGAACATTTCGTCAACTGTGAACAATGAAACCTTGACGAAACGATCTGTAAACCTTGCCGCCACCTCCGGAAGTCGCGGACGGTAAAAATTTTCCGCAGCGATAGTCTGGGCCTCCTCGGTGTAGAGAAACTTAAGATATGACTCGGCCAACATACGATTGTTATGGATATCAACCACCTTGTCCACCACCGCCACTGGAGGTTCGGCCAGGATGCTGAACGAAGGCACCACGATTTCAAGGCCCTCTCCCAATTGCTGCTTGGCCAGGAACGCCTCGTTTTCCCAAGCCAGCAGCACGTCGCCCAGACCGCGCTGGGTAAAAGTGATGGTGGCGCCACGGGCACCACTGTCAAGTACCGGGACGTTGTGGAAAAGCTTGGCTACGAAATCACGTGCCGCCGCCGCATCGCCTTTGCTCTTTTCCAGGGCATAGCCCCAAGCAGCGAGATAATTCCACCGCGCACCGCCAGAGGTCTTGGGATTAGGCGTGATCACCTCGACCCCGGGCTTAATCAGGTCATCCCAGTCCTTGATATGCCTGGGGTTGCCACTGCGCACCAGGAAAACGATAGTCGAAGCGAAGGGGGTGCTATTGTTGGGAAGCCGCGCCTGCCAGCCAGCATCAATCTGCCCGGCCTCGGCGATTGCGTCTATGTCATAGGCGAGGGCCAAGGTCACCACGTCGGCTTCCAGCCCATCGATTACCGCCCGCGCCTGCTTGCCTGAGCCGCCATGGGACTGATTTATCCTCACACCGGGGTCGCCGTCGGGCGACCGCTTGAGATTGAAGGCCTTGTTGATCGCCACGTACAGTTCGCGAGTGGGGTCGTAGGATACATTGAGCAATGCCGTCCCGCCCGTCATCCCCGCCGTCGCCCATGTCGTCGTCCATGCCACCATCAGGCCGATTAGCATCACCGCCGGCACCAGGGTCCGCGTTACTCCTACAAAGCCCATCTCAAGAACTCCGAAGACGTTAAGTACAGCATTGAAGTGTGAAAAATATGCATTTAACACAATCAAAAAAAGAATACCGGAGCGCGCACCTCATGGCCAGTGTTTTTTCGCGCGGCATTTGGTCATAACGACGCCAACGGAAACGGCATCGCAGAAGACATCCAACTTCTCAACCCGCACCTCGACCGCAAGCACGCGCCCGTCGATGAGGGCGAGATCGGCGATACGGTCGGCCAGTGTCTCGATCAGTTTGATATGGCCGGACAAGGCGACCCGGCGAATACCGTCGGCCAACTCCTCATAGGACAGTACAGCCGTGATTTCGTCGCTGAATCCGAGTCCTGGATGGCAAACTGTCAATTCAACATTAACCCGCACCCGCTGGTCTTGTCGGTGCTCATGCTCGTGCACGCCGATCGACAGCCGCAGCACGAGGTCTCGCAGGAAAATCCGGTAATTGCCCGGAAGAGTCTCGGCCACCGGGCTGCCCTCACGTCGTTGCTGTGTGTTGCGGTTCGGCTAAAGGTCGTGCGGTGGCGACAATAGGGTGATCCGCCGACAAACACCATCATCACCGGTCCTATCATCGCCGGTCAACCTCGCCAGCAGTTCGGCTATCGTGAACCCGAGCACGGGATGGCGGAGGTTGCTGGCAATCTCTGCCAACGGTGCCAGCACGAAGACGCGCTCGGCCAGTCTGGGATGAGGAATCTCCAGGTCCGGCAGCTTCGTCACTTTGTCACCATAAAACAGCAGATCGATATCGACCAGCCGCGGGCCAAACCGCAAGCCGGGCAAGCGACCCAATTCAAGCTCCAACGCCTTGACACACGCCAGCAACTCCAGCGGTAACATTTTAGTGGTTGCGGCCAACGCCATGTTGAGGAATGGTGGCTGGTCCAGCACATACATCGGCGCAGTCTCATAGAGCGACGATACCGCAGTTACCTCCAGCCGGGCCGAAAGCTCCGACACCGCCCATCGTAAATTCAAGGCGCGATTGCCCAAATTGCCACCCAACGCCAGCATTACCGTGACCATGCCGCCGCCACTCCTTATTTTCCGCCAAGACCGCCGACATTAGCGCCTTCCCCAGAGATTATCCTGAAAGCCGCACTGGGCGCTTGACGGCGGTCGTCGGCGCGGATTAAAAGGCACGACTGTCGCCGTCTGCGGGCTATAAGGCACCACCGTTGCCATGTGGCTGCGCCCGGCGGATGATGTTTTTTATCATCAGGCTTATTAGTAAAGGATTTCTCCGATGGCACGTCGGTGTGAAGTAACCGGCAAGGGTACGCAGTTTGGCAATAACGTCAGCCATGCCAATAACAAGAACCGTCGGCGTTTCCAGCCAAACCTTCAGGAAACCTCCCTGCTGAGCGACGCCCTTGGCCGGATGGTTCGACTGCGCATGTCGGTCCATGGCATTCGTTCGATCGAACATCGCGGCGGTCTGGATGCATACCTATTGTCTTCCCAGGATACGATTCTGAGTTTAGGTGCCCGTCGGATCAAGCAGCGCATCGTTAAGGCCAAGGAAAAGGCCAGCGCCGCCGCCTGACCGTCACGGCTCGCCATCAATAACCCGGCGCGCGGTTTCATAATCGAAACCGGCGCGTCCCAAGGCTGCGAGATCGCGAGCACGAAGCTTCGCCCGCTGATCTGCAGCCGCTTGACCCAGATCCCGAAACGGTCCCAGGCGCCGCCGCCGGGCTAATATCTTTGCCGCAGCAAGGTTTGCCGAGTCGCCCCCCTCCTCCCCGTCACTAGCATCTCGGTCACTAGCATCTCGGTCTCTAGCATCTCGGTCGCGATCGATCCGCCCGAGAGCCGTCGCCGTAGTCTCCTCATCGACACCACGACTGGCAAGATGGCTACGAATGGCGCGTGATGATGCACCATGGCGGCGCAGACTAGCCGCCTTCGCCTCCGCATAACTTGCATCGTTGAGCAGGCCAGTGCGGAGATAGCGTTCAATCAGCTCCTCTACCCAAGCGCGGCATTCGGCGCGGGCGGCGCGGTTAACGCGCCCTTCGGCGCGGGCGGCGGGGTTAACGAAGGGAACTTCACCCTCGCGGCCTTCTTCTTCCCGGCAAGAGCGCTCGACTCGCGCCAACAGCACACGCCGCAGGCTGGACGCAGACGCCGCGTAGCGCTCTAGGTAGCGCAAGGCCGCCCTATCCAGTCGCTCGAGGCTTACCGGCGGTGGCGGCGGCCGTTCCTTCCCGGCCCTCTTCATCATCCGGCCCTCTTCATCATCCAACAGAACCGCGCCTATGCTCTTCCAGGCGTGGCAACATTTCGACAAGGTTACAGGGGCGGAGCCGGCTGTCGAGCTGCCACTTAAGGATACCCTCCCAGGCGTCCCGGCAGGCCGAGGGTGAGCCGGGCAGGGCGAACAGGTAGGTACCGCCAGCAACCCCGCCAGTCGCGCGGCTGAGCATAGTCGAGGTGCCTATCTTGTCCTGGCTTTGCTGGCGGAACAATTCGCCAAAGCCAGGAATTTCCTTTTCATAAAGCGCCGTGAACGCTTCCGGCGTCACGTCGCGTCCGGTGACACCGGTACCACCGGTGGCGATAACCACGTCGATGCCGCTGTCGGCAATCCAGCTGCGGAGCTGATTCTGGATAGCGCCTACCTCGTCCTTGACGATGGCACGCCCGGCAAGTCGGTGGCCACTTGCGGTAAGCAGCGCCACCAGGGTATCGCCAGAGCGGTCGTCAGTGGTGGCGCGGGTATCAGAAACCGTCAACACCGCGACGTTGATCGGCTGAAACGGCCGTGATTCATCAATTTTCGACATCGACATGGATGGCCACCTGGGTCGTTTTATCTTCGGCGGGCGTATAAACGGGCCAGTTGCCTGCGGCAATGGCGTCGAGCGTCACGGTCGGCTGACCAAGACGGGTCTGATAGATCCAGTAATTGGCCAAAACCTTGCGGACATAGTCGCGGGTCTCATGCATCGGAATGCTCTCGATGAACAACAGCGGATCATTGATGCCCTCGAGATCCTGACGCCAGCGCAGTAGATTGGAAGGCCCGGCGTTGTAAGCTGCGGTGAGGTGGAACAAGTTACCGGCAATCGGCTGGCTAGCCAGCAGGGTAGCCACATAGCGCTGACCCAACATAAGATTCCATTGGGGATCGAACAGTTGCGGCCGGGCCGCCCCGGTATAGTCGCCGCCACCGCCGACATCATGGGCCGTTTCGGGCATCAGCTGCATGACACCGGTAGCGCCGGCCCGGCTGATTAGCCGCGTCTCAAAGCGCGACTCCTGGCGCATGATTGCAAACAGCAACGCCCGATCAACGTTAAATCCCTCCGGCGGCGTCCAGTGCGGCAATGGATAGAGCGCGGCGTCATAGGTGGCGCCGTCGGGCGCGGCCACCGCATTGCCCACCCGCAGAGCCAGCGCTGGCAATCCGGCGTCATTGGCCAGTGCCACCAGCGCCTCGGCCAACAGCGCGTTGCCGCGCGGGTGAATGCGGCGCAAGGCCTGCTCGGCTAGATCATACTGACCAATCTGGAGCATGGCGATAGCACGATAACCGTTCTTGGTAGAACCGATAGCGATTAGATGGCGCACGCTCAAACGCGGCACCCGCCACTGGAAGACACTGGCCCGCCCCAACATCCTTGCCGCAATCTGCCCATAAAAAGTGCGGTCGAATCGGGCTGCACGCTCCAGCCAGCGCCTTGCATCATCGGCACTACCGCAGCGCCCGGTTGCCCGAGCCGCCCAGAAGGCCGCGCCCGAAGCCTGCCACGGCGGCAAAGTATCAAGGACGGCCATTGCCTGGAAGTGCTGTGCTGCGGTCTTGGTGTCACCCTGGCGCCATGCTGCCATACCGGCGATCCAGTAGGCGCTTGGCACGTCCTCACCCGAGCGGGCGGCACTGGCCGAAGCCAACGATAAAGCCGTCCTTGTGCTGCCGTCGTAAAACAACGCCGCCGCAATGTGGGTGCGCAGCGTGTCATAATCCGCAGCCTCGAGTCGCCGCGTCAATGCGTCGTCGCCGAGCACCTTAAGCGCCGCCCCGACCTTGCCCGCTCGTAAAAAGCCCTCAATACGATCATAGACCGGCCCACCGGCGACCCGACGGATGAACGATCGGCTGCGCGGCGCAACCATTCCTGCCACTCCCTCGCCGGCAGTCGCCTTTTCCTCCAGTGCGCCATTAAGGGGCTCGGCACCCGGCAACTCAGGCAATGGCGCACTACTTTTGGGTTGGCGTGCCAGGGCCAGTGCGTAAATGCGTTCGGCACCGGCCTGATCGCCATTGCGCTTCAGCCACAACCGCAACTCGTCATAACCTGCCCGAGGTGACGACTGCTGTAGGTAGCGCTGGCGCTCGACCTGACCGAGCAGGCGACGGTCGCGCAGGCCGGAAATCTCGCTGTCGGCGGCGTCCCATTGGCTATTCGCCTGAAACTCGAAGATGTGTCGATAGCGCGCGACGTCGTCATCGCCAAGTCGAAACGGGCGCAACGCCGGATGATTACCACCGATTAGGAACGCCAGGGTCCGCGCCGCACCGATGGCCTCCGGCCGGGCCTGATACTCATCGGGGGACTCAGACGACCCCGATGCGCCATCGGCCGCCGCGAAAGCCTCGACCCGCTCACCGTCGTCTCCGAGCCCTTCAGACTTGGTTGCCTCGGGGCTGGTAGCCTCCGGGCTGGTTGCCTCCGGGCCTACTCCGTTATCCCCGCCATAATCAGCTTGAACAGCCCCGCCGACTCGCATCGTTATAGCCGCCGGGTGGGCAAGACCGAGCAATAGCGCCGTTGCGGCTGCTCCAATCCGAAATTTCCTTGCGAGCGCCGATCGCGGCCGCCTGATGAGACAAATTTCGCGCATCTGTCTCAGATATCTTCAAAAGCCACTGATGGCAAGAGAACAATTCAATTCCCCGCCCAAAAAGCCAAGCAGCTTTGCTACGCAAGCTAATGATTGTTAACCATTAAAATATTAACTACTGATTAATTATTCGCTTGATTGAGATGAGGTCCAGCCAAGCCTCAGCCTTCAGGTGCGGGGTATGCAGAAGGTAGGCGGGATGATAGGTAATGATCGCTTTGCTCGCCTGCGGCATTCCAGACGCCCGGTATTGGAACCACCGACCTCGCAGCTTGGTTATAACCCCCGTCTGATTTAACAATATCTTGGCGGCTGGAAGGCCGAACACTACCACAACTAGCGGATTCACCAGTGCGATATGACGTTCGATGAAGGGCAGGCACAAGGATATTTCCGCAGGAGTGGGGCTGCGATTGCCCGGCGGACGCCAAGGCAGGATGTTGGCAAGATAAGCCTGGGTGCGATCAAGACCGATAGCGGCGAGCATGCGGTCGAGCAACAGGCCGGCCTCGCCAGCAAATGGCCTGCCCTGCCGATCCTCATCTCCGCCCGGAGCCTCGCCGATCAACATCAACCTGGAGTGTGGGTTGCCATCGGCAAACACTAAATTGGTAGCGGTATGCTTAAGAGAACAACCATTGAACTGTTGCAGCGCCGCCTCCAAAGCGGCAAGGTCGCCGGCCGCAGCAGCTATAGCGCGCGCATCGTTGACGGCGTTGACGGCCGTGCCACCACTCACCACCTCTTCAATCGGCCTCCGAGTCGCCACGTCGGCAACGGAGGCGTCGGCCTTGGACACGGATAGCTGCGCCGGGCGGCGGGCTGGAACCAGCCGCAATGCCAGGGTGGTCCAATCGGTAGGCGACTCGGCAATCGCCTCGTCCGCCCCAATCTCAATCTGCCAGCACAAGGCGGCAATGATGTCAGCTGTATCGAGCATAACCGATGATGGCACGACCACAGCCCGGGTCCGACCGGAATTTTCGAGTCGCCTTTGTATTTGACGGTGGTTTTGTATTATCTCTGCCTGATACCTGGATAAGCCTGATATCCGGAGCTGTGACAGGAACGGCCGAACAAACCGCTTGAGGGGAGCCATTGTATGGAACGCGAAGTCATGGAGTATGACGTCGTCATTGTAGGTGGCGGCCCGGCTGGACTGGCAACCGCGATCAGACTTAGGCAGCTAGCGGCTGAACATGATCACGAGATCAGCGTCTGCGTCCTGGAAAAGGGCTCAGAAATTGGCGCGCACATCCTTTCGGGTGCTGTAATCGAGCCTCGCGCCCTTGACGAGTTGCTGCCCGACTGGCGCAATCAAGGCGCACCGCTGGTCACGCCCGCAACCAAGGACCGTTTTTACGCCATGACCGACCGCTGGCGAATTCCATTGCCGGTGGCGCCGCCAATGAACAACGCTGGCAATTATGTCGCGAGCCTGGGCCAGCTGGCACGCTGGCTGGCTCAACAGGCCGAGCAAATGGGCGTAGAAATCTATCCCGGCTTTGCCGCCGCCGAAGTCCTATTTGACCAATCCGGCACGGTCACGGGCGTCGCCACCGGCGACATGGGGCTAGCCAAGGACGGAAGCCAGACCGACCGCTACACATCAGGTGTAGAACTTCGCGCAAAGCAAACAGTGTTCGCCGAAGGGTGCCGTGGCTCGCTGACCAAGACCCTGATGGCGCGCCTTAAGTTAGACAAGGACTGCGATCATCAGTCATATGGCATCGGCATCAAAGAGTTATGGGAAGTTGATCCAGCCAAGCATGAGCCTGGATACGTCAGCCACTCGATCGGCTGGCCGCTCGACCTCGGCACCTATGGCGGCTCATTCCTCTACCACCTTGAAAACAATCAGGTAGCCATCGGCTTTGTCGTCGGTCTTGACTATGTTAATCCGACTTTGTCGCCCTTTGAAGAGTTCCAGCGCTTTAAGAGCCACCCGGCGGTACGGCCTGTGCTAGAAGGCGGAAGGTGCATCGCCTATGGTGCCCGTGCCCTGGTCGAGGGCGGCTTCCAGGCGATTCCCAAGCTGACCTTTCCGGGCGGGATGCTGGTCGGGGATTGCGCTGGCTTCATGAACTCCACGAAGATCAAGGGCACCCATACCGCCATGAAGTCCGGCATGACCGCAGCCGAGGCGATCTTCGATCACTTCCGCCGCGACTCGGAAGAAGCCGAAGTCACCGCTTATACTGGCCTACTCAAGGATACCTGGCTGTGGCAGGAGCTGTTCCGCGCCCGCAACATTCGCCCCTCCTTCCAGTGGGGCCTAGTGGTCGGCATCGGGCTGTCGGCACTCGACACCTATCTTTGGCGCGGCAATGCACCCTACACCCTGCACCTCCACCACGCCGACCATCAGACCTTGCACAAGGCCGCCGACTGCAAGCGAATCATCTATGCCAAGCCTGATGGCGTCATCACTTTCGACCGCCTTTCCAGCCTCGCCTTCGCCAATGTCAGCCACGAAGAAAATCAGCCAAGCCATCTCCGGCTGCACGACCCGGCATTGGCGATCAACGTCAACCTCGCCCACTATGACGCGCCGGAAACTCGTTACTGCCCGGCCGGTGTATATGAAATTGTCGCCGGGGAAATTGTCGCCGGGGAGATCAGGTCACAGCCACACCTGCAAATCAACGCCGCCAACTGCCTTCACTGCAAAACTTGCGACATCAAGGACCCAGGCCAAAACATCACCTGGGTGGTGCCGGAAGGCGGCGGTGGACCGATCTACTCCAACATGTGACCTTTGTGTACCTTTTAAGGCCTTCATGATCGCTCATTCACGGAAACAGTCGCGTCGTGGCCCAGCCACCGCCGCCGCCGGGTTCGCCGACGGCGCTGTAGAGAATCCTCTCGTGAAGGCGGAATGGACGATCGCGCCAGAACTCAATGCAGCGGGGGAGCACACGAAATCCCGACCAATGGGGCGGACGCGGCACCGCGCCGATACCATGCCGGATGGCGAACTCGGCCACGCGCTTTTCCAAGACCCATGGACCCTCCAGCGGCCGCGATTGGCTGGAAGCCCAAGCGCCAATCTGGCTGCCACGTGGCCGACTTTGGAAGTAGTCGTCGGCCTCAGCATCACTCACCATCTCCACCGGGCCGTCGATTCTTACCTGCCGTTTCAGGGACTTCCAGTGGAAGCACAGCGCCGCCTCACCGGTCGCCCTAAGCTCAATTCCTTTACGACTCTCCAAATTGGTGTAAAAGACGAAGCCACGGGCATCTGCGCCTTTGAGCAGGACCATCCTGACCGAGGGACGGCCCCTGGCATCGACGGTCGCCAATGACATAGCATCGGCATCGTTCGGCTCGGACCGTTCAGCATCAGCGAGCCAGTGACGGAACAATTCGATTGGACAGGTGTTAGTATCTTCGCTCATGAGCGTTGCAACCGGTGCTTTGGTGACTGTTCACAGTTAGGTCACAATAGCCTATATATAGCAATGTTCGCCAGCCACGGCGTCCCCAGTCGTGGCGTCCGCAGTCTAAGCGCCCCCCCAGTTACGACGCTCAGGCATGTGCAATTATCGTGAAGGAAGGTAACTGGATAATCTTATCTCCCACTTGAGGGGACAGCCAATGTGGAACAGGAGAATAGCCCCCGGTGTGGCCATAGTTTTGGCCCTAGCCGCCTGCGAAACCGGGGGGACCAAGCAGACCGTAGGCACTCTCGGCGGCGCTGCGGGTGGTGCCTTGCTTGGCTCCCAGTTCGGCAGCGGTTCCACCAAACTCGTGGCAGTGGGCCTTGGCACCTTGCTTGGTGCCTTTGCTGGCAGCTCGGTTGGCAAGTCGCTCGACCAAAACGACCAGATGGTCGCCGAGCGCGCCACCCGTCAAGCCTATAATGCACCGATCGGCCAATCGATCACCTGGGATAACCCTGAAAGCGGCCACCAGGGCAGCATCACCCCAGTCAAGAACGGCCGTGACGCCCAGGGCGCCTATTGTCGAGAGTTCCAGCAAAGCATCGTGGTCGGTGGGCGCACCGAGCGAGGCACCGGCACCGCCTGCCAGCAGCCCGACGGCAGTTGGCGAATCGTGTCGCAGTAACCCGCGTTCGACAACCCAGGAGGGAAGCACCACCCCGTGGCTACACCGCGCGATCCCTATCATGTGCTCGGGCTTGGCCGAAACGCCAGCGCCGACGAGCTGAAGCAGGCCTACCGTCGCCTAGCAAAGCAATTTCACCCCGACCTCAATCCGGGGCGAGGTGACATTGAGCAGCGTTTCAAGGAGGTCTCAGGCGCGTATACTCTGCTGTCGGACCCGGCCAAGCGGCGACGTTTTGACGCAGGCGAGATTGATGCCGCCGGTGCCGAGCGCTCTGATTTCGGCTTCCATCGGTCCCGTTCTGGGCGCGGAGCCAAAGGGCGGGCGGGGCCGGGGGCGGATCCCTTTTCCAGCTTTTCCCCCGACGACATTTTTGCTGATTTGTTCGGCGGCTCGCGTCGCGAGTCGAAAGCCCGTGGTGCCGAGATCGAGTATTCGGTCACGGTTACATTTGTTGAGGCGGCAGTTGGCGGCAAGCGCCGGGTCAACCTGTCGAACGGCAAAAGTCTCGATATAACCATCCCGCCTGGCACCGAAAATGAACAGAAATTGCGGCTCAAGGGTCAGGGCATGCCCGGCAGCGCTGGCGGTCTGGATGGTGACGCCATTGTTCAGGTTCAAGTCGAACCCCACCCTTTTTTCACCCGCAAGGGCAACGACATCCATGTCGCGTTGCCGGTGACTTTGCCCGAGGCGCTACTCGGTGCCACCATCAAGGTGCCGACTCTAAACGGCACGGTGGCGCTCAAGGTGCCGAAAGGCTCCAACACCGGTGCGGTGCTGCGCCTCAAAAACAAGGGTATCGTCGACGCCAAAGATCACAGCACCGGCTTTCTTTTCGTTACGCTGAAGGTGGTACTGCCCGACCCGCCCGATGCCGAATTGACCCAGTTCGTCGAGAAATGGGCGCACCACCGTTCCTATGAAGTTCGCAAGAAAGCAGGGCTGGAATGACTGAGTTAAACGACGGCGCTAGTGGCGGCCCCGGCGGCAGCCAATACGGCGCTTTGGGGCATCGTCATTTGTTCTTGGGCAGCCGACATCACCGCAATGAGCGACGCACATTATTCGTGATCGCCATCACCACCGTCATGATGGTGGGTGAGATTGTTGCCGGAACCATTTTTGGCTCGATGGCATTGGTTGCCGATGGCTGGCACATGGCTACCCACGCCGGCGCGCTGGCCATCACCGCCGCCGCCTATCTGTTTGCCCGCAGTCACGCCGATGATCCCCGGTTCAGCTTTGGAACCGCAAAACTCGGCGACCTTGCCGGCTTTGCCAGCGCGATCATTCTTGGCGTAGTTTCAGTGCTGATCGCAGTTGAGGCCGGAAGTCGGCTCGTTCAGCCGGTGCCGATCGCCTTTGATGAGGCGATCATGGTCGCGGTACTCGGCTTAGCTGTTAATCTCGCCTCCGCTTGGTTGCTTCAAGATCACGGACATGATCACGGTCATGGACATGATCATAATCATGCTCACTCTCACGCTCACGAGGATGATCACAAGCACGGACGCGACCACAATCTGCGCGCGGCGTATGCCCACGTCCTGACCGATGCCCTGACCTCGGTGACCGCCATCGTCGGATTATTGGCTGGCCGAATTTATGGTTGGGTTTGGATGGACCCAATGATGGCGGTTATTGGCTCGCTGGTGATCGCGGCTTGGTCGTTCAGGTTGATCAGCGACAGCGGCGCAGCACTCCTCGACATAACTCCCGACCACGACATGATCAAACGAGTACGTGTACACCTTGAACGGGATGGCGACCGCATCACCGACTTGCACCTCTGGCGTCTGGGTCCTGGCCACCTTGGCCTGATCGTGTCGCTGGAAAGTAACACCCCACGCAGTCCCGCCGAGTACAAGGCTCGCCTCTCCGGCATCGGACTCCTGTCTCACATTACCATTGAAGTTCAGGGCGCCGGGGTTCAGGCGCGACTCAGCGACCCATCTTGAGCAGCGCCGATTTGATGTCTAGAAGTTCGGAGCGCAAGGCCAGAAGCTCCCGACGATGCCAAGTGGACAAGGCACCGGAAACCTCCTTCCGTACCAACGGAGGAGGTGCGGCGGATATGGCCTCGGGACGATAAACCGGGACCAGCGCCGCAACCGGGGTTTGCGCTTCCACCTCCGCTGCCAAAGTATCATCTGCTTCCACAGTGTCATCCGCTTGCGCAGTATCCCCCACTTCCGCAGTATCCTCCGCTTCCGCAGGACCGTCATCACCGTCACCGTCAGGGTCGGCGTCAGCGTCAGCGTCAGGGATCTCACCGACAAATTCGTCAGGCGTGTCAGTTGCGACTTCTTCGGGAATCCCAACGGTGTTTTCTTCGGTGAACACCTCGGCTTCACCATCGGAATCGCGGCTGTGCGGATCCTTCAGCAGGCGCTGTACGCCCTTGATGGTATAGCCTTCGCTGTAAAGAAGTCGCTGTATCCGGCGCAGCAACGTCACGTCTTCGGGCCGGTAATAGCGCCTACCGCCGCCGCGCTTGAGCGGGCGAACTTGGGGAAACTTGGTCTCCCAAAAACGCAAGACGTGCTGCGGCACCTCCAGCTCGTCCGAAACCTCACTGATGGTCCGGAATGCGGTCGCCGACTTGACCACCGCGCGCGGCCGTACTGCTTCCTTTTCCATACTCGCCCTCAGGACGCCCCGGCGCCTTCAGCTTCGGTCATAACCTCATTGATCCGGCTCTTCATCACATGACTGGCCCGGAAGACCAACACTTGGCGCGGCAGGATCGGAACCTCTTCCCCAGTCTTGGGATTGCGACCGATTCGCTGGCCTTTATGCCTTATTGAAAAACTGCCAAAGGACGAAATCTTGACCGTCTCGCCGCGAGCAAGAGCATCCGAAATCTCGTCAAGGATGGTTTCGACAAGATCGGCGGACTCATTTCGCGACAGGCCAACCTCCTGATAGACAGCTTCACTGAGATGCGCGCGCGTTATAGTTTCGTTCGCCATAGCGATGACCCCACGAGAACCCGGAGCTGCAAACTAACGCTTGTGACTATGCCCGTCAATTCAAAAGCTTGGAAGTCGCGCCACATACAGCGCACGAGGCAAACCGACCACCTGCCGCACCAGCTACCAACGCACCAACTACCAACGCACCAGGGCCGAGCCCCAGGTAAAGCCGCCGCCCATGGCTTCCATCAGCAGCAGATGACCGGGCTGGATGCGGCCATCAGTTACCGCTTCGGTCAAGGCCAGAGGGATCGAGGCGGCGGAGGTGTTGCCATGATGATCGACCGTTACCACCGCTCGACCCACCGGCAGGCGCAGCTTCTTGGCGGTACTTTCGATGATTCGCAGATTGGCCTGATGTGGCACGAGCCAGTCAAGTTGCGTCGCATCGATGCCGTTAGCTACCAATGCCTCAGTCGCCACCTCACTAAGCCGAGTTACAGCATGACGAAAGACTTCCTGGCCGTTCATCCTAACGTGACCAACCGTCTTGGTAGTAGAAGGACCGCCATCAACCCACAGCGCTTGATAATGGCGACCATCGGCATGCAAATGTGAAGACAGAACTCCACGATCAGCAACGGAACCTTGGCCCTCGCCAGCTTCAAGCACTACCGCTCCGGCACCATCACCAAACAATACACAGGTAGTGCGATCTTCCCAATCGAGTATTCGCGAGAAGGTATCTGCGCCTATAACCAGCGCAACTCGGGCCTGACCCAACCTTATGAAGTTGTCGGCCACCGCCAGCGCATAGATAAAACCGGAACATACGGCCTGGATGTCAAAGGCGATGCCCTTGGTAATGCCCAGTCTAGCCTGAACCTTAACCGCCGTCGCCGGAAAGGTGTGGTCCGGCGTGGTAGTGGCCAGCACGATCAGGTCGACACGTTCGGCCGGCATATTGGCATAAGCCAGCGCCGCGTTAGCGGCCAACACCGCTAGATCCGAGGTGGTCTGACCCTCCCCGGCGATATAGCGGCTGTGGATGCCGGTACGTTGGACGATCCACTCGTCGGATGAATCGACACGCGAAGCCAATTCCTGGTTGCCGACCACCCGGTCAGGTAGGCCAGCGCCACAGCCAATCATGAAGGATCGTACAACCATTCAGCTCGCCGCCGGTTCGACGACAGGAGCCGATGCCGCCCGCAAACATGGTAGTTCTTCCTTAATGCGTTCGTTGAATCCGTGCGCGGCGAGGTCATACGCTACGCAAATCGCATTGGCAAAACCGATCGCATCGGTGCCGCCGTGGCTCTTGACGCAGATGCCGCGCAATCCCAAGAACATCGCGCCATTGTAACGCCGGGGATCGGTTCGCAATTTAAGCTTTCTGAATGCCGGTCGAGCCAGCAGATAACCGAGTCGCGCCAGCAGCGATGACTGGAAGGTCCGGCGCAGGAATTCGGAAAAGAGCTTGGCGGTACCCTCGGCGGTCTTCAACGCAATATTGCCGGTGAAACCGTCGGTAACCACCACATCGACGGTACCCGCCGCTAAGTCGTCGCCCTCAACGAATCCGCAAAAGCGCATCGGCAAATCAAGCGCACGTAACCGTGCCGCCGCCTCGCGAATCGACTCGTGGCCCTTCTGATCCTCCGAGCCTACATTGAGCAGGCCGACGGAAGGCAGGCTGAGGCCAAAAACAGTCCGCGCAAAGGCAGAGCCCATTGCTGCGAACTGCACCAGATTGTCGGCGTCGCACTCCAGATTAGCACCAAGATCGAGCATGACGCTTTCGCCGCGCTCAGTTGGGAAAATGGATGCAATCGCCGGCCGGTTGATACCAGGCAGGGTCTTTAAGACCATTTTAGCCATGGCCATCAGCGCACCGGTATTGCCAGCCGACACCACCACCCCGGCCCGACCATCGCCGACGGCATCGATCGCACGGCGCATACTGGTGTTACGGCCTTGACGCAAGGCAGACGCTGCCTTGGCATCCGAAGCCACAGCATCGGGCGTATGTATGACCGTAGTAATCCGCCGCAATGCTGGCTGTTTGTCCAGTAATTGCGTGATTTGCTGCTCGTCACCATACAAAAGATATTCAATGCCGGGGTGGCGCTCGCGCGCAAGTTCTGCCCCGGCGACAACCATGCCGGGGGCATGATCCCCCCCCATGGCGTCAAGGGCGATGATCAGGCGTCCGCTCACCGGATTGGTGCCCCCCTGAAATTAATCGCGTCGCAGCAACGCAACTCAGGCGGCCGCAATCTTCACGACCTCACGACCATCATATTGGCCGCAGGACGGGCAAATATGATGTGGGCGCTTCAATTCGGTGCAGGCCAAGCACTCACCATAAGAAGCACCGACAAGGGCGTGATGGGAGCGCCGCATGTTGCGCCGTGACTTCGAGGTCTTCTTCTTCGGAACTGCCATTGTCTCTACTCGATCCGGTCCAAACTCAATCATTAAGCAAAGGGCGACCCGTTCAAAGGCCGCCCATCACTCGCAGAATTGCATACAGGGAATATGGCCAGGGGGCAAGCGATATCCTCACATCGGCGTTACCGTCGTTTAAGCTCGGCCAGCACCGCAAACGGGGTAAGCGCCGCCGCCTCGTCTGATTCGGCAGGCCCATCACCGGCAGGCCCATCACCGGCAGGCCCATCACCTGCAAGGTGGTCATCAAAGCCGGCGAAGACGGTGCCGGGGCAACGGGGATAAGGATCAAGGGCCAAAGACAAGTGTTGGGTGGTAAGTTCGCCAATGTCGATGATGCCGCCCTCCATCGCCTCGGGCTGATCCTGCTCGAGCGCGAAGGTGTCAAGAAAGATCACGCCATCGGAGTCGGGCAATAGTTCTGGGGGAGCAAACAAGGCGCTGAACGACTCCTCGATATGCGCGGGCACCGGCTCCAAGGTCACAACACAGGATTGGACCACGTCCGCTGTGAGCTTGCCACAAACCCGCACCATACGCCCGCCCTCGACTCGGCACAGGCGGATAGTAGCGATTAGGCTCCCAATCGCCACCAGTTCAAGGCGGCGAGCCAGCGCCTGGGCTTCGCCGGGGCTGGCCGCAATCTCGCGCACGAGTTCGGCGTTGGGCAGCGACTCGGCCGCCAGCGGGCGTGAGAATTCGGGCAAGATCACTGCCGGGTATGTTCGAACAGTCATAGCGCGGTTTCCTCTGGCGGCTTAATATAGCGGCTCAATAAAGCGGCTCAATAAAGCGGCTCAATAAAGCGGCTCAATAAAGTAGACAAAGCCTTCTAGAACTTGCCTTAACGGCTGAGCATCCAGGTTCGTCACAGACTTCCTTGTATAGTCGGCCATCAGCGTCAAAACTCTAGGGTCTGGGTCCATAACCGTCCCGTAAAGGTTATTGTCGAGAGCGATCAGCAAGGCTTCGCCATCATCGCTGGGGCCTTGCTGCAGGCACTGGGCCAAAGCAGCCGCGTCTTC
>JBAXKX010000025.1:0-18278 GCA_037135115.1 Rhodospirillaceae bacterium
GCAGAGATTGGCGGAGTCGCTGGCCGATATGGCTTTTGTACTGGGGCCGCGCCCGGCTGCGGTTGCTCGCGAACTGACCAAGCTGTTCGAGGAGGTTCGGCGCGGTAGCTTGCCCGAACTCGCGGCCTATTATGCTGCGGCGGGACCGCCCAAGGGTGAGGTGGTGGTGGTGGTCGGCCCCCCCCTCGACTCGGCAAACGACGACATCGACGATGCCGGGCTGGATGCGGCGCTCGGCCGGGCTTTGACCGAATTGAGCCTGCGCGATGCTGTTGCCACCATCACCCGCCTCAGCGGTCGTCCCCGACGTGCGGTCTATGCCAGGGCGCTGGAACTAATCGGAGCTGTCGGTACTGGCGCGGCGTAATCAGGCGGTTACGGGGGCGGTTACGGGGGCGGTTACGGGGGCGGTCGAGCACCAGCGGCGGCGAACGACGTTAATATGCTCGCGCAGATCATAGAGCTGGTTGGCGTAGCTGAGGGGAACCGGCATACGATTGACCGCCTTTTCAATGCGATCGATTTCCATGATCATGGTGGCGATTTCGCCTGGACCAGAGCTTGTGCCAAGCTGCGCTTCGACCGTCATTAGCTCATTGTACCAATAGACGATCCGCGACCGCACCCGCCATGCGTACAAGGTCGGAGCTAAGCGGAAGGCGGGCAACAATATGCCGATCAACGGCAGCAGCAACACCGTGAGCCGGTCCAGCGAGGTTGCGAGCCAGAACGGTAGGTATCGGTTGAGGAAGGAAGGCCCCGTCTTGTAAACTCTGACCGCGTCCGGCGAGAGCGGGAATTCTTGGTCATCGGCCACAGGAAAGGCACCGGCCCGCTGGAATAGCCCGGCCTCGCCATCGGCATTGAGCACCGGCAGGCCATGGACTCGAATGGCGGCCTGGGTGAGCAGGCTGGTCAGCGCCGGATGCAGGTCTTGACGCACGACAAGGGCGGTAGTGGTGGCTAGAATCAAGGTGTCGGCTGGCGGCACATCACGGGCAAAGTCGACGACGCCACGCTTAAGCTCCAGCCGCTTCAGGAAGGGGAAACGTTGCACATACGCATCGGCCTGGGCCACGCTCATCAGGCTAACATCGGGGCTGCTTAGCAACTTTTTTATCGTCCGCGCCTCTGGGGCTAGTACCAGTATACCGGCATCTGCGCCGCCCACACGCAAAGCTTCGGGATAATCAGGTAGTTCCTTATTCACGAGCGTTGCCGTATCGCCGGTGACACCGCTTGCCGTGAGCAGGCGCGTCGCCAGCGCCGCCGTCGCACTGCCGGCGGGACCAATCAATACGCGGTTGCCGACAAGATCGGTCAGTCGCTCCGGCTTCATGCCGGCACGGGTGAAAATCCATACTGGTTCATCAAAAACGCGACCAAGCGAGCGCAATTCAGGCGCGGTTTTGCCGTTGGCGAGGCCGCCCTGGAGGAAGGCCACGTCGACTTTGCTGCCCGAGTCGATGACCAGACCGAGGTTTTCCAGCGAGCCTTTGGTCTCGACTACTTTCAGGGTTACGCCGCTTTCGGCGAGAATGGCACGATAGCGCTCGGCCGCCTCGTAATAAGGGCTGCCCTTGGACGCAGCGGCAATAGCCAGTTCCCTGGGTGCCGGCGGTGCTATGTAATGCGAAGCGATCCAGAAGGCTGTCAGCACCACGACCAGAACCGGGCCGCCCACCAGGGCCACTTCACGAAACTGTGCCAAATTGAGGCCGCTGCGCATCTCCAAACCTCCGCCAATTAGCTTAATAAATATAGAGATATCATGAAGCGCCAGTGAATGCAGTTTTTCCCGGCTCAAGCCCAAGCGCTGCAAATAGCGCCAGCAGGGCGGTCTGAGGCGGCCGGTCGGTGCGATGGCTGGCAAAGGTCCAACCGGCGGTGCGGGACAAGGCGGCCAAGCCGTTGCGATGGTGTGCCAGGCGATCACGGTAGGCGGCGCGTAAGGATTCAACACGAGGCACCAGCAGGGGCTTCTCCCCCTCCAACCCAGCAAAGGTCACCCGGCCGGAAAAGGGCAAGGTCTCCTCGGCTGGATCAAGTACCTGGAGTAGATGCCCGCGCACTCCTTTTGCAGCCATGCGCGTGACGATAGCCTGAATCTCGTCGAGTGGCGACAGCAGGTCCCCGACCATAACAACCTGGGCATGGCGCGGCATTGGTACGACCGGAGGCAGGTTAAGCACGCGTTCGCCGCAAGGAACGGGTGCGGTGAATACCTCAGCAAGATGGTTTAGCACCTGTCGGCCGTAGCCAGGATCAGCCCCATGCCGGAGCGAGTTAACCCGCTCTCCGCTGCGTACCAGCAACACGGCGAGGGCCAGCACCAGCAACTCGGCGTGTTCGCGCTTGCTGGCCGTGACCCCATTGGAGCGGTAGTCCATTGAGGCCGAACGGTCGCACCATAGCCAAAGGCTTTGGGCCGCAGCCCATTCGGTTTCGCGCACGAACAGGGACTGGAACTTTGCAGATTGGCGCCAGTCTATGGCGGCGGCGCTGTCCCCACACTGATAGCGGCGGAATTGCCAGAATGTTTCGCCCCGACCGACCCGGCGCCGTCCGTGCCCACCCTGGCAGATTGATGCCGCCACCCGGTGTGCCGCCACCAGTAATGGCGGCAGACGCGACGCCAAGCTTTCTGCGCGATGCCGGGTCTGGATGATCCCGGACGCCAAGCCGCCGTCACCCATGAACACCTCACTCCTCGGCTGTAGAGTTTTTAGCGCTTTGACGGCCTGCCAATGGTTGGGTCGCGAAACAAGAATAGGTCATCGCTGAACTTCATGCCGGTGCGCACGTCGGATAGCGTGACGGTAGTGGTCAGTCCCTGAGCATCAAGCACCCGCCATGCGCGCAGTTGCAGCGGCTTGTCCTCAAAAACCATGGTAAGCTCGCCCTGTCCTGCGTCGGTCGTTTGGACGATTGCGACCTCAATCACCCCGAACTGGTGGGAGAAGCGGGTCACAGTTACATCGCCCGATAGCTTGATGGTCTCGCGCAGGAAGAAATCGGCAAGGCTGGCGTCGATCGGTTGACTCGATTGCTGCTGCAACTCGCCGTCCCAGAAAAAGATAAACCAGCCATCAGCTACGATATAGTCCTTGATCGGCGGATCATAGTTGAGACGCATTCGGCCGGGCCGCCACATCGAGAATGTACCGGCGGAGTGACGGCCATTATCGGCGACTTGAAGGAATTTGGCCTGGAGCGTCTTGATTTGGTTGAGGGCGTGCTCGACCCGTTCGATGTCGGCAAGTTCGGATTGAGAAAGCTTTGCCGCCGTTACCTCCGCTTGGGCCGGCAATGCCATGTCTACCATGACTATCATGACTGCCATGATCGTTACCGCCAGGATTAAGGCGACAAACCCCCTTTGTTTGCACATGGCCTTTAGGTTCCTATAATTGGCCGGTCGAAGATCTTGGTTCATGGCGTTTCATCTTCGCTGAGTTGTCGCGCCAGTACCTCGCGCTTGCCGGCATGATTGGCCTTGCCGATTACGCCCTCCTGCTCCATGCGCTCAATCAGTCGGGCCGCACTGTTGTAGCCGATTCGCAGGTAACGCTGAACGAAACTGGTGGAGGCTTTGCGCTCGCGACAGACCAGCGCCACCGCCTTGTCGTAGAGTTCGTCCTCGGAGCCTGCGGCGGCAGTTCCAGCTGTCGCCCCGGCCGCCGTCCCGCTGTCCTCTGCTTCACCGTCCTCGTCGATTTCCTCGGTTACGGCATCGATATAGGTTGGTTCGCCCTGGGCCTTGAGGAAGCGGACGATGGTTTCCACCTCCTCGTCGGCGACGAACGGGCCGTGGACGCGAGTAATGCGCCCGCCGCCGGCCATGTAAAGCATATCGCCCTGGCCTAACAGCTGTTCTGCCCCCTGTTCGCCAAGTATGGTCCGGCTATCGATCTTGGAGGTGACTTGGAAGCTTATTCTTGTCGGGAAGTTGGCTTTGATGGTGCCGGTGATCACATCCACCGATGGCCGCTGGGTGGCCATGATCAAATGGATGCCGGCGGCTCGGGCCATCTGGGCCAAGCGCTGGATCGTCGCCTCGATGTCCTTGCCCGCGACCAGCATCAGATCGGCCATTTCGTCCACTACCACGACGATATAGGGCAGTTCGGTTTGGTCGATTGCCTGTTCCTCAAACAACGGCTTGTCGGTATCTGGATCAAATCCAACCTGGAGCCGTCGGCTGAGAGCGTTGCCGCCTTCTCGTGCCTCACGCAGGCGGGCGTTAAAGCCTTCGATGTTGCGCACACCAAGTTTGGACATGGCGCGGTAGCGGTTTTCCATTTCACGCACCGCCCATTTAAGCGCAACCACCGCGCGTTTGGGATCGGTCACGACCGGGGCAAGCAGATGCGGAATGCCATCGTAGACCGATAATTCCAGCATCTTGGGGTCGACCATGATGAACTTGCAGGTATCCGGCGGCATACGGTAGAGCAGCGAAAGAATCATAGTGTTGATGCCCACCGACTTACCAGAGCCGGTAGTGCCGGCAATCAGCAAGTGCGGCATCCGGGCCAGATCGGTGATAATGGGCGCGCCGCCGATGTCCTTGCCCAGCACCAGGGCCAGCCGAGCCGTTGATCGGCTATAGGCATCCGCCTCCAGCATTTCACGCAGCCATACGGTCTCGCGTTTCGGATTAGGTAGTTCGATGCCGATAACATTGCGGCCGGGCACCACTGCTACTCGTACCGAAACTGCACACATCGAGCGGGCGATATCGTCGGCCAAGCCGATCACCCGAGACGACTTGGTTCCGGGCGCTGGTTCCAGCTCGTAAAGGGTGACTACCGGGCCGGGCCGATATGATTGGATTACGCCCCGGACACCAAAATCGCCAAGAACGTTGATGAGCTTTTCGGCGTGTTGGGCCATGTCGGCTTCGGTAAGTTGAGTGCTGAGCGCGCCCGATGGAGGTGAGCGCAGTAGGTCAACTGGGGGTAGTTCATAGGGCGAACCTTCGGGACGCCGGGCCTGGGCATCAAGCGAACGGGGACGGTGGGACTCGCCCGCCCGCGCTATGGTTGAAGGACCGCCCGCTTGAGGACCAAATTCCTGGGACCGGCCTTCCAATGAAGACTGGGTGGGTGATGAGGGGGCGGGCGACATGTGGGGGGTGGATGATTGGTTGGTGGGCGATGGGTGGGGGGCGGATTGTAAGTTGGCGGGTTGGGGCGGGATTAAGTTCGGCTCCCGGTAGGCCTCCCGCTTGGTTACTTGATCCGGGGCGACCTCTGACCTGATCTGGTCCGACCCGACGCGGCCGAGACACCGCATTAGTCCCACCGCCGGCAAAACGCGGGTCAACCTCAGGCCGAGCGATCGGAGTAAGGGAAGCAAACGTAAGTGACGAGCCACCGGTACGCCCAGGCAGCTGGCAAAAACCAGCGCGGCGGAAATGCCGCAAAGTATGGCGACAGGCTGTGCCGCTGTTGGCCAGGAAGCCGTGATTCGTTCGAGTAAAAGTCGGCCGATGCTACCTCCCGAATCTTCACGAAAAAGCCCAGGTACCCGGATTGGCCGTATCGCCGCGAGCGCCACCGCAGCCAGTAGTCCGGCCAGGATCAGTTGAAACAGTCGCCAAATCGGCCGAGGCAGTCCAAACTGTAAGGCGATGCGGATGCCCCAGACAGTGAAAGCCACCACCGCCAGGAAGCCGGCGAGCCCCACGGCTTGCAAGACTATATCTGAAACATAGGCCCCCGGTGCCCCCAGCAGATTATAGGCCGCGCCACTTCCTCCGGTTATCCCCCCCCCGGTTATCCCCCTGATGGTGTTCCATGAGGTGTCGCCAGGAAAATATGAGGTAAGCGAGGCACCAAGCAGCCCTCCCGCCACGACCAAGGCAAGACCGCTAAGTTCGGCGATTTTTTGTTTGAGAAGCCTGATGAAGGCGAGCGAAAGCAGCCGTGCGCGTTCGCTGCGGCTTCCAGTTCGCTGGCCGGTGGGCCGACCGGAGGCGTGAAGTGTTTCCTGTTCTATCGCCATTTCACCGCTCGTTGCGGGTGGCACCATTTGAGGCATGACTGAATATCTATTCAATTCGTTGGCGGAATGACTGATAATAGAACTAAAGATTGTTTACAGAACGCGGGACATCCGGGCACATGCCTCGGTGATCATTTCGGTATCGTGAACAAGCGCAACCCGAATGTAGGCGTAACCGGGGTCTCGTCCATCGGGACCGCTGTGGCTGAGGTAGGTGCCGGGCAGCACTCTTACCGCCGCCTCTTTCCATAATCGCAGGCAGGCTTCCTCGCCGCAGCCGACATCGAGCCAGAGAAAGAAGCCACCATCCGGGCGGTAGAAACCGAAACGATCGCCGAAAACCGCCGATGCTGCCGCAAACTTGGCACGGTATTGCATCCGATTCGTTTCGACATGCGTTTCATCGTTCCAAAGCGCCGCCGCCGCCGCCAATACAGGCAATGGTGTGCCGGCATTGGCATAGCTACGCAGCCGTGAAAAGAGGGCAATCAATTCAGGATCCCCGGCCACGAACCCGGAGCGTAATCCGGCAGCATTTGATCGTTTCGATAGCGAGTGGAAAACCAGCAGGTTGGACCACGTCATTCCGGTCCCAATCCCAGAAACACCACCTAACGCAGCCGCGATTTGGAGCGCACCAACCGGCGGCTTGTCGGTATAAATTTCAGAGTAGCACTCGTCGACTGCCAGTACGAAGCCATACTGACGCGCCAGGGTAAGCGCCCGCGCAAAATACCCGGCGTCGGCCGCAGCTCCTTGGGGATTGCCGGGAGAGCACAAGTAAAACAGGGCGGTGCGCGCCAAATCCTCCGGGGGTAACGCCTCAAGATCGGGGAGAAAGCCGGTAGCGCTGCAGGCGGGGAGAAACTTTGTTTCGGCCCCGGCCAGCAGTCCCGCCCCTTCATAAACGGCGTAGAACGGATTGGGCAGTAACACCAGGGGGGGCCTGCCGTTCTTTCGTTCGGGCACCGTCAGCAGCGCAGTAAGGAAGAGTGCCTCGCGGGTGCCGGCCACCGGCAGTAGCGAAACTTCGGGGTCAAGCAGGCCATGCGGCAGCCCGTAACGGCGATTGAGCCAGCCGCCAGCAGCGGCTCGAAACTCCGCAGTTCCGTTTACCGGCGGGTACTTGCCCCACAAATGGGCGTTGGCGCGGAGCGTCGCGTCAATGAGCACCGGCGGCGGGTGCTGTGGCTCGCCCAGCGCCAGCGATAACGGCTCGACACCGGGCACCGCTAAAACCCCGCCGAGCAGCCGGGCCAGACGGGTAAAGGGGTAGTCACTTAGCCGGTTAAGTCGGTCGTTGCCGATGCCAAACGCCGTCATGCCGTATGTCCATAACTTTCCGCATCAACGGGAACGGGTTCAAACGGCAGGAGCGGTGGCGCACAAGGCCGGGCCGGACTAACCGATATCTAAAGAGCGTCGTCGTTTATTTCACCGGTGCGGATGCGGATAGCATGAGCGATCTCCATAACAAAGATTTTCCCATCACCGATGCGGCCGGTGGTTGCCGCTTTTTGGATGGCTTCGACCGCCAGCGGAAAAACATCGTCACTGACTGCAACTTCGATCTTTACCTTGGGCAAGAAGCTAACCGAGTATTCCTCGCCACGGTAGACCTCGGTCTGGCCCTTCTGCCGTCCAAAGCCTTTGACCTCGCTGACGGTCAAGCCCTGGACGCCCAGGGTGGTAAGCGCTTCTCGCACTTCGTCGAGCTTGAACGGCTTGATGATGGCCACTATTAATTTCATGTTCGACCCCTAAATCCCGTGTTGTCCAACCAGTGATATCCCGATTAGGCGACGTTCGACCCACGCTATAGCATCATGAACCGACCACGTTGGCTGCGCAAGACCCCAAAATGGCGCAAGCCTTGGCTACTTACTCCGCAGCTTCCAGCTCGTCGATGAAGCCGCTAAGCACCGATAGCCCCTTGCTCCAGAAGGCCGGGTCGGTGGCATCCAGGCCGAACGGCGCCAGCAGATCCTGGTGGCGAAGTGTGCCCCCGGCCGATAGCATGGCGATGTAGCGCTCGGCAAACCCCTTTGGGGCATCGCGGTAAACGGCGTAGAGCGAGTTAACTAAACAGTCGCCAAAAGCATAAGCATAGACATAAAACGGTGAATGAACAAAATGCGGAATATAGGTCCAGTAATATCCGTAACCATCATCGAAGCGTAAGGTCGGACCAAGGCTTTCGGTTTGGATGTTCAGCCATATTTCCTTAAGGCGATCGGCGGTGATCTCTCCTTGGCGGCGCTCGGTGTGAACCCTCATCTCGAAATCGTAAAAAGCCACCTGCCTTACTGCGGTATTAATCATATCCTCGACTTTGGCCGCCAGCATCGCCCGTCGTTGCTTTGGTGTGTCTTGGGCATCAAGTAAGGCGCGGAAGGTCAGCATTTCGCCGAACACTGAAGCTGTTTCGGCCAAAGTCAACGGCGTATCGGACATTAGGTGGCCTTGCTTGCCGGCCAGTATCTGATGGACGCCGTGCCCGAGTTCGTGGGCCAGCGTCATTACATCCCTGGTTTTACCCTGATAATTGAGCAATAGATAGGGATGGACGCTTGGCACCGTCGGGTGGGCAAAGGCACCTGGGGCCTTGCCTGGTCGTACCTCGGCATCGATCCATGGCTGCTCGAAAAAGCTGCGGCCGATGGCACCTAGTTCCGGCGAGAAGCGAGTATAGGCATCAAGCACGACCTCGCGCGCCTCTGTCCAGGAATAGCCGCGATTATCGCTATCGGGTAACGGCGCGTTGCGGTCCCAATAGTCGAGCCGATCCGACCCGAACCAGCGCGCCTTGAGGGCATAATAGCGGTGCGATAGCTTGGGGTAAGCCGACTTGACCGCTGTGATCAATGCCTCCACCACCGCATCCTCGACTCGGTTGCTTAGGTTGCGGGCCGAACTTGGGTGCCGGTAGTTTCGCCACGAGTCCTCAATCTCCTTGTCCTTGGCCAAAGTATTGATGATCAGGGCAAAAATCCGCACGTTTTCACCCATCACCCGCCCGATCACCTGCCCGGCCTGCCGCCGCAAGGCGGGGTCTTGGTCCGTGAGCGTGTTGAGCGCCTCGGTGCTGGTAAGTTCAGCGCCATTGATGGGAAAGCGCAAGGCGGCGATAGTTTCGTCAAACAGTCGGTTCCAGGCTGCCCGTCCGACAACATATTTTTCATGGAGCATCCGCTCCAACTCGTCGCTTAATTGGTGAGGAATGAAAATGCGTGTGTCGCGCAGCCATGAACGATACTTAGCAAGCATCGGCGACAAGGAGATCCAGCGCTGTAGTTCCGTTTCGTCCAAACGATTGATCTCTAGTGTAAAAAATACCAGACTGGCCGAGATGCGAGTAACCCGCTCTTGCATATTCTGGTAGAATTGTCCAGTCACCGGATCGCTCATGCTGCCAGCATAGATCAAGCTGGCGTAACTAAGCAGACGGTTCATGGTTTCGTCTATTGCTTCGAATTCTGCGATTGCTTGTCCCAGCCCGTTTGCCCCCAGCTCCGGCAGATGGCCGGCATGTCGGCGATGGAAATCTTTGATCTTGCTCTCAACCCGGGCAATGTCGAGGCTCAGTTCGGCTGCGGCCGTTCCTTGGTAAAGGTCGTCCAGGTTCCAGCGCGGCAACGCCACATTCTCCGCCGTCGTTATCCGGCTGACTATGTCATTCATCCAAAGGCTCCAAAGGTCCGAAGGAAGGCGGCATTACCCCTTGGGGGCGTGCTTGTTGAGGATGCGCTGTAAGGTGCGACGGTGCATATTCAGACGCCGCGCCGTCACGGAAACATTACGCTCGCATTGTTCGAACACGCGCTGAATGTGCTCCCACCTTACCCGATCGGCCGACATCGGATTGTCGGGAGGTGGGGGCAAAGGTCGCCCGTTCACCAGCAGCGCCGACTCGATGGCGTCGGCGTCGGCGGGCTTGGGCAGGTAATCCACGGCGCCCGCCTTGACCGCAGCCACAGCGGTGGCGATGTTGCCGTATCCTGTGAGCATGATAATGCGCGATTCGGGCCTGGCGTCACGCAGCGCCGTGACCACGTCGAGACCAGAACCGTCAGCCAATCGCAGGTCGACCACCGCGAAGGCAGGGGCCGATTCCTGTGCGACCTCAATGCCTAGCGCTACGCTTTCCACCGCGACGACGTCGAAGCCTCGACGTTCCATGGCTCGGGCGAGGCGAAGTCGAAACGTCGCGTCATCGTCCACGATCAGCAGGGCGCGAGAGGCATCGCCGCTGAATGTCAGCTTGAGGGGTTCAAGAGGTTGGCTCTCATCAAATGACATTACTATCAGCTCTCCCAGGATGGCGGCCTCAACATTGTTGATATCGCAACTGGACCGCCCCGTAAACGGGGCACTTGCCATAGCGCCTTTCAAATTTCATTCGGCCATATTCAAAGCCTGTCGCGGCCAGCGGATCAGGACCCGGGCACCTCCGCCGGGGCGACAGTTGCTGAACTCGACGCGGGCACCGGTGTGGCTCAGCAAAGTTTCGGCGATGAAGATGCCGAGACCCATGTGACCGGAACGGTTGGATCGCGCTGAAATGTAAGGCTCGCCGATTCGGCTCAACACATGGGAGGAAAAGCCGGGGCCGTCATCGGAAATGATTAGTGTGATAGTCTCAATGTCCCAAGCGGCGACGGCCTCGACGTTACGTTGGGCGAATTGTAGGGCGTTTTGGAGTAAATTACCTACACCATGGAGAATCTCGGGCAAGCGGCGGACCACCGGCTCCGGCAGGCCATCGGAAGGCAGGGCGATGATGGTCAGAACGGCGGCGGTGTTGGCTCGGTGGGGCAGTGCCGCCGTCTCGATCAAGGTGGTCAGCGGCAGGTATTCGAACGGGGCTCCGCCATCGAGTTCGGGTTGCCGACCGAGTTCGGCCAGGATGTCACGACACCGTAGGCTCTGGCTTCTCAGTAGCGCAATGTCCTCGGCGATAGGGCTATTGGCGGCAATGTCCCGCGCCAATTCGGCGGCCACAATCACGATAGTCCCCAGCGGCGTGCCCAATTCATGCGCGGCTGCCGCAGCAAGTCCGCCCAGGGCCGATAGCCTCTGTTCACGCGCCAGGGCCATCTGGCTTGCCGCCAGGGCATCTGAGATGCGTCTCGACTCGCTGGCAACCCTGAAGACATAGGCAGTAAGCAGAAGTGATGCCATTGAAAGTCCACTCCACTCTCCTAACGAGTAGAGCCAGGGCAGCTCAAACGGTTCATACCTCCACGGCAGCGGATAGTGCCAAACAGCGATTATCGCAAGGCAGGCTTGATTAAGCACGGCTAAAAGGAAAACACTGAAACGCGAAAGAATAGCCGCCCCAACCGTTACCGGTGCCAACAATAAAATGGTGAAGGAATTGACCATCCCGCCGGTTAGGTATAGCAGCGTGGTTAGTTGGAGCGTATCGAAGGCAAGGTAAAGCGCGGCGTTCCGATCGCTTAGGCGAAATTGGTTGCCGCGCTGGACCAGCAACACTACATTCAATAGGACCGATGCCGCGATCGTTGCCAGAATCGGAGCGTCCTGCATCTCAAGGCCCAGGCCCCAGGTCAGCACCGAGAACGAAATCAGCTGCCCGGTGATCGCAATCCAGCGCATCAGAACGAGGGTGCGAGCGGTTACCCGCCCATCAAGCCGGGCCTCCCCCCGGCCATCAACCGTTCTGCGAACCCGAAGCGCGGTATCGGGGGGGGCAGTAAATTCAACATTCTGCATTGCGGCCATAGTCACACCGGATCTGGATCCGCGAGAGAATGTAGATTAGGATTGGCACTCGGTTAGTGTCCGCTTGCGAACCTGATCAAAACGAAAGACGCGCCAAAAATGGCGAAGATCAGGGTGGCAATAGTCCAGATAGTGGGAATGCGGGCAGAAAGTTCGCCGAGCCGACCGTCAACACGGGCAAAATCCAGTTGCAGCTTGGCAGTGTCCTGTTGCAGCTTGGCAACGTCCAGTTGCAGCTTGGCAATATCTTCGCCCTGCTTGCGTTGAACTGCCTTAATGTCGGAAAGCTCGCCAATTATCTGGGCGAGCATTGGCTCCAACCGCCGTAGGATGTCTACGGCTTCATCGTGATGTTCTGTGCCGACCGAAGGCTTGCGTGCTGGATTTCCCATACAGTGACGTTAACTCAGTCCGGGGGCGGTAGCAAGTTTAATTTCCGCAATCCATTCACGCCCCGCATTTCCCAAACGCTCCGAAGGGTCGCTGGATCGTCAGGCCGATATAAGTTTAATCACCAACACGGTGATATTGGCGCTTGCCATCATTTTTCGAAAATAGAGCTCTGTAACCTCATAGTAAAAATGCTTTACCTGGGGATCATATAACGCAAAAAGGGCTGGTAGGTTTGTCGTAGATGCCAAGGGAATTTATCCGGCCAAGGCTCAAGCTCACGGCCGACATAACTCACACGATAGGCCGCCGCCGGATTTATGAAAAGTGTCGCAGTCTTGATGTCGTATCCCTGTAATGAACCGCCGAATTCTTCAATAAAAGCATTAAATGTTGCGCCGTTAGACACGGCACCTTCAATAAAAAGAATATGCCCTTTATGTGCGCTGCTATTAGGCTTAAAACCTAAATCAACCATTCTTTCCGAAATTACGTCAACAAGTTTTTTGCCGGATGGGAATGTATATTGTCGCCCACCGCCAGTTATTTCGTTAATTTTGCAGTCAACAACTTCAAAGGGCAGAGAACCTAGGTTTCCAGCCAGCCATCCTCCCCAAATACCGCCACTTCGGCCAATTCCAACAACGAGCACGGGTTTCCAATCGCCTGTCTCAATCATCTTAAGAATGTTTTCTCCAGCACGCAAGGAATCGTCCCATGTCAAGCTCCGACTCCATTTCCAAGCTTTATATGCTTGTACAATTACAACAACCACGCCTGCAATACTGGCAAGACCACCGATTACGGTTAGAAATTCTTTGAAATTATCGTACATTCAGTACCTCATCAAAAGCCACAAACTTAGCTATACCATAACTTAGACGACTTGTCTACCCAAGGCACCCGTAGCCTATCCGTTCACGATGATCCGTTGAGCGTCGGCTCCGGTGACGTGGGCCGTGCCGCCGGTTTGGGCCAGCACCGCCCGCATAGGCTCAATCGGCATAAAACAGAAGGCTGTTGCGAGTGCGTCGGCCATGGTTGCGGTTTTTGCCACCACCGATACCGACGGCCAGAGCCCGCCACAGCGACCGCTGGCAGGATCGAACAGGTGGTTGAAGCGGCCGCTGGGTTCGAACACCGTTCCATAGCCGCCCGAGGTCGCGACCGCGAGGTTTTCAAGCTCGAGTACGCGGGAGAACCGACCACGCCGGAACGGGTCTTCAAGGCCAATCCGCCAGGGTGAGCCATCAGGGTGGCGGCCAAGGCATCGGGTTTCGCCGAGATTAGCCAGCACCCGCTCGACCCCGCCTTGACGCAAACGCTCAACTACCCGGTCGGTGATATAGCCCTGGGCAATGCCGTTTAGAGTAGCTGCCATGCCTGCCTTAGTGAAGGCGATGCGTCCTGCGCCAATATTAAGATCACGCCAGCCGACACGGGTCAGTGTCGTTTGAACCAAATCTAGGTCGGGTCCGGCGGGGTCGGGGCTAGCGGTCCCGAAATGCTCAGCATAAAGCTTCCATAGCGGCTGCACCGTTATATCAAAGGCGCCACCCGTAAGCTCGCTGATGGCGGCACCCTCTGAGAGCAGGCGCACCAGATCGTGGGGCGGCCCGACCAGTTTCCCGGCCTGGTTGAGTTGAGACAGCGCGGAGTCCGGCCGATAAAGGCTGAACACCATCTCCAGCCGCGCAATTTCGGCGACGGCGGCGGCTATCAGGCGTTCAGCTTCGCTTGGGTCTGGGTGGTGCAGCTGAATTTGGGCCTCGGCGCCCAGCGCGGTACCCCGCCACTCCTGCAGGTTCACCGTCCGGCCCGCTTGGCCCGCCCTTGATCGAGACGTGAAAGGCAGCAGAGCGAGGCCGGCAGCGGCAGCAGTAATGCCGAGAACCCGGCGGCGAGTAATGATTGTGGTCATGGCAGTAATCCCCTTTCGCCACTGAGCACATAATCGTTCGGTATATCGGGCAAGCGCACCAGCCGGCCACCATTGGTTGCCTGAAACGAGGTTGCGGCCGAGTGTTCTGAAAACGGGATCGCCTCGACTGCGCCCATGCCGCCTTTAAGCTTGCTCTCGATTACAAACCAAGCCTGCCGCGCCTCGACCCAGGCACCGGCTTCCGGCCTCTCCCAGTTCTTCGCTCGGCCCATGTCGTTGACATAGATCGCGGCCACGTCCTTGGGCTCCTCGGGCAGCAGTGTGAAGGCCACGGCATCACGAACCGAAATGAACCACACCGGCTGGCCCGGCCGGCTCTTGAGGAAGATTTGGCTCTTGGGACCGGGATGCTCGCTCAATGACATGCCGCAATATCGCCCCGACGCGGAGTCGCTAACCTCCTGGGGTGGTGGGACCTCAACCGGATTATCGGGAGCACAGGCAGCCAGCCCCAGGCTGATGAGCACGGAGCCGGCCAGCAACAGCCAAACCAACGGGCGCGTTTTCAAAACTGCCTCCGTTGAAAAATAAGCATCGCCGCTAACAGCGGTACCGCCACCCAGGCCACCAACACGGCAAGCAGCGCGCCAGGGGAAACTTGAAGTTGTCCGGTCAGCCCGGCCATGCCGGCAAACTGGCTGACATTGTCAAAGCCGCTGAGGTTAAATAACCGGTAAACATCGGTCGGGTTGAATAATAATAAGGTGTTGACCATAGGCACCGACAGCAAGCGGCCTTGGTCGGCGACCAGCGCCCCGAGCAATCCCATGTCATAAAGCAGCACCAGCAGCAGCCACGCCCCGATGGCCAGCCCGGCCGCCGTGCCACGATCCCGCGATGTCACGCTTATAAGATAGCCCAGTGCCGTAAAGGCGGCGCCCAGTAGCACGCTCGACCCGATCATTGCCAAAAAGGCGTGCCATGAGGAGGCATCGGCGGCCCCGCCACATGCGACCAAAGCCACTCCTGCGGCACCGTAGCCGAGTGTTGTGGCGAAGCTCAAAATCGCGGTATGACCCAGGAACTTGCCGAGCACCACCTGAGCCCGCCCGACCGGGTAGGTAAGCAGAAGAATGAGCGTGCCCCGCTCAATCTCGCCAACCACCGCGTCATAAGACAGCAGCAGCGCAATCAGCGGTAACAAAAAAATGGTCAGGCTGGACAGGCTGACCACAGTCACTGCCAACCCGCCTACGCCGACATTGCCGGTCGGGGCGCTGCCCAGAAAGGCCAGGGTCAGGGCCAACGCCGCCATCAGCAGCGTTGTCGCCACTACCCACCGATTGCGCACACCGGCGCGGACCTCGTTGATCACGAGGATCAGAACCGTGATCATCACGGTTGCTCCTGTCGCATGAAGTTGGCGTACAATTCGTCAAGGGTTGGAAGCATGATCTCCAGATCATCAACTACCAACGGCAGTTCAATAATACGGCGCAGTACCAACATCTTGTCATGGTGCCGACAAGTTATCTCAATGACATGCGCGTTGACTTGTCGCCAAGTTCCAACACCGGCCAGCGCCTCGGGAAAGAGGGAGAGGCTGTTGTCGGGCACCCGCAACAAAATTCGCACCGGCAGATCAACGAGGCAGCGCAGCTCGGCCATGGTGCCGTGGGCGACCATGCAGCCCCGGTTCATTACCACCACTCGGTCGGCGCGCTCCTCCAACTCAGTGAGCGCATGGGAGGAAAGTAACACGGTGGTGCCGCCATCGCGCAAGGCTCGGATGATATCGTAGAACTGGCAGCGCAGTTCCGGGTCCAGGCCGGTGGTCGGCTCATCAAGCAAAAGCACCTGTGGCGCGCCAAGCAGAGCCTGGGCCAGTCCCAAGCGCTGCCTCATGCCCTTGGAATAGGTGCATACCCGCCGCCGAGCCGCCTCGGCCAACCCGACCCGTGCGAGCAGGGGCAAAACCACGGCAATTGGCTCGCGTTTGAGACGGGCATAGAAGCTTAACAGCTCAACGGCGGTCATAGCGTCGGGAAAGGCCAGATTCTCGGGCAGGAAGCCGATGTTGGCCCGTCCGCGCACCGCACCTATAGCAGCCGGATCGACGCCAAGCACCTGGACCTCGCCCGTAGTTGGCCGGATCAGGCCAAGCATCAGTTTGATCAGCGTGCTCTTGCCGGCACCGTTGTGGCCGACCAAGGCAATGCACTCGCCCTGAGCCAGTGACAGGTCGACGCCGCAGACCGCTGCGAGCCCGCCATACCGCTTGGAAACGCCCTTCATGGTGACAGTGGCATTGGCCATCACGGTGAAACCCCTAACTGAAAAATCGGGTCAGGAATGGAGGGCGACCGCATCAATGGTCGACTATCGATCACGCCGCCTGGATGGATAGCGGGAAACTGAGCCTGCGCCCAACGGATGACCTGGATACCTGGGCTATTGAGCAGCAACTTGGCGGCGGGCCAGCTCCACACCACTTGGTCGACAAGATCGTTTGGCCGGTAGGCGGTGTCGGCAATTCCATCGCCATCAAGATCGAAAGCGGGGTTGTCGGACCAGTAATTGCCTCGCCCGGCATAGGACCAGTCAAGCGAGCGAGTGCTGACATACATTACTTGGTGGCGGTTGTTGATAAAAGCGTTGCCCGAAATCCGGTTTTGTTCGGACCCGGCGGTAAAGTGGACGCCAATCTCACAACCCTCAAAGCTGTTTTCTAAAAAGGTGTTTTTGCTGGAGTTATAAATAAAAACGCATTTTTCACCACCGTGACGAACTATATTGTGCTCAATAGTGGAACTATTAGCGTAATTGAACATCATGCCACGAGCGTTATCACGTTCGGAAAGATTGCCCCTTATAATTAAATTGTCGGAGAACATGATCGCATAGCCGATATCGTTGCCAATCGACTGGTTGTTGATCACCGTGCTATTTTGAGTGTACATGTAGTGGACTGCAAAGCGAACATCGCGTATACGGTTGCCCTCAAAGCGGTTGCCGCGACTGACATTGGTGAATATGCCATCGCGACCGAAGCGAATGTCGTTGCCGATCACCATTGAGCCCGGAGAATTCCACAGTTGAATGCCGTTGCCACGTTCATTGACCCGCAGATCGGTGCGGCCTGAAATGCGATTGTTGCGTACTATCGCATCATGAGGACCCCAGACATCAACTCCTATCAGATTATGCTCCAGGTTGTTGCCTTCGATCAATGCGCGATCGCCCTCTTTGCCTATGAATACCCCAGCGTCGCGATCAGGTAGACTGATGCCGGAATCGCGGATGGACAGGCCGCGTACTATCACATCTGGAGCAATTATGCGGATCACCTGACCTGAGCCACCACCATCAACCATGGCCCCCGGCTGGCCGGTCAAGGTGATCGGCTTGGTGATCACTACTGGCCCCGGATGCACCCCCGGAGCCAGCAGCAACTCATCACCAACCCCTGCGGCCAGCAAGGCATCCTGCAAGCCGCCCGGAGTAACAGTAACCGTAACAGGAACAGTAACAATAACCGTGGCGGCAAAGGCGGGCGGCATAGTCAAGTTCAGTCCGAGACTGCACGCAGCCCCCAGGACGAATAACCAACACCACCACGCCATTGCAATTTCCTATTATCTGACCTTATTTTAACGCCTTATGCCGTTTCAACCAGCATGCGTCCGGCCATTTCCATGTGTAGGGCGTGACAGAACCAAGTGCAGTAAAACCAGTGAACGCCAGGACGATCGGCGATGAAAGTTGCGGACGCGGTGGCCTGCGGCGCAATCTCAAAGCAAATGCCGTGGTTCTGCAAGATAAAGCCGTGGCTGAGGTCGTCAACATCGTCCATGTTGGAAATGATGATGGTAACTTCGTCACCCAGCTTGACCTTGAATTTTTCAAGACTGAAGGACGGAGCCCGTGCAGTCATGTAGACGCGAACCTTATTGCCGTCACGGATGACGTGTTCGGCATTATCCAGGTCGACGCCATCTTTCTTGGCTTGCTGGCGGGCATCATCCCACATCATATCGTTGCGAGGGAAGGTATTCCTTGGATTGACCTTCGAGCGATGGACTATTTCGCTGTCATGGGGCTCGGCGAAGGTCGGGCCATCATGGACGACCTTCATCACATCACCGGAGATGTCGATTAACTGGTCATTCTCGGGCTTGAGCGGCCCAACGTTGAGGAAGCGGTCCTTGGAGAACTTGTTCAGCGACAGCAGCCACTTGCCGTCGGCGTCCTT
>JBAXKX010000026.1:0-18049 GCA_037135115.1 Rhodospirillaceae bacterium
GGTGGTTACGGGGCCGGCGGTTACGGGGCCGCTGGTTACGATACGGATGGCAACGGTGCGGATGGCCAGGCCAAAACGGCTGCGGCTGCGGGTGCGGTGCCGGGCGAACTGACCGTCTATAGCGCTCAGAAACAAGCCAAGCCGGCAGCTGGGAAAAGCACATCATCAGGGGAGACCGGGCCAGCCAATCTGGCGGCCCACACCATCCGCGTCGACCTCGACAAAATTGACCGACTCGTCAACATGGTTGGCGAAATGGTAATCACCCAGGCGATGGTCGCCGAGCATGTCCGTGACCTGCCCCCAGGCGAGTTCCAAGAACTTATGGAGGGGCTGGAACAGCTGGCCCAACACACGCGGGAATTGCGAGAGAGCGTGATGTCGATTCGCGCCCAGCCGGTCGGTTCGGTGTTCTCCCGTATGCCGCGGCTGGTTCGCGAATTGGCGACCGAGACCGGCAAAGACGTCTCGCTTGTTACCAGCGGCGAGGCCACAGAAGTCGACAAAACGGTAGTTGAAAATCTGGTCGACCCGCTAACGCACATGATTCGCAACTCGATCGACCATGGGCTGGAGATGCCGGACGTCCGCCTGGCCGCTGGCAAGCCGCGCACCGGCACCGTCCATCTTTCGGCGGCGCACCGCTCCGGCCGTATCGTCATTGAGGTTTCCGACGATGGCAAGGGCATAGACAGGCCGCGCGTTCTGCAAAAGGCACTTGAACGCGGCCTACTCCCGGCCGGTGCCACCCCCAGCGATGAAGAAATCGATAACTTAATATTTCTGCCGGGCTTTTCCACCGCCGACAAGGTTTCCAACATCTCGGGGCGCGGCGTCGGCATGGACGTGGTACGCCGCAACATCGCCGGCTTAGGCGGGCGTATCGGCATATATTCTATGCCTGGCCAGGGCTCGCGCTTCGTCCTGTCGCTGCCGCTTACCCTGGCCGTGCTTGATGGCATGGTAATCTCGGTGGGGGCAGAGCGCTTCGTTCTACCGCTGACCAACATAGTCGAGAGCCTGCGGCCCAAGCCCGCTGACCTTCACGGCCTAGTCAACCGCTGCGACGTGATCATGGCGCGGGGCGCGTATGTGCGCCTTGTCTACCTGCACAAGCTGTTCGGCATCCCGGGGGCTATGGGCGACGCGACCAAGGGTCTAGTGGTACTGGTCGAGACAGAGGATGGTGGCAGACTGGGATTGGTGGTTGATGAAGTGTTGGGACAGCAACAGGTAGTAATCAAGAGCCTTGAGTCAAATTATCGACGCCTTGACGGTGTAGCCGCCGCTACCATTCTTGGCGATGGCCGTGTCGCCCTGATACTTGATGTCGCTGGACTGCAGGAAATGAGCCAGCAAGCGGGGGCTCCCGTCGCGCAACGCCAAATTGGTGGCCCATCCTCTCAACCATATATTCAGTGAGTCACCTAAGATGAGCACTTCAGCCTCCCTCGCTACCGTCGCCAACAATCGCGGCGACATGGTCGTCTCGGCCAACACCAATGACGAGCAGTACGTTACGTTCACTGTAGGCAACGAGGAATACGGCGTTAGCATTCTCTCGGTTCGAGAGATTCGCGGCTGGACACCCGAGAGTCGGTTGCCGAACCTGCCTGACTATGTACGTGGTGTGATAAACTTGCGCGGTATCATCATTCCGATATTTGACCTGCGAGCCCGCTTTGGCGGCGGCTCGACCGAAGTTACCAAGCGCCACGTAGTAGTGGTAGTTCAGGTTGGCGATCGCACCCGCGGCGTGCTAGTCGATGCAATTTCTGACATACTGGCGATCTCCCAGGACCAAATCAAGCCGCCGCCGGCCATGGAGACCGGCATGATCGACTCCCAGTATTTGAGTGGGCTGTTCACTATCGAAAACCGCATGGTAACGCTGCTGAATGTCGCCCGCATGTTCGCGGTAGAGACCGGTGACGACGAGCACGCCAGCCAGCGCCCGACCCTAACCAGCAACCGCAGCCATTGAGCTTGTCAAAGAGCACACGCGGCCTATTTGTCAGATCGGGATATGGACCGGGACATGGGATCGAGACCAGGACCGGTGGAGTTTGATCGTTGCCCCGAATGGTGGGATCTAATATAAATATGGCTTTAAATACACAAATCATCCAGCGTGAATTTAATTTTGAGCGCCGGCATTTTGATCTTATAGCTGGCCTGCTGTACCGCTTGGCCGGGATCTCGCTGGCCCCCCACAAAATCGAAATGATGTACTCGCGGCTGACCCGACGGCTCCGCGAATTAAAGCTCGCCGACTTCGATACTTATTGCGATATGCTAGAAAGTGAGAGTGGCGAAAACGAGATTAGTTTTCTGGTCAACGCGCTAACCACCAACCTGACCAGTTTTTTCCGCGAGCAGCATCACTTCGAACATTTGGCCGCGACCGTGCTGCCGGCATTGCGCGACCACCAGATACATTCGACACGCCCGCGCCTGCGCATCTGGTCAGCCGGTTGCTCGTCGGGGCCAGAGCCCTACACCATGGCCATGGTGATCTGCGCCACCCTCGGCGACCTGCGACGTTGGGATGCCCGCATCCTTGCCACCGACATCGACACACACATGGTGGCAACCGGCCAGCGCGGCATCTATCCTGCCGACTCGCTGAAAACAATTCCCGTTGACAAGCGCAACCGCTTCACTAAGCGCGTCCAGGAACCCGGCTGTGATCCTGAAATATCGATGACCGACGACCTGCGCCGGCTGATCACCTTCAAGCCGCTCAATTTGTTGGAGCAGTGGCCGATGCGCGGGCCATTCGACGTAATTTTCTGCCGTAACGTCCTTATTTACTTCGATCGCGCCGGCCGTACCGAGGTCATAAGCAAGTTCGCCGAGTTGCTGCAACCTGGTGCCTTTCTCTATCTCGGCCATTCAGAAAGCCTGTACGGCGTTTCCGGCAGCTTCGACCAAGTCGGCGCAACTATATACCGCAGGAGCGGGCGATGACCCCGGCACTGCGGAGGCGATCATTGGACAAACGCAACACCGATGCTTACTATCATCCCCACTTCGACGCGCATATCATCAAGGTCATGCTCGGCCAGTACAAGGTTACCGGACGGGTCGATGAAATGCTGGTCACAACGCTCGGTAGTTGCATTTCGGCTTGCATTCGCGATCCCATCGCCGGAATTGGTGGGATGAACCATTTCCTGCTTCCAGAAGTTCCTGAAGGGTCCGATAATAGCGCTAGCGTGGCGGCCCGCTATGGTGGCGTCGCCATGGAATTGCTAATCAACCAGATACTGTCCAAGGGCGGCCGCCGCAGTCGTTTAGAGGTCAAAGTTTTCGGCGGGGCGAAAGTGATTAACTCGACACTTGACATCGGACTCAAAAACTCCAACTTCGTGTTGCATTATCTGCGTTGCGAAGGGTTAAGTCTGGTCGGGCAGGATCTGGGAGGAACGATGGCGCGTCGTGTCCATTACTTCCCCTCGACTGGGCGGGTGTTGCGCCGTGTTCTTCGGCCGGAAGCGTTGTCGGAAACGGTCAGCCAGGAACTCAGTTTCATGTCCTCGCTGCGCAGCAAGCCAATCGAAGGCGACGTCGAATTGTTTGGCGACGTTCAATTATTCGGAGATGATTGACATGGCCAAGCCAATCAGGGTCGTAATCGTAGATGACAGCAATCTAATGCGTCAGATGCTCAAGGCGGCGTTGTCGCGCGAACCAGGAATCGAAATCGTCGGCCTCGCCGCCGATCCAATCGAGGCCCGCGAAGTCATTCGGCTGACCAGCCCCGATGTTATTACCCTCGACATCGAAATGCCGAAGATGGACGGACTATCGTTCCTGGAAAAGATCATGACGCTGCGGCCGACGCCGGTAATCATGGTCTCCAGCCTGACCCAGGCTGGGACCGACGCCACCATACGCGCCCTCGAGCTGGGGGCCGTCGACTATGTCGGCAAGCCGGCAGGCGCTGAGGGCTACGGATTCCAGCGAGTCGCAGAAGAAGTCATCCTTAAGATCAAGATGGCCGCCACCGCACGAGTAGGACAGCTGCGCCGGGGCACCACCCAACCCAAAACCTTGCCGCCACCGCGCCGAAGCGGCGCCAACCAATTCATTGCGGTGGGTGCATCGACCGGCGGAGTGGAACGTATCCGTGACCTGCTCCAGGTCATGCCGGCTAATTGCCCACCGATCGTCATCACCCAGCACATGGGGCCAAGCTATATGGCGAGCTTTGCCGAGCGCCTCAACAAACTGTCGGAGCCGACCGTTAAACTGGCAACCAAGGGCGCGCGATTGCGTCAAGGCGTTGTCTACATCGCCCCCGGCGACGTCCATCTGGCAATCGCCCGCGACTCCACAGGCTATATCTGTCAACTTCAGGATACCGAGCTGGTCAGCGGCCACCGCCCGTCGGTCGACGTCATGTTTTCATCGATCGCCAAGGTAGCCGGCGCGAACGCGGTCGGGGCCATCCTCAGCGGTATGGGCCGCGACGGTGCCACTGGTTTGGCCCAAATGCGAAAGGCTGGCGCCTATACCGTGGGTGAACAGGAATCGAGTTGTGTCGTATATGGAATGCCGCGCACCGCAAAAGAAGCCGGGGGGGTTGTGGTTGAGCTTCCCTTAGCGCAAATTGCACCGGAATTATTACGCGCGCTCGACGCGATCGGCGACCGTTCACGAGCGAGCTAGGGGACTTTGCGATATGGTGTTTTGCTGGAAGGACTGGAAGGCTTGGTTGGGCGGGAGGGGTTCTGCTACTCCCCATTATGACGTTGCGACGCCGATCCTTTGCGCCCTTGAGCCGGAGCCTGTTGCCAACCCGGCAAGCGACCATATCAGCGACCCGGTGACTGTTGATTATGCTGTGCTCGGGCAATGGATCGGCTTTGCCGACATCCAGCGTCACACCCTCGACGTTTTACGCACCGAGACCGACCGCACCTCCGGACTGGTTGAAAACTTCACCCTCGACCTGTCGCGACGATTCCAGGAGTTGGCCGCAACCGCCACCCAACAGGCGGAAAAAACCAACGAGATCGTCGTCATGGCCCGATTCGTTGAAGTTGATGGTGATAAAATCCCGCTCGAAGAGCTGGTCACCAGTATGCAGGCCATGATCAATGATATGATCTCCAACATCGTCAATCTATCGAAAAGCGCGATGACCATGGTATATCTGCTGGACGACGTTCAGAAGGATGTGGGCGATCTCGATAAATTCATCGGCGAAATCGATAATATCAACCGGCAAACCAATTTCCTGGCACTTAACGCCAACATTGAGGCGAGTCGGGCCGGAGACGCGGGTCGAACCTTTGCCGTGGTCGCAGCCGAGATCCGCCAACTTTCAAAGACCACCAGCGCCTTGGCACTGCGGATGCGCAGCAAGGTATCTACAGTAGTTAAGGGTGTGCGCCACGGCCACGAAATCTTGCGGTCCATCGCCGACTCCGACATGTCGCCGCAGATGCTGGCCAAAGAACGTGTCGATAGAACCATGGACAGTTTAGTCAGTCAGGCCCACCAGTTCGAAAGCGTGCTCGAACACGCCTCGGCGACCTCGGCCGAGATGTCGAAGGTAGTCAGCCACATGGTCACGGGAATGCAATTCCAGGACCTAGCAAAACAGCGGCTGGAGCACGTCTCCGACAGCATGAGCATCATCACCGCTGGGCTTGAGGACATGGTGGCCCGGACCAGGGCATCAATTCCACCCCACATTGATATCCCCTTCCCCCAGGAATGGCTAGACAATCTGCTCGGACGCTTCACCCTGAGCGAAATGCGCGAACGCTTTGTGCGACGCCTGCTTCTTGAAGGAACTGCCCTTGAAGAGCACGGCTCACTTGACGTGGAGCAAGAACAATCACAAAGTGGCGCAGGCGATATAGAGCTGTTTTAATCACTAAGCTGCTTTGATCACTGAACCTTAAAGCTCGGCTTTCGGAACACGTAAGTACCAAAGGCATCTTTCCACCAAAGGATCAATACGCAGATGGAATACAATTACGAAGTCAAAGATCAAGACGCGCATATCAAGATGAATGGTCGGTTGACATTCAATGATCACGCTAAACTGCGGGCCATGATCAAGGAGATGCTGCAAAGCAGTTCCAAACGTCAGATACTGGATATGACCAACCTGGAGTTTGTCGACTCGGCCGGTATCGGTATGCTTTTGATCGCCCGCGAAGAATTGAACAATGTTGACAAGCAGTTTGTTTTGCGCAATGCTACGGGACAGGTAAAGCGCGTCCTCACCGTTGCCCAACTTGGCAAACTTATTACCATCGAAGATTAGGCGTAACCTGTGACGCCCTCACCCATTGCCGCCCTTTACGGTCTTGGCTTTCCACACGAGCGCTTGGTCGCACTGGCAGCAAAGTCTGGTCTGCCACTGTGGGGGGAGACTGGCAGTCAAGACGGCAATTCGAGCCATACGCACGCCCGAGTGGTTGTTCTTCTGGGAACCTCCTGGGAGGATCGCATATCGACTTGCAGGGCAAATCCCTTTACCGCGTGGATCGAGGTTGGAGTATTGTCCGATCAGTCGCTGCTTGACCTGATCCGGTGTGCCACACAGACCTCGCTTTATTTCTCCCTCACTACCGCTACCGCCAACCGGCTTAACCTTTCTAATGAGGTTTTGCAGGCGCTAGCCCATCACCGCCCGCTGAACGATACGGCCCGCGATAACATTGAGGTCGCCCTGCACGAGGCGCTGAGCAATGCTTTAATTCACGGCAACCTGCAGCTCGATAGCCTCGCTGCGCTTACAATTGAAGCGCTCGAGGCGTTTTCAAGTACCTTGATGCGCCGGATTACCGACCCTAACTACGCCAATCGCCGAGTCGACGTGGCCTGTGCTTTTGAGGACGGGGCCATGGTCATCGACGTGGTCGACCAAGGTAGCGGCTTCATCTACAAGCCCCGCTCCGAGTCGGCCGTCTGCGGCCGCGGCATCGAATTCATAAAAAGCAGTTGCCAATCCTACGTGCTGCTCGACAGCGGCCGGCGGCTAAAGATGAGGTTTTTGGCATGAACCCGGGCCAAGCCTATCCGCCCGGCACGACATCAGCAACGGGACGCCGAACGCCTTCGGTTGCCAACTGTCGCATATTGGTGGTCGACGACATCGAGTGGAACCGGGCGCTGATTGGTGCCCTATTAGAGGAAGCGGGCTATCACAACGTCGAACAGGCGTGCGACGGCGAAGATGCGCTCGCCAAAATCAAGGCTAGACCGCCCGATCTGGTTATTCTCGACATCATGATGCCGGGGATTGACGGCTTCGAGGTCTGTCGCCAACTGCGTGCCGACCATACCTATGCCGACATGCCGGTGCTGATCCAGACCGCACTCTCTGGGGTCGAGGACCGCAACCGGGCCTTTGAAGCTGGGGCGACCGATCTGGTGACAAAACCGCTGGACCGCACCGAACTTCTCGCCCGCGTCGACATTCATTTGGAAAACCGGGCACTGATTCGCGATCTCCTGTTTTACCGGGACCGACTTGAGCGCGAACTTGACATGGCGCGAGCGATTTTCGAGCACCTGATGCCGTCAACGTCAATGCTAGCCGCCACCGAAAAAGCCAGCGGCCTGACCATCCGCTCGCACATTCTGCGTTCCTCGGAACTCGGCGGCGACATCTGGGGCATGGTAAAGCTGGACGAAAACCGATTCGGCATCTACATGCTCGATTTATCAGGATGCGGCGTCTCGGCCGCGCTCAACGTCTGCCGCCTTCACACATTGGTCCAGGAGATGGCCGAACATGCCGATAAGCCGGCCAAATTTCTCGCCGAAATCAACCAGCGCGCCCACGATCTGCTAATTCCAGGTGAGAGCGCGGCGATGATTTATGGTGTCGCCTCCCCCAAAGACAACAGCTTTACCTACGCCTGCGCCGGCGCCAACCCGCCACTGCTGCTGATGCCCCAGGGCGAGCAGCCAAGGTTTGGCCTCGTCACCGGCCTTCCCCTCGGCGTCGCCGCCGACGTCGTTTTCGAACAGCAGGACCTGCCGTTTCCTCCCGGCAGCGCGGTCCTATTCTACAGCAATACGATTCTCGACGCGATCGACAACAGCGGCGCGCCTTGCGCCAGCGACAGCTTGGCCAACCTAGTCAGCCGTGCCGCATCCAACCGCGATCTAGCTAGAGCATTCGACGCCATCGCCGAAAGGCTCGACTCGGTAGTTGGCAATCCACCCAAAGATGACCACACCCTGGTATGGCTTAACCGATGATGGAAACATCCCGAAAATCCGGGATAAAAGAGGTGGGCTGAGGTGGACCGAGTAACCAGAACTAACAAACAAGAAGACAAGCAAGTGCTCACCGATCTGCGCGATGCGCGGGTTATGATTGTTGATGACAACCGAGTCAATCGCCACCTCCTAATGGCCTTGCTGGAACGTGGTGGTATTACCCGGATCGACCTTGCCGAAGACGGCGAGCAAGGGCTGGCGAGAATAGATCAGTTCAAGCCCGACTTGATCCTGCTCGACCTGATGATGCCTCACATTGATGGTTATGAGATGTGCCGTCGGTTGCGCATGGATTCGGCCTGGGCCGACCTGCCGGTGCTGATTCAAAGCAGCCTCAACCGCGCCGAAGACCGCGCCCGAGCCTTTGCGGTCGGAGCCACGGACTATGTCAGCAAACCGATCAACGCCGTCGAGTTGCTGTCACGGGTTCGCATTCATCTGCAAAACCGCATGTTACTCAATAGCCTGCAACTCTACCGCCAGCGCACCGCCGACGAGTTGACACTGGCGCGCAAAATGCAAGAACGGCTAATGCCCCAAGCCCACCAGCTGGAGGCGATTCGTGAGCGACTCGGTCTGCAGCTGGCCGCCCATTTCGAGCCGTCTTCCGAACTGGGTGGCGACTTCTGGGGCATGAGCTGCGACGATATCGGCCGACTGGTCGTTTGGCTGGTCGACTTTTCCGGCCACGGCGTCGGCGCGGCACTCAACACCTTCCGGATGCACGCCATAATTAATCAGGTCGACTTTACCGGATTTAACCCCGCGACGTTCCTTCAAAACATGAACCGCAGGATGTGCCCTCTGCTGCCCTGCGGCCAATACGCAACCGTACTAGCCGGGGTAATTGATCCCGCCGAGAGTCGTTTCCTCTACGCCTCGGCCGGTGCCACTAGACCGATGGCGTGGCGCCATGGCGACACGAACCTGACCATCGGCGACAATAGCGGCCCGCTGCTTGGCGTCACCACCTCGGCCGAGTACGAGAATCGGTCTATCGAGCTTCCCCCGGGCGGAAGTTTATTTCTTTACAGCGACGCAGCGGTAGAGTTACCGGTCGCAGGCGGCATCCTCGACGAGTGCGGGCTTGACGCCATCGTGCATGAGTCCATGGCCGAACCTGATGGTCGGGAGTTCCTACGCTCCTTGCTCGCCAAACTGGCAGCCAAGGGCAGCTTCGACGACGACCTAACGGCGTTGGTGATAACGCGGGGATAGGCGTTTGTCGCGACCGGATCTGCCGATTTTACGGGCCGAAGATTTCCGGGCCTTGCGCACCCCCCTGGTTTCCGGTAGCGTGACTTTATGATGCTCCTGGAAACTGGCGCGACGCAGGTGCGTGTCGTCCTCATCGTCGCCGTCATCGCCCTCCTGCTGCCGCTGCACGCCTTCGCCCAGTCCCGGCCGGCGCCCGACACCCCTGGCGAGGCCGTGGTGGTGGAGGATGAACCTGCCACGTCGCAAATGTCCTTGATTAACGCGCTACGGGTTATTGTCGTTACATCTGGAATTATCGGAGGTTTCGTTGCGGCAGATATTATCAGTGGCGGAACCCTGACCGGGCCACTGATGACCGGCGGGGCAAATCTGGTTGCCAGCGCCACCCGCAGCGGTGCCGGAGCGGCCCGTCAAGCTGCCATGTTGCGCCCGATTATCGCCGGCCTGCCTGCTGGTGCCGGTGCGGGGGCTTCCAGCATAGCAACATCGCTCTTGAGCGCCATTGGCCGATAATCCGAGGAAAAAAGTTGCTTATCGCTCCTGGCAAATCATGTATAAACTCAGGTCATGATCCAGGTGGGCCGACGCTGCCCACTATCCCATTAATGATTTACCCATAGAGGTTCATATGCGCGTCCTGCTAGTTGCCGCCGCAATCACCCTGCTGCCGGTTGGTGCCTTTGCCCAAACCGATATGAGGGCATCCGACCTCGCTCAGGTCAAGACCACCGCCCCCGCAACTTCGTCATCGCTGACGACCCTGGTCGTTACCGCTGGCGTCATTACCGCCGTAATCGCCGCCGATATTTTTACCAGCGGGGCGTTGTCTGGTCCGCTCCTGCGCGTGCTAGGCCTTGAAGCCGCGCCCGCCGTCGGAACCGCAATCGCCGTTGTCCCCGAGGTTGTCCCAGTCGCAGCAACTGCGGCCGCCGTTGTCCCCGCCGTTGTCCCCGAGGTTGTTCCAGTCGCCGCAGCTGCAATCGATCCGGCCGTTGTCGCTTCCCGGCCATGGTGGCGGTTCTGGTAGCACCGATTGTTCTGTTAGCACCGATACGGGAACTTGTTTCATACCGTCCCAACCAATGACTTTGTCGGATTGGTTATCGGGCAGTTCGCTCGATTTCCCCCTAATATGAGCTTGTTTTCAGCCCTAATTTTGAGGAGCGTTTCAATGTTAAAGTCCTGGGTCGCCGTAATGGTTGTAATGCTGCCCATTTCCGCCTTTGCCCAAAGTCAGCCTGCGCAACAGACGGCAGCGGACGCCGATGCTGGCGGCCTTGGCAGAACCCTAGTCCTGACCGCTGGCGTGATTGGCGGAGTCGTGGTCGCTGATATACTTACTGGCGGCACCCTGACCGGCCCGCTGCTATCTGCGGTCGGGCTGCGCCCTGCCGCGCCGATTGCTGCGGCTGCTGTGCGCGCTCCACTCTCCCCGGCGATTGCCGAGGCCCGTGCGGCTGGCGCCGTGCTTGGCGAACAGATACTAGCAGCCACCGAGGCCCGCGATATTGCCGCCCGCAAGGACATGCTCTACGCCGCCGTTATCGGAATGGGCGGGCTCGCAGGCGGACTGCTCGCAAACAACCTCAGCCGCTGATGGTTTGAAAGTATATTGGTTTCCATAGTGTTCCTGGCCTATGTCGTAGTTCAGGGGCACCGCCCCTTGCCTTGCCCGAATATAGGCTCGGGGCTTTGGAACTGATTCGGCTGGTGATCTTTTGGTTCATGTTTATCGCGCCCCAGGCCGCAAAAGGGCAGGCAATCAAGAAAACGCTACCCATGCCAGCTCGACAGGTATAATAGCGCATGAGCATTAATTCGCCACCCCCGAATAACCCGGACAGTACGTACCACCCGGGCAGTGCGTACCAGAACGTCGTGACCGAAGATGCCCACTCCGAATTCCCGATGCAGCCTCACAATGAGGAAGCCGAGCAGGCGCTGCTTGGTGCCCTGCTGGTCAGTAATCGCGCTTATGAAAAGGTAAGCGAATTCCTGCTCCATGAGCACTTTTATAGCCCGGCTCACGGCCGCATCTTCGCTCACATCAGCAGCTTGATCGAGCGCGGTATGCCGGCGGACCCGGTCACAATGAAGGCCTATTTCCAGAACGATGCCGACCTTGTTGCAGTCGGCGGCACCGCCTACATCAACGAGCTGGCGTCCTGTGCCGTAACCATAGTTAATGCTGAAGATTACGGCCGCGCCATCCACAGCAGCTACATTCGCCGCCAGCTCATAGCAATTGGCGAAGATATGCTCAACCAAGCATACCGCCACGACATTAAAATAACCGCCCAAGATCAGATCGAAGACGCAGAAAAGCACCTATTCGATCTCGCCACGAAAGGCGACATCAGGGGCGGCTTCCAGCCGATCAGTGTTGGCCTCAAGGCAGCCATAGATACAGCCGGAGTGGCTTACAGGCGCACAAGCCACACCACCGGCGTCACCACCGGCCTGCAAGACCTCGACCTCAAGCTAGGCGGCTTGCACAAATCCGACCTGATCATCCTGGCTGGTCGGCCGTCAATGGGCAAAACGGCATTGGCCACCAACATAGCCGTCAATGCCGCAAAGGAATATTTGAGAACCGGCGGTACGGACGGTGCGGCCGTTGGAATTTTCTCGCTTGAAATGTCAGGAGAACAGTTAGCTAATCGTGTGCTAGCCGACGAAATCAAGATCTCGAGCGACAAGATCAGACGCGGCGATTTGAAGGAGTCAAATTTTCCCGACTTTCTCGAGGCCCTCCAGAACTTGTCCAGACTGTCCCTTTTCATCGACGACAGCCCGGCGATAACGGTTGGCACGCTACGCTCCCGGGCGCGGCGGCTTAAGCGCTCCGCCAATTTGGGCCTGATTGTGATCGACTACCTCCAATTGATGCGCGGCGGCGGCATCAACCGCTCGGAAAATCGGGTACAGGAAATCTCCGAAATTACCCGCGGTTTGAAAGCGGTAGCCAAAGAGCTGGAAATACCCGTATTGGCTTTGTCACAGCTGTCCCGCGCCGTTGAAACCCGCGAGGATAAGCGGCCAATGCTATCCGATCTTCGCGAGTCGGGCTCGATCGAACAGGACGCCGACGTGGTGATGTTCGTATACCGTGAACAATATTATCTAGAACGCACCATCCCAAGTAGGCGACCCGATGAAACCGAGGAAAGATTTAACGAGAGACACGCTGTCTGGATGAAGATGAGCGAGAATGCCTACGGCATCGCAGAATGCATCATCGCCAAACAGCGCCACGGGCCGATCGGCACCGTCACCATGCGCTTCGATGGCAAATTCACCAAATTCACGGACATTGATTCAATTCCCGAACCCGATTACGATAACGATTCCGATCGCCCGCCCTATCGCCAGCCCTATCGCGCACCATATCCCACACCAGTTCCCGCCTATGATTAAGCCTGAGCCACTTGAGGCCACGGCCGTCCTCACTGTTAATCTGGGTGCCATCGTCGCCAACTGGCTGGGCCTGCGCGGGAAGTTGCCCCGGGCAGAATGCGCGGCGGTGGTCAAGGCCGACGCCTATGGCCTGGGCGCGGAAAAGGTTGCCCCGGCGCTAGCCGCTGCCGGTTGCGTCACCTTTTTTGTCGCACCGCTCGATGAGGGGGTTGTGCTGCGCCCGCTTCTGCCCGAGGCCGAGATTGTCGCCCTCTCGGGCTTGGTGGCTGGCAACGAGAAGGAGCACGTCGCCCACCGGGTAACGCCGGTCCTCAATAGCCTTGAGGAGATCGCACGCTGGCAAGCATTTGCCTGGAGCAGCGGTAAACTTCTGCCGGCTTGGATTCACTTAGACACCGGCATGAACCGACTCGGCCTCGACACCAGTGCGGTGTTAAGCTTGGCCACCCAACCGGAGCGACTGGACGGTCTATTGCTGCACGGCTGGATGTCTCACCTTGCCTGTGCCGACCAGGCCGGGCATCCAATGTCGGTGGCTCAGCTCGGCCGCTTTCACCTAGCGCTGGCCCGGCTGCCCAAGGCTCGCCGCAGCTTGGCCAACTCCGCTGGGATTTTTCGCTCACGAGCGCTCCACCTAGAGTTAGTACGACCGGGGGCTGCGCTTTACGGCATCAACCCGACGCCTACGACGACCAACCCCCAACTGTCAGTGATTACCATGAAGGGACGCATTCTTCAGGTCCGCGACATTGACAGGGGTAAGGGGGTTGGATACGGTGCTAAACACAAGATGGATCGGCCCGGCAGAATCGCTACCATAGCTGTCGGTTATGCTGACGGTTGCCTGCGCTCACAAGAGGGGCGCGGCCGGGTTTTTATCGATGGCCAACCGGCCCCGGTGGTGGGACAGGTTTCGATGGACTTGATCACCGCCGACGTAACTGAACTGCCCAATGGGGCGGTACAACCGGGCGGGTGGGCCGAACTGATCGGACCGCATCGAAGTGTGGATACGGTCGCGGAGGAATCCGGGACCATTGGATATGAAATTCTCACCAGCCTGTCCCGGCGCTGCCGCCGGGTGTGGCTGCCGCCCTGCGAGGGGGAAAAATGGACTTTTTAGCGGCAATTGGCCGCGCCTTCTTGGTTTTCATCGAAGCGACCGGCCGTTTGACGCTGTTCACAACACGCATCGTCAGCCATTGCTTCCGCCCGCCGATCTATTTCCGCCTGATTGGCCGTCAGATGATCGACATCGGGTATTACTCACTGCCGGTTGTCGGCCTGACTGCGCTGTTCACCGGCATGGTGCTGGCACTGCAGAGCTATACCGGTTTTGCACGTTTCCAAGCCGAAAGCGCTGTTGCCACTGTGGTCGTACTGTCGATCACTCGTGAGCTGGGGCCGGTGCTGGCAGGGCTGATGGTCGCTGGCCGAATCGGAGCGGCCATGGCCGCCGAAATCGGCACCATGCGGGTTACGGAGCAGATCGACGCGCTGACCACGCTTGCCACCAACCCAATGAAGTATTTGGTGACGCCGCGGTTGATTGCCGGCCTAACCATGCTGCCGCTGCTGGTGATAGTCGCCGACATCATCGGGGTGTTCGGAGGCTTTCTGGTCGCTGTATATAAGCTTGGTTTTAACCCGGCGATTTACTTGGCCAAGACCTGGGAATTCCTCGAAGTTATGGACGTAGTTTCGGGATTGGTTAAGGCTTCGGTCTTTGGCTTTTTTGTCGCGCTGATGGGCTGCTATCACGGCTACCACTCACGGGGCGGTGCTGAGGGCGTCGGCACGGCCACCACCAACGCAGTTGTTTCGGCCTCCATTCTCATCCTGGTCAGCAACTATTTGATCACCGGACTGTTCTTTTCCAAATGACCGACACACCCCCCATGATCGTGCTTAGCGGCGTTAAAAAGAGGTTCGGCGACAAGGTCGTGCTTAACGGGCTTGACCTTACAGTGGGCCGCGCCGAGTCCCTGGTGGTGATCGGCGGGTCCGGCACGGGCAAGTCGGTGATGCTCAAGTGCATTCTCGGCCTGCTGCGCCCCGAGTCCGGCTCGATCATGGTCTGCGGCGAGGAAACCACACGCAAAAGCCGCAGCGAACGCGAACGGATGCTGCGCAAGTTCGGCATGTTGTTTCAGGGCGCGGCGCTGTTCGACAGCCTAAGCGTGTGGGAAAACGTCGCCTTCGGCCTAGTCCAGGGCTGTGCCATGCCTCCGGCGCAAGCCAAGGAGATCGCATTGGCCAAGCTGGCTGCGGTCGGACTTGGGCAGGATGTTGCGGGGCTGGCCCCTTCAGAATTGTCGGGCGGCATGCAAAAGCGGGTGGCGCTGGCCCGCACCATAGCCACCGAGCCCGAGATCATCTTCTTTGACGAGCCCACCACCGGCCTCGACCCGATTATGGCTGACGTCATCAATGAACTGATCGTCAAATGTGTCAAGGATCTGGGAGCAACAGCGCTATCGATCACTCACGACATGGCCTCGGCCCGTAAAATCGCCGACCGCATCGCCATGATTTACCAAGGCAAAATCATCTGGCACGGTCGCACCGACGAAATCGACCACTCGGGCAACCCCTACGTCGACCAGTTCATCAACGGCCGCGCCGAAGGTCCAATCAAGATGCAGGTCCGGGCGCTGTAGAAACAGGTAATCCACCAAAGGCCCGCACCGGGAAAGATGCAATGCATCTTCCCCGGTCCAGGAAATTGCTATCAGTAGCGATAGTGATCTGGCTTGTAAGGGCCATCCACCGGCACACCGATATAAGTTGCCTGTCTGTCCGAAAGGCGGGTTAATTTGACGCCGACCTTGTCCAGGTGAAGCCGAGCGACCTTTTCATCGAGCCGCTTGGGTAGAACGTAGACCTTGCATTCGTAACCGGCGGCGTTGTTCCACAACTCGATCTGGGCCAACACTTGGTTGGTGAAGCTGGCCGACATCACGAAGCTGGGATGGCCGGTGGCACAGCCGAGATTGACCAGTCGCCCTTTGGCCAGCACGATCAGGCGCTTGCCATCGGGGAAAACCACCTCATCTACCTGCGGCTTGACTTCTTCCCAGGGGTAATTGCGCAGCGAGTCGATCTGTATCTCGCTGTCGAAGTGCCCGATATTGCAGACAATGGCTCGGTCCTTCATCGCCCTCATATGATCAATAGTGATCACATCGACGTTGCCGGTGGCGGTGACGAAGATATCGCCAAGCGAAGCCGCCTCATCCATGGTGGTGACTTGATAGCCTTCCATGGCGGCTTGTAGCGCGGTGATCGGATCGATTTCGGTGACCATGACCCGGGCGCCCTGGCTGCGCAGGGAGGCGGAAGAGCCTTTGCCAACGTCTCCGTAGCCGCAGACCACCGCGACCTTGCCAGCCATCATCACGTCGGTGGCGCGCTTGATGCCGTCCACCAGACTCTCGCGGCAACCATAAAGATTGTCGAACTTTGACTTTGTGACGCTGTCATTGACGTTGATGGCGGGGACCAGCAATTTTCCGGCCTTCATCATCTCATAGAGGCGATGCACACCCGTAGTGGTTTCCTCCGATATGCCGCGCACGTCCTTCAGCATCTCGGGGTACTTGTCGTGCATGATCTGTGTGACATCGCCGCCGTCGTCCAGAATCATGTTTGGGGTCCAGCCATCGGGACCGCGCAAGCTTTGCTCGATGCACCACCAGAACTCCTCCTCAGTTTCACCCTTCCAGGCAAAGACCGGTATGCCCTGGTCGGCAATCGCCGCTGCGGCATGGTCCTGAGTCGAAAAAATGTTGCAGGACGACCAACGTATGGAAGCGCCGAGATGAATCAGAGTCTCGATCAGCACGGCAGTCTGAATCGTCATATGCAGGCAGCCGACGATGCGGGCACCACTCAACGGCTTTGCAGCGCCGTACTCCGTCCGCAACGCCATCAGGCCTGGCATCTCGGTTTCGGCAATAGCTATTTCCTTGTGGCCCCACTGGGCCAATGAAATGTCCCTGACTTTGCAATCGGCGAATCCGGCCGGAGCGACGGCGACGGGCATAAGCAATCTCCTGGTATTGAGGGACAGCCGGAACGGATCGCCGCGCCGACGTTTCGCCGGGTCTAACAGCGGCGCCGCTCTTGCGCAACGGCAAAGACGTGTTTTTTGCCCCGGCTCGCAGTTCATGTGGCGAATCTAAGACTTTCTTGATCAGATGCGCTCAAGATGTTTGATCGGAGATTCCATCTAACGCTATGTTTGGCAAGTTGCGAGCAAGCTGAAGGACGTGGTTATGGCGCCGCACAAGCGGGTACTTGACCGCAAAGTTTTGTTTCCTGGCGACACCCTAATTCGCGAAGGTGACTTCGGCGAATGCGCCTATTATATCCAAAGCGGTCAGGTTGGCATTTACAAACATTCAGGACAGGATGAAACCCTGATCACGGTTCTGCCAGGAAATTCGGTGGTCGGCGAGATGGCCTTGATCGACAACGAACGACGCTCGGCCACGGTGCGGTGCCTGGAGACCGCGACCGTAGTTACCGTCAGCCGCAATTTGTTCGAACAGAAGCTGGCAAATGTCGATCCGTTCCTGCGCGCGCTGCTGGAAATGTTTACACAGAAAATCCGTCGCCTTAATTCCGATTATTGCAGTCTCGACAACAAGCTCCAATGGCTGCTACGGCAGACCGGACTGCCGCCGCTGCCCGCCCATTCGCACCGAGGTAAATCAACCACGGCCGAACCGGCCACAACCAACAAGGCCGAACCGGCCACAACCGCCAGCAAGCTCGCCCGGGCAAAGGAGGAAAATGCCAAAGCCCGCGCCGCCGTCTCGGAACTCACACAGGAGGGCATCAGCCGCTTTGACCGGTTTAAGCTCGAATTAGCAATGCTCTACCATCCAGACTGCGTTAAGGATCGCCTCGACGAGACGCTAACACGAGCCGACGTCTTCCGTGAAATTTGGTCGGTACTGGACAATATGGAACATGAAGACGATGCGAGCGGGTAATGTGATCAATTAATCTCTCTCGCCAATAATTAAACGACCCAACACCGCAAAATGCGAAACACGGTTTGCCCGCGAAGATAATTAATCATACGGTGTCATAAGCTATGCCGACGCCGACAGGAAACCATGACCGAACAATCCGGGCCGACAAGGCAAGG
>JBAXKX010000027.1:0-17668 GCA_037135115.1 Rhodospirillaceae bacterium
GGGCCGCTACAATAAAAATAATAAAGGGCATCGCAGTTACTCCTGGTCGATGCGGGTCAGAATTTCAATCCACGACATCCAGCTGTTAACCCCACCAGCAAAAACTCGCAAACTGACAGCAAAGTGCCCACGCTCGCGGCGTACAATTATCGACTTTTTAATATCGAATATCTTGTTAATGCGTGGACAGATCAATTGCTTTATTCCATTAGCGTCGAAGTTGGCGTCTTTGAAGTGTACACTGCGGAAGGAAATATCAATCGCCGCAGTTCTACCTTCGGTTCCGTCCCGGTTGCTCCAGACCACAAACATCGCTCCTGGAGGAACCTTGACCCTCAATGAGAATCTGCGCTCTGGCCGACCGGGAGCCAGGGTATTGACAACCATCGCGCCAAGTAATGCCTCGGCTTCCAGAATTGCCGAGCGGACCGCCACTGATGAAGTGCGGGCAGAATCATGATGTTTCTTGAAATGACCATGAATGGCCGAGACGCCAAACACCCCGGCTACAGCCAAGACCAGGGGGCCAATAAATCCAATGCCAGCGCCCGTACCAAGGCCAAGGCCCTTGGCCATACAAAATTGTACGACGCCCGGCGTTTTGTACGCGCCGACGGAAAGCGCCGCTCCTCCCAGAGTGATTGACGTCGGATAGATATGCCCGACTAGACCCGCCGCAGTTGACGCCTTCAAACCTCCGGCCCCGGCGCAACAGGCATTGGCACCCTTGGCTGCGCCGGTTGCAAGAAACTCACATCCTAACCCGCCAGGGAGGAGGGCACTCATAGCATTTGCGCTCCGATACAGCGTTACTCCCGAGTTGGAGTAGTGCTGATGGCATCAGTGGCGTTAGCTAAGAAAGAGCTTCCGAGATATCTTCATCGCTATCAACGCCTACTAGGCCGATTTTCTTTCGATAGTGGTAAACCCCATAGCCAGCGGCGGCGATAAGGCCACCGAGAATGATTGGTCCTGCGGCACCCAATCCACAGCCTAGGCCAAGACTCAGTCCCGTGCCGGCCCAGATGGTTTTGGCCGCCGCAGTGCCCTTGGTCGCCGCCGAAGTGGCCAAAGTCTTGCCAGCAGTAAGGGTTGCAGTTCCGGAAGTTCCAGTTCCTGTGCCGATCGTTTTCAGCGCGACAACCTTCATGGCAGGGGTAAAGCCGCTCGCGCCACCATCGACCAGCCCTGCCGCCGCCGCGCCCTTGGCCGCAGCTGCCGTTCCGGCCAAGCTCTTGCCCGTCAATCCCGCTGCGGGTTTGAGAAAAACATACTTGCTGGCATTATCCGCAGCTATGATCGGACCTTGTTCAAAGGTGAAAGTATTGCCGACAAGCATTGGCAACTGGGCTGCGGCATGCTGGACCTTAAGAACGACTATATCTTTGGTTGCGGCACCACCGACCGGCTGAAGGAATAGCCATTTGCCGGGCTCACCCGCCGCAGCGGTTGACTTGATTACGGTGAATGTCTTTCCTGAAAGTAATGGAGCCTGCGCCGCTGTCGCCCCTTCAAGCTTCATCATGATAAGCTGGGTGTTGGCTGCGGCTGCGGCACCCAGCCCAGCACCACCCAACCCAGCACCACCCAGCCCAGCGGCGCCGGCCCCCGCAAGCCCCTTGCCCGCCAAGGCCGCCTTCGGATAAAATGCAGCCCAGTTACCGGTACCACCGGCCACTAATGGCGCCTTGCCGATTGTCACCGACTTGCCGACTAGCCCTGACATCTGAGCCATCTGCCGCGTGCCCTCGAGCTTCAGGGCGACGGCACCCTGTCCCGCCGCCGCAGCTCCGCCATCCGGAGTCAGGAACAGCATTGTCCCCATTCCATTCCCGGTTGTGGCGACCTGTCCGACAGTGTATGATTTACCGGCTAGGCCGGAGAGGAGGGTTGCCTGATTGACACCTTCAAGCTTTGCCACTACCAATTCGGATAACATTGATTCACTCCGCTGCGAGTTGCCATTTTGAGACAACCAGATCATAGCCCTCCTCTATCATGCTCGTCGTTCGCTCCGCAACAACATTTCCTGATTTTTGCATCCTTCAGGTGCGCATGGTCGAGGCGTATGATGGTAAAATTATGGAAGACAAACTAATGAGGGAGCAGGCGTCCCCGGTTCTTTTTGAGGATGAAGCGCCGCCGGAATCCCCGCTGGATCGCGCGGCAATGATCATCAATGATACGTTGGCGTCCGCAATTACGAAATGCCGGGAGCAAGGCGTCGAGGAAGAAATGGCGTTAAGCCTAGCAATCGCCAGTTGCCTGTCCGCGTTTGCCCACAGCCACGGCCAGAAGGCCGCTCTGGGCTTCATCGGAGAAACTCTTAAATTTATTGATCACACCATGGAGTTCTTCGGCCGGGAGATTGTAGGGTCAGCTAAAGGCGATCTGGATAGTATAGACGGACCTGGAGTAATTGCCCGGTTCGACTTTGCCCCTATCATGACGCGAAGTGGCGAATTCTATATGAAAACGCAATGCATAGTCAAGTCATTGTCAGGTGAATTATTCTTTATGAACATTGCTGAAAATGATACTTACATGAGCCCAATTGACCGGGCGGGAGCAATCGATTGGATTGTAAAGCACTGCGACAGTCAGGAATCGGCTAAGATTCTACAGAATATTGTACGATAAATAGCAATTTAGCCTAATCCCTACAAATGAGGCGCTTTACAACTGATCGGCAGCGTAGTCACACTGAATAATCCTCACGAATGAATAATCCTCACGAATGAATAATCCTTACGACTGAATACTCCTCAAGACTGGGCCGCTCCACGCCACCGAAGTTTTAATTTGGTAAGTTTCGATGGAATGCCGCCCAACAGTTTGGACAACAGCCTTTTCGCGGTGATCCTCATGGTGTAGCCGATGGCCGAAACGGTCGGAATGGTTCGAAAGATCAAGACCTGTTCAATGACACCGGCATGGACGGCGATTATTGATTCCGGGGTGAACGATGTCCTCCCCCTAAGTCGTTCGAGCAACCCGCGGGCCTCGCCAATTACCAGTACGCCATTAATCCAGGTGGCGTGGACTGGACCTGAGTTGATCGGGCCTGAGTTGATCGGGCTGGCCGCATCGGGAAAAATTTGATCAAGCGGCAGCGGCTCCAGTCTAGATTTTCGTCGTGAATAACGGCTCACCGGTGCCGCCTGAACCTCAATGCCGGTCAGGAACACCTTGTTGTCGTCTACAACCCAATTGCCGATATAGCCGCGACGCAGCTGCGGTGTTCTCCTGACGATGCTTTTAAGTCTGTCCCTGATCTGGCGGTCAGGATGACACTCCAACGGTGAGACCGCCAATGCCGACGTCTTTCCCTCATACGTTATTGTGTCGTATTGCTGTGAGGTTATGAAACGTGCCATCTCACCGTCCGTCACTCCCGCTACCATGTCCCAATGTTTCTGAATGTTAGCTGGAACGGACCCGATATCCAAGCCCTCCTTCCCCATTCGTCATTGTTCGGCGGATGTTTTCATTTATGGTGCCTTGTTTCAATCTGACTGGTAACAATGGAATTGTGCCATGTTTTTTGAGGAGTTTGCGTGACCATTGATGATCATCACTCGCGGCTAGCGGCCTTGCGGGCGGAACTGGCGCGGCGGGGCCTTGACGGTTTCTTGGTGCCTCGTTCCGACGAGCACCAGGGCGAGTATGTACCAGCGCGGGCCGAACGATTGGCTTGGCTCACCGGCTTTACCGGTTCGGCGGGAATGGCGGTGGTGCTGACCGGGCGGGCGGCGGTGTTCATCGACGGGCGCTATACTCTCCAGGCGCGGGCAGAAGTTTCCGATCGTGACTATGAGTTCCTTCATTTGGTCGAGGACCCGCTCATATCTTGGTTGGTTGCGGCTTTCCCCTGTGGCGGTCGTGTCGGCTTTGATCCCTGGCTGCATACCGTCAACTGGTGGGAAAAGACCCGGCCGAAACTGGCCAAGGCCGGCATCGTCTTAGTCGCGGTCGGGGACAATCCGCTGGATGCAGTGTGGTCCAACCAGCCGCCACCGCCCCTGGCTCAGGTAAGGCCTCATGCTTTGTCATTCACCGGTTGTCCCGCTGAGATAAAGCGCGCGGCGCTGGCCGAGACCTTGCGCGCGAACCGAGTTGGCGCGGTGGTGCTGACCCAACCCGATGGAATCGCCTGGCTGCTTAACATCAGGGGCGGCGACGTGCCGCGAACCCCGCTGCCGCTGACCTTCGCGATTGCTTTTGACGACTGCCGGGTAGAATTGTTCATCGACCGGTGCAAGCTTGGACCTGATCTTGCCGGTCATTTCGGTCCGGGGGTGACGGTGCATCCGCCTCAAGCGCTGGGAGCGGCGTTGGATCGGCTGGGGCACGAGCGCCTTTCGGTCCAGATTGATGCCGTGACGGCAGCGGTGTGGCTGCTTGACCGGCTTGTTGCCGCCGGAGCTACCATTGAGCGCGCTACCGACCCTTGCGCTTTGCCCAAAGCCTGCAAGTCAGCGGTGGAACTGGAGGGCGCACGGGCTGCGCACCGTCGCGATGGCGTGGCGCTGGTGCGTTTCCTTCACTGGCTGGAGGGGGCGGTGATTCGGGGCGGTGTCAACGAAAGCGCCGCTGCCGAACGACTGCTGGACTTCCGGCGCGAAGGCGAACTGTTTTGCGATCTCAGTTTTGACACCATCTCGGCGGCAGGGCCAAATGGGGCTATCGTCCATTACCGTGTAACCGCCGCCAGTGACCGCCAGCTTGAGCCAGGAAGTCTCTATCTGGTTGATAGCGGTGGCCAGTACCTTGACGGCACGACCGACGTTACCCGCACCATTGCTATCGGTGTTCCTAGCGCTGAAATGCGTGTACGATTTACCTTGGTGCTCAAAGGCCACATTTCACTTGCTACCGTTCGCTTTCCCATCGGCACCACCGGTAGTCAGCTTGATGTGCTGGCCCGTCGGCCGTTATGGGATGCCAGCCTCGACTATGACCACGGCACCGGACACGGGGTCGGCAGCTATCTCAGCGTTCACGAAGGGCCGCAGCGTATTTCCAAGCGTCCCAATCAGGTCGCGCTGAGGCCGGGCATGATCCTGTCCAACGAGCCCGGCTGCTATGTTCCTGGTGCCTATGGTATCCGCATCGAGAACTTGCAAGCAGTACGGGTCTGTAAGGCTTCTGCCGTCGGCGGGCAGGCGATGCTTGAATTTGAGACTCTGACGCTGGCACCGATCGATATTGCCCTGGTCGAGTACGGTCTATTGTCGCCGACTGAACGCGACTGGCTCGATTGCTACCACCGGCGGGTGCGGGAAACCCTGGTGCCGCTGCTAGAGCCCGACGCCGCCGCTTGGCTTGAGACGGCGACTCGGGCGTTAGGTATTCGGCGGTGACTGCCGCCGCGCGCCTCGTGGCGCGAAGGCAAGCCTGCGGATGCAGGCGCCCGCCGTCTGAGGGGGCCTTTGATGGGTCAGCATAAAAGGCTATTGGTATTAGGGGGGTGCTCAGAGATAATTCAGGGTGCGAACGTCGGTCAGTTTGCCGGTAACCGCCGCCGCCGCAGCCATGGCCGGGCTGAGCAAATGGGTGCGGCCGCCACGGCCTTGACGGCCCTCAAAGTTGCGGTTGGAGGTGGAGGCGCAGCGCTCGCCCGGCTCCAGTTTGTCGGCATTCATGGCAAGGCACATGGAACAGCCAGGTTCGCGCCATTCAAAGCCAGCGTTGCGAAAAACGACGTCCAGACCTTCTTCCTCGGCTTGATGCTTAACCAGCCCCGAGCCAGGCACGACCATAGCGTTAACGCCTGCGGCTACTTGGCGGCCCTTGGCTACAGCGGCAGCGGCGCGCAAATCCTCAATCCTGCCGTTGGTGCAAGAGCCGATGAACACCCGGTCGATTTTGACCTCGCATAGCGGCGTTCCCGGCGTCAGGCCCATATAGTCCAGGGACCGCTCGACCGCAGCACGGTGGCCAGGGTCGGCGACATTGGTTGGATCCGGTACCGTGCCGGTAATCGGCAGCACGTCTTGCGGACTGGTCCCCCAAGTGACCTGCGGCACCAAAGTCGCAGCATCAATGGCTATTTCACAGTCGAAAACCGCATCTTTGTCACCGGGCAGGGTCTGCCAAAAAGCCACCGCCAGTTCCCATACCCCGGCCTTGGGCGCCATCGGCCGTCCCATGAGATAATCGAAAGTCTTCCCATCGGGGGCAATCAGGCCAGCCCTTGCGCCCGCCTCGATGGTCATGTTGCACAGGGTCATCCGACCTTCCATCGAAAGATCGCGCACGGCTTGGCCTGCATATTCAATGACATAGCCGGTTCCGCCAGCGGTTCCGATGGTTCCGATCACCGCTAGCGCAATATCCTTGGCCGTCACCCCAGGCGGCAACATACCGTTTATGCTGATTCGCATGTTTTTTGCTGGCTTTTGCAATAGCGACTGGGTGGCCAGAACGTGCTCAACCTCGGAGGTGCCAATACCAAAGGCCAAAGCGCCGAAGGCGCCGTGGGTCGAGGTGTGGCTGTCGCCGCAGACGATGGTCATGCCAGGCTGGGTAAAGCCCTGCTCCGGCCCGATGATATGCACCACGCCCTGCCGAATGTCGTTCATGCCAAAATAGGGCACGCCAAAGTCGCGGACGTTGGCTTCCAGTGTTTCAATTTGGATGCGGCTGTCGGCGTCTTCAATGGCGACCGAACGGTCGGTGGTCGGGACGTTATGATCGGCAACCGCCAGTGTCGCCTCTGGCCGGCGCACCTTCCGCCCGGCCATCCGCAGTCCCTCGAATGCTTGGGGACTGGTGACTTCGTGGACGAGATGGCGATCAATGTACAGGATGCAGGTGCCGTCCTCCTGGGCGTGGACGATGTGATTGTCCCAGATCTTGTCAAACAGGGTGCGTGGCTTGGACATCGGATCGGTTCTCTTCCCGGAGGGCTGTTGGACCTGTTAAATCATCTGGGTCGGGCTGCGTCAAATGGGGCGTCGATTTTACCTGCACTTCTTGGTGTCAAGGAGTGGGGGCATCAAGGCGTGGGGAGCACATTGAAGACGGGCATATAGGCGACGGGCACATGGAAGACGGGCACACGCGGGCGTTGGTATTGTTTTCCGGTGGTCAGGATTCGGCTACGTGCCTGGCCTGGGCGCTTAGCCGGTTCCAGCATGTGGAGACCATCGGCTTTGATTACGGCCAGCGCCATGCCGTCGAGATGACGTGCCGGTTGCTGGTGCGCGAACAAATGGCCGCGCTCCGGCCCGACTGGGGGCGGCGATTGGGCACCGACCATCTATGTGATCTCGCCTCGCTGCACGCAGTAAGCGACTCGGCGCTTACCCGCGATATGGCCATCGTGATGGCGGAGAATGGCCTGCCCACCACCTTCGTTCCCGGTCGCAATCTGGTGTTTTTGACCTTTGCCGCCATCGTCGCCCATCGTCAAGGGCTGAGGCATCTGGTAGGTGGCATGTGCGAGACCGATTTTTCCGGTTATCCCGATTGCCGCGACGACACCATCAAGGCCATGCAGTTGGCGCTCAATCTAGGTATGAGTCAGCGTTTCGTGATCGACACGCCCTTGATGTGGCTGGACAAGGCGGCGTCGTGGCGACTGGCCGAGTCGCTCGGCGGCCCTGAGTTGGTGGAGCTGATTCGCGTGGAAACTCATACCTGTTACCAAGGCGACCGCTCGGAACTGCGCGAGTGTGGGCATGGCTGCGGCGCGTGCCCGGCTTGTGTGTTGCGGGCGGCGGGGTGGAAGGCGTATCGGGAGACCTGAAAGCAGGGGCCGCCCCTTCCAAGTGTCGAGGACCATAGTGGAAAATGAAATGAAGTGCCCCCAGTGCAAGTCGGAGCATGTCTATCAGGATGGTTCCCTGTGGATGTGCCCCGAGTGTGCCCATGAATGGAACCCCGAGGCCGCCCCGGACGCGGCTCAGGAACCGGGTGTCCGGGATGCCAACGGCAACGCGCTCAGCGACGGCGACAGCGTGACCGTGATCAAAGATTTGAAGGTCAAGGGCTCGTCATTGGTGGTCAAGGGTGGGACCAAGGTGAAAAACATCCGGCTGGTGGACGCCACCGACGGCCACAACATCGCCTGTAAGGTCGACGGCATCGGCGCGATGAACTTAAAATCAGAGTTTGTGAAAAAGGCTTAGGTGGCGGCATCGTCGCCTTAGGTGGGCAGTCCCAACCGGATCGACATTGCGACTTCCGAGACTCCGAATATTTTAGCCAAGTCGGCCGGGGTCTTGGGGGCCGCGTCGACGATAGGGACGAGTAAATGCCAGGGCATGAGTATGTCGACTGCCATATTGTTCGCCTCACTCTCCTGCCGGTTGTCGAAGCCAACTGCTCGGTACAGCGCGCTTTCCTGGATTCCGTCGCCAATTTTGCCTCTGTGAAGGATAAAATGCGCGATTTCATGGGCGACGGTGAAGCGCTGGCGTTCCTGTGCTTCCTTGGAGTTGACGATGATTGAGTAACCGGACACGCTGCCATAGGCGGGCTTTTTCAGTATCTGCCCAGAAACACCGGGGGGCAATTCATCTGCGAACACCTTTAGCCCCAATCTCTCATCCAAGGTCACGACGTCGACCGGACACGCTCTCTGGTGATCGCGAATGATATCGTGCGCGACTTGTGTGTTGGTCATGATGGCGTTCCATTCGGTGGTGACACTCCACTCGGCGGTGACACTCCACTCGGCGGTGGCGGTGCGATCGGCGGTGCTGGTGCGATCGATTGATTCGATGTGTTGACGACGATCACACCACCGACCAATTTTGATTTTACGACTTCCCCGATGGCGATGTCAAGTTTGCTCTTGAAGTGTTCGCTATCAAGATAGGCCGCCATTTTCTTTTGGGCGGTTTATGGCCTTTACTATCTGATAGGCGGATTGATGGTCTGGCGCCATGGAAACTGCGGCGGGAGTATCTTGAGCGGGGATATTTTTTGTGTTCTTTTTCTCGTTCATTCATTAGCTCCCTTTTCCCCACCCGTGATCAGCGCCGCCGCTGCGGCTCTGGCTTCGGGGGTGGTGCGGGCGCCGGACAGCATACGGGCGATTTCCTCGCGCCGCTCCTCGCCGGTAAGTTCCACCACGTCGGTGAGGGTTTGCTCGCCTTTTTGACTTTTGCGGACCTGAAGGTGCCCGTCGCCCCGCGCCGCGACTTGGGGGCTATGAGTGACCACCAAAACTTGGACCTCTTTGCCCAGCCTTTCCAGCCGCTCGCCTACTGCCGCCGCGACGGCGCCACCGATGCCGGCGTCGACTTCATCAAAGACCAGGGTGGGCACGGTGCCGGTGCTGGCCAAAACTACCTTGAGCGCCAGCATAAAACGGGCGAGTTCACCACCTGAGGCGATTTTGTTGAGCGGCCCGGCTGGTGCTCCCGGATTGGTCGCGACCTGAAAGGCGACGCGGGCGATACCGGCCGCCCCCCACTCGCTTTCCGCCATGATCGTGGCAACTGTGGTGAAGCGGGCGCGGTCAAGCTTGAGTGGCGGCAGTTCATAGGCAACGGCGGCGTCAAGCCTGAGGGCCGCTTCCTGGCGGTTGGCGGCGAGGGCCTGAGCCGTTTCCAGATAGGCGGCTCGGCAGCGGGCCGACTCGCGGGCGAGCCTAATCATTTCGTCGCCCTGATCCTCTATTAAGGCGATTCGGGTCGCGAACTCGTCGCGCAAGGCCGCAAGCTTGTCTACCTCAACTGAGTGCTTGCGACCGGCGGCGCGCAGAGCGAAAAGGCGCTCCTCGATGGTTTCGACGTTTTCGCATTCGGTGTCGAGATCGGAGGAGATGTTCTGGAGCATTGACACCCCCTCGGCTAGCTCGGCTGTAGCACGGTCAAGCGCCCCGATCACCCCGTCGAGCCTACCTCCGGCCTTGTCGGCGGCACGTGAAAGCAGGCGCATGGCGGCGGCGATGGCTCGTTCGGCCCCACGCTCGCCTCCCAGGTCTGAATAAGCGGTGTTGATCGCCTCAATCAGCTTTTCCCGATTCATAAGCACGGCTCGAGTCTCGGCCAAATACCGTTCCTCACCGGGCTGGGGAGCCAGTTGGTCAAGTTCTGCAACGACGTGGCGCAGATAGTCCTCTTCGGCACGGGCGCGGGCTGTGTCGCTGTCGGCCCGGCCCCGAGCCTGCTCAACTTGGCGCCAAGCCCGCCACGAGGCAGCGACTCGAGCCGCCTCGGTTTCCAGCCCGGCATAGGCGTCAAGCACGTCGCCATGGGTCCGCTGATCGAGCAAACCGTGGGTGTCGAATTGGCCGTGGACTTCGACCAGCTCCTCGCCGAGTCGGCGCAGCAGTGCAACCCCGATTGGTTGGTCATTGACAAAGGCCCGTGAGCGGCCGTCCGCCGAAATTACTCGGCGCAAGGTTACGGTGTCGGCACCGTCCAGTCCCTGCTCGCGCAATATGGCAAAAACGGGATGGTTGGCGGCGAGTTGGAACTCGGCGGCAACCGCAGCCTGGTCAGCGCCGCGCCTGATCAAACCGCTGTCGCTGCGGGCGCCCAGGGTTAAGCCGAGCGCGTCAAGCAGAATCGACTTGCCGGCGCCGGTCTCGCCGGTGAGCACACAAAGGCCGGAGCGAAAGGCCAGTGTCAGCCGTTCGATCAGCACAACATCCCGGATAACCAACGATACCAGCATGGGCGAGCGCCGCCCCGATCAGAGTCAGAATTCAGTAATTCACTTATTTATCAGCTCAGTAACTTAGTAACTCAGTAACTCAGAATATGGAATCCCAGCCCTTGCGCCAGAACGACTTGGTGTCCTGTGGCCCTGACTGTTCCGGTTCGGCTTGTGCTTGCGGAGCTGGGGCCTTTGGTGCAGGCGGTGCCGGTGCCGGTGCTGGTTCCGGTACCGGTTCAACAACCGCAGCGGGTTCAATTGTCGGCGATTCCACCTTGGCCGGTTTGGATTTATGCCCATCTCTGCCTAGTAAAGAGTCCCAGGCTCGGCTTATTAGGCCCTGGTTTGGTTCACCATCGGCTTCAGTGGGAATGCGGTGCGACTCGGCCTTGCTAGGTTCCTGCCCGCCGCTATCAGTGCCGATGACGGTCGGGGCGGGCATTGCGCCCTTGAACTCCACCGACTTCAGGTGGTCCGGCTTCTGCCCGAGGCTGGCCAGCAGGGAATAACTGTCCTCATACCAGTCGGTTCCCGGGAAGTTATGGCCGAGGATGGCGGCGGCACGACGCGCCTCGCTGTTAAGGCCAACCGACAGGTAGCATTCGACCAGCCGGTGCAAGGCTTCGGCAGTGTGGCTAGTGGTCTGATAGTTGTCGACTACGTTGCGGAAGCGTCCGAGCGCCGCCATGTAATTCTGTTGGCGCAGGTAGAAGCGGCCAATCTCCATTTCCTTGCCGGCCAAATGGTCGGTGGTGAGGTCGATCTTAAGCTTGGCGTCGCGAGAGTATTCGCTTTCGGGAAAACGGCGCACAACTTCGCTGAGGGCATCAAGTGCTTGCTTGGTAATCTTTTGATCCCGACCTATATCGGTAATCTGTTCGTAGTAGCACAGCCCTTTGAGGTAATAGGCGTAACCGACCTGCTCGCTGCCGGGATGGAGCTGGATGTAGCGTTCAAGCGCCAGGACAGCGTCGTCGTATTTGACGTTCTGATAGTGCGAATAGGCAGCCATCAATTGGGCGCGGGTGGCCCACTGCGAATAGGGATGCTGGCGCTCAACCTCGTCAAACAATTTGGCCGATTTTTTGTACTCCTGATCCTCCATCGCAGTTGCCGCTTCGGCATAGATCTGTTCTGGCGGGCGCTCAACATAGGCGAGTTCGTCCTTAGACGCAGAGCAGGCGGTAAGCCCCAGCGCCAGCAAGGGCGCAGCCATAAGCGCCGTAACCATGGGGGAGCGCAAGGCGGGGGAGCGCAAGGCGGGAAAAAGCAGCGGGCGGAGCATGGCGGACCGTACGGTGAGAGGAGCCGGCAGTTTCACAAGCAACCTTATAGCATGGGGTTCTAGGGGCAGTACAAGCGTTGGAAAGCCTCAGCGAGATAACTTGGTGATGTTATGGACTTGTTGAACGTCTCGACATCCGTACGGCCTTCGGCCATGATCCACTCATGATCGATTCTGCCGAAAACACTGTCCTTCCAGGGACGCTTTATCTAGTGGATGGCTCCGGTTTCATCTACCGGGCCTTCCATGCCGTGCAACCGTTGAACCGCGCCGATGGCACGCCGGTTAACGCGGTGCTGGGTTTCGTCAATATGCTCATGAAGGTGCTGGCTGACTCCAGGGCGGAGACGGTGGCGGTGGTGTTTGACACCAGTCGTGCCACCAACTTCCGGACCGAGTTCTTTCCCGCTTACAAGGCCAATCGCGAGGCGCCACCGCCCGAGCTGGTGGTTCAGTTTGACCTGGTGCGTGAGGCGACTCGCGCCTTTAATGTGCCAGCGTTAGAGGTGGAGGGCTTCGAGGCTGATGACTTGATCGCCGCATATGCTGGCCTGGCCCGCGCAGCCGGACGGGCGGTGACTATCGTTTCGTCTGACAAGGACTTGATGCAACTGGTCGGCCCCGGTGTTTTGATGCTCGATCCGATCAAGGACCGCATGATCGGCCCAGCCGAAGTATTTGAAAAGTTTGGGGTTGCTCCGGAAAAGGTCGTCGAGGTCCAGGCCCTAGCCGGTGACAGCACGGACAATATTCCCGGCGTTCCCGGCATCGGCGTCAAGATCGCCGCCCAGTTGATTACTGAGTTCGGCGACCTTGAAACCTTGCTCGCCCGGGCCGGGGAGATCAAACAGCCCAAGCGCCGCGAAGCTCTAATTCAGTTTGCCGACCAAGCCCGACTGTCGCGACGTCTTGTACAGCTGGCCGGCGACGCGCCGGTACCGGTGCCGCTTGATGAATTGCAAGCCCGGCGGCCCGATCCAGAAATCCTGTTTCCCTTCTTGTTGGAACAGGGGTTCAAAAGCGTAGTCGCCCGCATCGGGGCTGAATTGAAAATCGGTGGCTATTTGGTGCGAGTTCCGGCCATACCCGAGGCCGCCCCCGTTCACTATGAGCTAGTTCAGACCATTGAGGCGCTGTCAGGTTGGATCGCGCGGGCTTACGAGGCCGGAGTGGTTGCGGTGGACTGCGAGACCACATCGCTTACCCCGAGCACCGCAACCCTAGTCGGCATATCTTTGGCTGTGGCGCCGGGGCAGGCTTGTTACATACCACTGGCACACATTGCGCCCGGTAGTCGCGATGGTGGATTTACCTTTTATGAAACACCAGTTCAACTTGAGCCTGTAGCGGCAATGGCGGCGCTCAAGCCGCTGCTCGAGGATGGCGGCGTACTCAAGGTTGCCCACAACCTGAAGTTCGATGCACAGGTTCTTGGCCAGTATGGCGTTGAAGTCACTCCTTACGATGATACCCTGCTGATTAGTTATGTGCTGGACGGCGGGCTGCACGGCCACGGCATGGACGAGCTGGCCGAACTGCATCTTGACTACAAGACTATTAAATATTCGGAGGTGACCGGCACCGGCAAATCGCAGATTAGTTTTGATCGGGTCGAGCTTAACCGGGCCTGCCGGTATGCCGCCGAGGATGCCGACATCACGCTGCGGCTTTGGCGGATACTCAAGCCGCGACTCGCGCTAGAGCACATGACGGCGGTCTATGAAACTTTGGAGCGGCCGCTGGTTCCGATCATCGCGGCGATGGAGCGGAATGGGATTTGCGTTGACCGAGCCGTGCTTTCTGCCCTTTCGCGCGATTTCTCTATAAGATTGCTCGAATTGGAGGGAGAGATTCATCGACTGGCTAAACATCCGTTTAATATTGGTTCGCCCAAGCAACTTGGTGATGTGCTTTACAATGAAATGGGTCTTGCGGGTGGGCGTAAGGGCAAGACCGGTAGCTTTTCCACCGATAGTGCCACCCTGGAGCCGCTGGCTGAACAGGGTATCGAAATTGCTCAGAAGGTGCTCGACTGGCGCCAACTGGCAAAGCTCCGGAATACCTACAGCGATGCGCTGCCAGAGCAGATCGATAGCAAGACTGGGCGCGTCCACACCTCATTTTCTCTTTCGGCGACCAGCACCGGCCGGTTGGCCTCAAGTGATCCCAACCTCCAGAACATCCCGATTCGTAGTGAGGACGGGAGACGGATTCGTGCCGCCTTCGTGGCGCCGCCGGGAACGAAGTTGCTATCGGTGGACTATTCCCAGATTGAACTGCGTCTGGTCGCCGAAATCGCCGGCATCGAGGCGCTGAAACAGGCGTTCCGGGAAGGGATCGACGTTCATGCCCTTACCGCCTCCAAAGTGTTCGGGGTGCCGTTGGCTTCGATGACGACGGAGCTACGGCGCAAGGCCAAAGCGATTAATTTCGGTATCATCTACGGCATAAGTGGCTTCGGCCTCGGCAAGCAACTGGGGATTACCACCGGCGAGGCTGTGGCATTCATCAAAGACTATCTCGATCGCTTTCACGAGCTGCGCGATTGGATGGAGGAGACAAAGCTTTTTGCACGCAAGAATGGCTATGTAAAAACCTTGTTCGGCCGCAAGTGCCATATCCATGGCACCAATGACACCAATATGTCCAAGCGTGCCGGTGCCGAGCGCCAAGCGATAAATGCCCCGATCCAGGGTACAGCCGCCGACATAATGAAGCGCGCCATGATTCGCTTGCCTGCGGCCTTGAACGGACAGGAGCTCAGCGCCCGCCTGCTGCTCCAGGTCCATGACGAGCTATTGCTCGAAGTTCCCGATGCCGAGTTAGAAATCACTGCTCGAGTCGTGTGCCAAGCCATGGAGGGCGCAGCTAAGCTGAGCATTCCCCTGATCGCTGAGGCCGGTATTGCGGCGAATTGGGCACAAGCACATTAATGCCGATGGTCTTTGATGTTGACCCAATCAAAGGCCCCCCTCTCCTCCGGGGGGCCGTAGCATTATCAGGCTTCGTTCATGCGCTCGAATAGGGCAGGGTCCTGCAGGGCGACAGTCGCCAACGTCTTCAGGGTTTTGTGGTCGTCGGCGCGCTGCATCTGGGCGTGAGCCATGCCAACCCCGTCGCGGCGCACAGTCACAACCTGCCAGATTCCGCCACCCGGCCCCAGTTTGCGGAACATCTGCCCTTCGGTAATCTCGTATTTGCGGGACATCCGTCCGCTCCCTTGCCCAGAAAATGATTGTTCGACAGCACCTGATGGCGCTATGGGGGCGCTCCGGAGTGTTCCGGGGCACCCGGCGTGCCGGGTCCACTGTAAGCCCCCGACGCCCATCTACAAATGGGTTTTGGGCAGGTTGGTAGCCATGAGCTAACTTGAAAAATTTATGTGGCGCGCATACCACGCATGGAGCATTGGGAATCATTACCGGCTCAGGGTGCCATCTCGGCATACTTACCATCGTGCCATTGGTAGAAAACATAGGCTGGGTGGGTGACATCGCCCTTTTCGTTGAAGCTGAGCTTACCCATCACCGTGTCGAAAGGCCTGGCGTGAAGTTGCTCCTCTACCTTTTCAAGGTCGGTGCCTCCGGCCCGCTTTACTGCTTCGGCGTAGATTTGGACGGTGGCGTAGCTGTAAAGTGTGTAGCCTTCAGGCTCGTAACCGCTGGCGCGAAACGCCTTGGCGACGTCCTTTGCCTCTGGTTTATCGCGTAGTTCCGGGCCGAAGGTCATCATCGAACCTTCACCCGCCGTGCCGGTGATGGCCCAGTATTCGTTGGTAACCATGGCGTCACCGCCGATCACGCGGGCATGAAGGCCCTGGTTTCGCATTTGACGGGCTATTAAACCTGCTTCGGTGTGGTAACCGCCAACATAAACTACTTCGACCCGCGCCTGCTTTAGCTTGCTGACCAATGCCGTGAAGTCTTTTTCACCGGCGCTGTACGCCTCGTTCAACCGCTCCTGAACACCGGCGGCGTTTAACGTACGTTTGGTGTCGTCGGCCAAGCCCTTGCCGTACGATGACTTATCGTTGAGAATGGCGATGCTGCCCGTCTTATAATGTGTTGCAAGATAGTTTCCGGCCACTGCCCCTTGCTGATCATCGCGACCGCACACCCGAAAGACGTTCTTAAAACCAAGCTCGGTCAGCTTGGGATTGGTCGAGGCGGGAGATATCTGAAGAATACCTTCTTCGTTATAGACCGCCGCCGCTGGAATCGAGGACCCGGAGCAAAAATGTCCAGACACGAACAGCACCCCGGCCTTGGCCGCCTGGTTGGCGATGGCAACCGCTTGCTTGGGATCACATGCGTCGTCGCCGACCATAAGGTCAAGGCGCTTGCCGAGCACACCGCCCGCCGCATTGATGTCTTTGACTGCCATTTCGGCGCCGCGTTTCATTTGCTCGCCCATTGATGCCGTCGAGCCGGTGATTGGCCCGTTTATAGCAATCTTGATGGCATCCTCGGCATGAACCGCAGTACTGGTGGCCACAGTCAGCGCAACGGCGGCGAGAAGAGCTAGTTTCAACGTCATGGCCATAAGTTCCTTGGTTACAACGCAATGGCGCGTGTATCGATCATACCAGTGGTCGGGCGGTTGGCGCTAGCTTGAATGGGTAGGCGCGTTGCGCCAGTCGTGACCCCTTGATCCCGATAAATTAGCAAGGTGTGAGGAATAAGTGTCATGGTGACAAAGGCTCAAGGGTCGACAAGAGACCGTTTCGTCGGCTTCGCCTTCGCTTCGGCGCACCTTCTGTTGGAGACCGACAATCAGGGCTGCATCCTGTTCGCGGCGGGTGCCCGTTGCGGGCTGGTCATCGGCGCACTCAGTGATCTGGTTGGCCACACCCTGTTCGATTTCTTGCCAGTGGAGGAACATTCGATTCTGGCCATGCTATTCCAACGCCTAATCAAAAAGGGCAAGCTGGACGTTACTCAGATCACCATGAGGGCCGCAGACGGTCGTAAATTCTCAGCCCATATCGGTGCCTGCCGGCTACCCAATTATTCCGACCGCTGCTTTCTCAGCGTCAGTATCAGGGGCCAGGCAACCGGCCGCCAAGCTGGTCGTCGGCTTCCTGACTTAGATAGCTTCCTGCCGGTGCTGGAAAGCCGTTTAGTCGCAGCCAACGCCACCGAAATCTCTCAAGCCCTCTCAATGGTGTTGATCGACGGCTTGCAAGATATCAAGAACAACCCACAATTACGCGATGTACTTGAGGCCTATTTCCTTTCTATTTCTAGCGATGGTGATAGCGCGGTTAAGCTGACTGGCGATCATTACGCCGTCCTGCACAGCGATGAGGGGGCGATTCTGGATATAGAACATGATATTAACCAAATTCTTGTTGATAATCGCGCCGCCGATCTTTCCGCGTCCACCCATTTATGGCGGGTCGATGTCGGAAAAACATATTTGCCAACCTCTGATGTTGCCCGAGCGATAGCCTTCCCGCTTAAAACTTTTGCAGCTGGCAACTTCAGCGCTCTTAATATCACAAACATCAACAGCGTGGTTGAGAATATTCTTACGACCACCGTGAAGCGCGTATCAGAGGCCAGAACCACCCTTGAACGCAAAAATTTTCGTTTGGTCTATCAACCGATCGTTCGTTTAACCACCGGACAGCTCCATCATGTCGAGGCGTTGATGCGACTGGGGAAGGGCGACTCGCCGGCCGAATTCGTGAACTTCGCCGAGGGTATCGGCCCAGGGCAATCGCATTTCAAATTTGTGCGATGAGTCTGAGGAGATAGGCATTAT
>JBAXKX010000028.1:0-17546 GCA_037135115.1 Rhodospirillaceae bacterium
TATGCCATCGAAGCGCCTGAGCTTTATGAGCGGTCCGGCAACCCTTATCTGGCCCCAACCGGAGCCGACTGGACCGACAATGCCCTTCGCTTCGGTGCGCTCGGCTGGGTTGCGGCCGAGTTCGCCGGCCCGGCACCCAGTCGCCAGTGGCGCCCTGACATTCTGCACGGTCACGATTGGCAGGCGGGGCTGATGCCGGCCTATGTCGCACTGATCGGCGGTAAGCGACCGGGTACAATGCTGACCATCCACAATATCGCCTATCAGGGCCAGTTCTCGCCCCTGTACATGGGCAAGTTGCACCTGCCGCCTCATTGCTTTCACGTCGATGGCGTCGAGTATTATGGAGATATTGGTTTTCTCAAGGCTGGACTTTATTATTCCGATCGGCTGACCACTGTCAGTCCGACCTATGCTCGGGAGATTCAATCGTCCGAGTATGGCTGCGGCATGGAAGGATTGCTGACGAGCCGTACTGATAATCTTTACGGTATTCTCAACGGCGTTGATTACGGCACCTGGAATCCAAGCAATGATTCCTATTTGGCCTATCCCTACGACCGGGACCGCCTGGAGGCCAAGGCAGCCAACAAGGCGGCGCTTCAGCAGGAGTTGGGTTTGGAGGTGTCGGCGGATGCCCCTCTATTTGCGATGGTCTCCCGTCTTAATTGGCACAAGGGCGCTGATTTGCTGTTGAAATCTTTGCCGTCTCTGTTCGCCCGCAATGGCCAGTTGGTGATACTGGGAGCGGGAGACATGGATCTGGAAGATGCTTTCCGCCGGGTTGCCGCCAGCAATCCCCGTGCCGCCGGTGTTCATATCGGCTATGATGAAGCGCTGTCCCACCGTATCCAGGGCGGTGCCGACATTTTCATGGTGCCGTCGCGAGCCGAACCATGCGGCCTGACCCAGCTCTATGCCATGCGCTATGGCACCCTACCGCTGGTCAGGCGTACCGGCGGGCTTGAGGATACCGTGATTGATGCTACGCCAGCGGCGTTGGCTGACGGCTGTGCTACCGGCTTTGCCTTTGATGAGCCGACTGCGGCCGCCTTGGTTTGGGCTATTCGTCGCGCTATTGATCTGTTCCGCCAGCCTGAGCGCTGGAAGAGCATTCAGCGTCACGCCATGGCCCGGGATTTTAGCTGGACCGCCTCAGCTCAGTCCTATTCAGAGCTGTATCGGGAGCTGCGACCAGAACGAAAGGTCGTTGCCGCTGTTTCTCAAGGGTATGCTTGACGTTGCCCTGCGTACACCATATGTCGTTGACTTAGTATATTTAACGCGGCGCGCCCCCCATGGCTAAACTTCCATTGATTATCGCCCCCGACCCCCGGCTCAAGCAGAAGGCCGTCGGGGTCGCTGCGGTCGATTCGCGTGTGGTCCGGCTGTTCGACGACATGCTGGATACCATGTATGCCGCGAATGGCATTGGCCTAGCGGCACCTCAGGTTGGCGTGCTGGAACGGATTATCGTCTTCGATACCGCCGAAAAAAATCAAGCTCCAGCGCCGGTCGTTCTGGCCAACCCTGAAATCGTCTGGGCCTCTGATGAACTGGCCGTGTACAATGAGGGCTGCCTGTCGCTGCCCGAGCAATATGCCGACGTGACCCGGTCTAGGGATGTGCGAGTGCGTTACCTTGGTCGTGACAACAAGGTACGTGAAATATCTGGCACTGGCTTGTTGGCCACTTTGCTTCAACATGAGATTGATCATCTTGATGGATTACTGTTTGTCGATCATGTCTCCTTGCTTAAGCGTAACATCATCTTGCGCCGGCTTCTGAAATGGAAAAGGAATGGCATGTATGACTGAGAAGCCGTTGCGTCTTGCCTTTATGGGAACCCCGGATTTTGCGGTTCCCAGCCTTGAGGCGTTGGTCGCGGCCGGTCATGAGGTCGTTTGCGTTTATAGCCAACCGCCCCGCCCGGCTGGCCGTGGTCACCACCTCCAGCGTTCGCCGGTTCATTTGTTGGCCGAACGTTGTGGATTTCCGGTGCGGACGCCGAATTCGCTGCGGCCGCCAGAAGTTCAGGCCGAGTTTGCTGCGTTGGGACTCGATGTCGCAGTGGTTGCGGCTTATGGTTTGATTCTGCCGGAGGGGGTGCTGGCTGCGCCAAGGCTAGGTTGCCTCAACGTCCATGCCTCACTGCTGCCGCGCTGGCGCGGAGCGGCTCCGATTCAGCGCGCCTTGCTGGCTGGCGATGCCGAGACCGGGGTCACTATCATGCAGGTTGAAGCTGGACTCGACACTGGGCCGATGTTGTTGAGCCGGTCGGTGCCGATTGCGGCTGTATCTACCGCCGCATCGCTCCATGACGAGTTGGCGGAGCTGGGAGCGCGCCTGATCGTTAAGGCGCTCTCCGGTCGGCCTGGGGCGCTCTCCGGTCGATTCGAGGCGGTGCCCCAGCCCGAAGATGGCGTCACCTATGCCGCCAAGCTGGGCCGTGACGAGGGCCGGCTCGACTGGAGCCGCTCGGCAGTTGAGCTGGAACGGCAGGTTCGGGCACTTACTCCCCGGCCCGGCGTCTGGTTTGAGGCGGGTGGTGAGCGCATCAAGGTATTGGCGGCCGAACGAGTTCCCGGGGCCAGTCTTCCCGGGAGCTTGATGGATGACAAGCTGACCATCGCGTGCGGCACGGATGCGCTCCGCCTTACTCGGGTGCAGCGGCAGGGACGGGCGGTAGTGGACGGGGCTGCCTTACTGCGTGGTTTTCCCCTGGGTTTTCCTCTAGGTTGCAACTTCACTATCGGCTGAATTGATGGTGTTGTCGCTATGACCCGTTGGAAGCTGACCCTCGAATATGACGGCCGGCCGTTCGTGGGCTGGCAGTGCCAGGCCGTTGGAACCTCGGTGCAGCAGGTTTTGGAAGCGGCAGTTGCCAAGTTCAGCGGGGTCGGAACTTGTGTTTACGGTGCTGGTCGTACCGATGCCGGGGTTCATGCCCTGGCCCAGGTTGCTCATGTCGATATTGCGCGGGAGTTTAGCGCCATTGCCGTGCAGGGGGCGATCAACCATTATGTCAGGCCGTGGCCGGTGTCGGTGCTGGCGGCCGAAGCGGTGGGTTATGACTTCCACGCCCGCTTTTCGGCCCGCAGGCGCAGCTACCTCTATCGCATCGTTAACCGTCGGGCCCAGCTTACGCTAGACCGTGGCCGGGCTTGGCAGGTGATAAGGTCACTCGACGCTGTCGCCATGCACGAGGCGGCCCAATTGCTGGTTGGCAGCCATGACTTCACCAGCTTCCGCGCTAGCTTGTGCCAGGCAGCCTCGCCGGTAAAAACTCTGGACCGGCTGGAGGTTGTCCGTATCGGTGAGGAAATCCAGGTTGTCGCCTCGGCCCGCTCATTCCTGCACCATCAGATCCGCAATATCGTTGGCACCTTGGAGCTGGTCGGGGCCGGCAAGTGGTCATGTGTCGATGTCTGCGCCGCTCTTGCCGCTCGTGATCGTTCTTCTGGTGGTCCGACCGCCCCGCCTGACGGGCTGTACTTTACCGGAGTATATTATGACCGGGGGGTATGATTGGCGGGGCGGGGCAGGGGCCTCAGCTTAATGGTTGAGATAGTTTCGGATCAGCAGCTCGGCAATCTGGACGGTGTTGAGGGCGGCTCCCTTGCGTAGATTGTCGGATACCACCCACAGGTTGAGGCCATTCTCGACGGTGTAATCCTCACGGATGCGCGAAACGAATACCGGATCGTCGCCCGTCGCTTCCACCGGAGTAACGTAGCCTTCATCGGCACGATGGTCGATTACGGTGATGCCGCGAGCGCGGCGCAGCGCCTCCCGTGCCTCATCGGCGGTAATCGGCTTGGCGAACTCCAAATTGACCGACTCGGAATGACCGATAAAGACCGGAACCCTGACGCAGGTTGCCGTCACCATGATGGCCGGATCGAGAATCTTCTTGGTCTCGACCACCATCTTCCACTCCTCCTTGGTTGAGCCGTCGTCAAGGAATACGTCGATGTGGGGAATGATGTTGAAGGCAATTTGTTTGGTGAACTTGGTCCGTTCGATCGGGTCGTTGACGTAGATGGCCCGGGTTTGGTTAAACAGTTCGTCCATGCCGTCGCGACCGGCACCGGACACCGACTGATAAGTCGAAACCACCACCCGCTTGATTGTTGCCAGATCGTGGAGTGGCTTTAGGGCAACCACCAGCTGAATAGTCGAACAGTTGGGATTGGCGATGATGTTGCGCTTGCGGAATCCGGCGAGGGCGCCCGGATTGACTTCCGGCACCACCAGGGGCACGTCGGGATCCATGCGGAAATGGGATGTGTTGTCGATGACGACGCAACCAGCCGCTGCGGCTTTGGGCGAGTATTTGGCCGAGACTGAGGCTCCGGGCGACGAAAAGGCGATGTCGGTGCCGTTAAAATCGTAGTTTTCGAGATCGCGGACCTTGAGGACTACATCCTCACCATACGAAAGCTCAACGCCGACTGAGCGGTCGGAGGCCAGGGCAATGACCTCCGTCGCCGGAAATTTGCGGGCGGCGAGTGTGGCTAGCATTTCACGCCCGACATTACCGGTGGCGCCGATCACGGCTATTTTGTATCCCATGATTGATCGTATCCCTCAAAGACTTTGGAAAACGGTTCTTGAAGTAATACGATTGCAAAGGCTTTGCAACAGCGCTGAAACCATAGGGGATTTGACGGGGGGGCGGGCAGGCGCAATTATAAACCAGAACTTGGGAGGAACAATGGCGGGGCTAAGAGATGTCGTCGCGGCGGCGATCAAGAAGGCCGACAGTTCGATGTTCAACGAAAATTACGCTAAGCAGGCGGATGCCGTGCTCCAGGCGCTGCAAAAGGCCGGATATGAGGTCGTACCGGTCAAGCCGCCCGACGGCTTCCTGCCCTTTGTCCACGAAAACATGCCGTTTGGCCGTTTGCGGCCGAGTGAACTGGTGACTCAGCTCTACACTCTTATGGTTGGCAATGTTCGGCGCTTCGATAAATGAAGGCAGCCTAGTTCTATTGCGTGGATTTTTCTGGCGCCTAGGGAGTGGCTGGTGCCGGAACCACTGGCCCGGGTGTGGTAAGCTCGAGCTGGTCGGGTGCCGTGATTTCGATTTCCGGGCCGTTATGGCGGTAAACCCAGCCCCGGACCCGAATCATCCGCCCCTGCAACTGTTGGGGATGATCGTAGATTTGGCGAAAGCTCTTCATTGTTCGTCGTGGTACGCGGACGGTGAAGTCTGTCCGCCAGTCGGGACCGAAATTCAGGTATAGTTGCCCTTTAATCAATGTGGCGTTTAGTATCAGCCCTTCCACTACCTGAAAAGTGTCGGCGTCGTGGCCAAGGGTATTGGGGGTGCGGATGGCGTAGGCAGGGTTGCCCCAGATACCGAGCCGGGCCTCGCGGGCCGGCGCTTCCGCCGCCAGGAGTTTGGCCACCAGGGCATGGCTGTCGGCGAGGACATGAACCCGCGCCCAACCCTGGCTCAGCATTTCGCCTTGAAGCCATAGCCCGTCGTCGCGAACCAGTTGGGCCAGCAATCGGTCGTGGCGGTCTTGGTGGACCGCGCCAAGGAACAGCGTCACCGGCTGCCCCAAAGCCAGCCGCTCCAGTACAGCTCGCACCTCCTCGGCCAGCGGACCCTTGCGGCCCCGACCGTGACTTGATGCAATTTTTGGGGCCTGGATGCCGGCTAGGCGCACAATACGCCCGTCGGCCAACTCCAGCAAATCGCCAGATATCACCGACTTGACCACCGCTTCCCCACTTGCGGTCAGGCCACTTGCGGTGAGGCTACTGGAGGGCTGGCCTAAGGGCAGCCCAGCGTAGGCAGGGCCGGTCCAGATCAGCACCAGTATGGCAAGAAGGGCAGGGGAACGGTTTAGCATTTGCTTGATACTAGCACAGCCACCACCCCTTACCAACCGACCATAGTTGGAATTACTGTTATTTGTTCTCGGGGGTTTCGCAAGTATACCGGCCGGGCCACGTCGAGGCCGCCCAGCCGGTTCTTGTTGAAAACCGAAGGCTGACCCAGGTCAGCGGATGTCGATCACGACACGACGGTTGGCCTGCTCGCTAACCTTGTCGCCAGTCGCAACCGCAAGCTGGGTCTCGCCCAGGCCTGACTTGGCAATCGCGCTGGCCGGCACTCCGGCTTTGACCAAGGCTTTTGATACCGCGTTGGCGCGACGATCGGACAAAGCCTGATTGGCTTTCGGCTTGCCGACGGTGTCGGTGAAGCCGGTGACCTGGATGTTGCTGCCGCCGGCCGCGTATGCATCGGCTGCATCGCGAATGGTTTTGGCGTCGGCTTTAGATAGTTTGATGCTGCCTGAGCGGAAGTTAATGGTGAAGGCCGACGGCGCGAATTTCGCTACCGGGGTTATGTTGCCCTTCCACGGAACTTCTACATAGGCTGGCGGGGTTGGCGGCTGCGCGCAAGCGGACAGAGCTAGCAGGCCCAACGCCGCAATGGCGATTTTACTAAACTTCATTGTATTAGCCTCTCGATGCTAGATACGGACGAATTTGAAATTCTCACAGAGCCGGTAATCTATCGTGGTAATCGTGTCGATCAATTGCCAAAGAGGCTTGCGGCGCGTGGCCCGACGTTTCACCGATGTCCTGTGGCATTATTGTCGGATCTGCCAAGATCAAGATGTAGTGGTGACATGGGATCAGTCCACTTTATATCCCATTTCTAGCCGGTTGGACGCGGGCTTTGACCTTGGCTTCGGTCGGCATCAGGTTGCGGGCGCCGCGCAGATCGGCACCGCTCAACTGCAGCGCGATGGTCACCGCTCCGGTGAAGTCGCTGTCGCTCAAATTGGCATCGCGCATATCGACTCCGTTGAGTTTTGCCCGGGAGAAACTTGCCTTATTCATAAGCGCTTTACGAAAAATACAGTTATTAATTGTGGCGCCATTGAAGCGGGCATGTTCAAGGTTGGTCGGCCACAGCATGATGGTGGTGCCGCAGACATCGACCGGACCGCCTCGGCAGTCGGTTAAATCGGCCCCGTTCAGAGTAGCGCGCAGCATATTGGCGCCGCGCAGGTCGACCCCCGTCAGCTTGGCATCGCGCAGATCGGCGAACGGCATCCGCGCCATGGTCAGGGTGCAGCCCGAAAGGTTGGCGCTCTTGAAGATGGTGCCTTCCAGGTCTGCGGCGGCTAGATTTACGCCCCTCAAGTCCTGGTGGGAAAGATCGACGCCCTTAAGATCGGCCCGCTGCCCATCCTTGCCCGCCGTTGATACCCATAGCGCATGAGCGGCAAGTAGAATGCTCAGTTCGGTGCCCAGCGACTCGAGGCTGCGTGGCATACGGGCGCCATCGGTGAGCGCTCCGGCCATCATGGTAAAATCCAGTACCGCGCCAGACAGGTCGGCATTGTTGAACTGGGTATTGTCCATCACAACCCCGGTGATAATTGCACCTCGAAAAATCGCGCCAGTAAAGTTAGCCTCGGTTAAATCTGCGCCTTCCAGATTGGCACCGGTCAGATTGCAATTGGACATGTCGGCGCGCCGTAACCTCACGTTGCGCAGAATGCTGTCGGTAAGGTCAGTCTGGACTATGAAGGCATCCGACATTTTGGAAAAGCTGAGATCGGCTGAAGACAGGTTGGCTTGACTACCGTCGGTGGAAAGACTGTCGTATACTACCGCGCGTAAATCACCCTTTCTATCGGGTTTCAGCATCACGCCGTCTCGCATGTCGGCATCAAGGATGGTGGAGTCGCTGAGGTCGGCCCCGCGCAGGCAGGCCCCGCGCAGGTCGGCCCGGTTGAGGTTGGAGCCATGCATGTCGGCATCCCGCAGGTCGGCCGCGAACAGGTTGGCGCAAGGCATCTGGATGCCGCGCATCCGGGCTTTGCGTAGGCAGGCCCCGTTTAGTTCGGCGTGGGCGAGATTGCGACCGGTGAGGTCGAGGTGCGAGAGGTCGCATAGGGACAAGTTGGCACGGGCACCGCCGGCCTTGGTGCCGAGGAAGCGGGCGTGCTGGTTGCAAACTTCGTCGATTTCCTGCTGGGTGATTTTGCGCAGGCTGGCTTGGATATTGCTGTCGTCATCGATTGGGCTTATCATCCCGCCGTCTCTTATGTATCTTTTAAGTTGGGGGCTTTTCGCCCTTAAGGCCGATGACGCCACGCAGGTCGGCACCGTCGAGCTTGGCCCCGCGCAGGTCGGCGTTGTTTAGGGTGGCGTCTTGGAGCGTGACTTCCCGCAGGTCGGCGTCGCGCAGGTCGGCGTTGGTGAGGTCGGCCCGACCCATGCGGGCTCCGCGTAGATCGGCACCGGTAAGGTTGCAACTGACTAGGCGGGCACTCTCTAGGTTGGTGGTCCAATGCGATACTGTCGATCCGGCCAGCTCCACCGGCCCTAGCCGCGCTCCAATCAGGCTGGCCGCGGTTAGGGTGGCCCGGCTGAGGTTGATCCCGCGCAGGTCGCTATTGCTGAGATCGGCGTCACGTAGGTCGGTGAATGACAAATCCGCCATCACCAGTGATATCTTTGCCAGGCTGATACCTCTCATGATGGAATAGCCAAGATTGCTCGCCGAAAGGTTGAGGCCGCTTAGGTCTTGCTTGGTGAGGTCGTGTTTGGATAGGTCGGCGCGCCGACCCTTGCGGCCCTGGCTGCCGATCCACTCTACATGGGCGGCAACGATGTCGCGCAGTGTCTCGTCGAGGTCCTCAAGGCTTTTGGCCATATGAGCGTTGGTCATGTCAGCAGTCGAAAGGTCAACCGAGTCGATGATAGCTCCAATCAGGTCGGCGTCCCGCAGATTGGTGTACATCATGCACGTCCGCGACAGCACCGCGCCCTGAAGATTGGCACCGCTGAGGTTGGCCTCGGTCAGGTCGGCACCATCCAGCGTTGCGCCTGTAAGATTAGAAAAACTGAGGTCGGCCCGGATGAAGCGTACGTTGGAAAGCACGGCGTCGGTAAGATCAGTTTGCAAGATGAAAGAGTTACTCATCTTGGCGCGACTCATGTCGGCACGCTGGGCGGTGGCCGAGCCCATGTCAACCTTGCCGTCGTTAAAGGTTAATTGTTTCAATTCGCCGCCTTTGCCCGGTCTTAACATCACGCCACCACGCAGATCGGCCTCAATGAAAATAGCGTCATTCATGTTGGCACCCCGCAAGCTGGCGCCGCGCAAATCGGCTCGTCTGAACTCGGTATGCTCCAGGTTGGCGTTGCGGAGATCGGCAGCGAAAAAATTGGTTCCGATAAGCTTCGCCCCGCGCAAGTTGCTGCCAAGCAGTTTGGCACCGCTTAGGTCAGCCTCCGACAGGTCGCGGCCAGTAAAGTTGAGATAGGACAAATCTCGCAATTTCAGGTTGGCACGTACTCCGCGAGGACGCCTTTTAAGGTAAGCCTCATGCAGGTCAATTACGTGATCAAGCTCCGTCTGGGTAATTTTCTCACGCCCAAATTCGAGTTCGTCAATTGAAATGGGGGCGAGATTGGTCGTGGTCATGATGCCGTGACGTTCCCTCAGCTCAATGGGTACCAATGCTCTTGGTCTTTGGCGGGGTTAGGTCGAAAATGTGTTGGACGGGAGGTCTTCGGTATCATCTTATCATGTCTCGACGTAGGGATTTTTTCCCTTGCGCAGCAGCAAACGGATGGGAATGCCGGGCAAGCCAAAACTGTCGCGTAAGCTTTGTATCAGATAGCGATTGTATGATTCGGGCAGTTCGGTCGGCCGACTGACCCATAATGCCAGCGTCGGCGGTCTGCTCTTGATCTGGGTGCCGTAGCGCAGCTTGACCCGGCGGCCGTCGACCAACGGGGGCGGGTGGCGTTCGGTCGCAGCCCCCAGCCATTGGTTGATTTTCGCGGTGCCGATTCGGCGGTTCCACAGACTATAGACTTTAAGCACGGCATCAAGCAGCGTTTCCAGTCCTTGGCGGCATCGGGCCGAGATGGTGATGGTCGCGATGCCTCGGGCTTGCGGCAGCGACGCTTCCAGGCGATCGCGGACTTGGGCGAGGGCGGCGGCGCGATCGTTGACCACATCCCATTTGTTGATGGCGATCACCAGACCCCGACCCTCATCAAGCACCAACCGGGCGATGGCTAGGTCCTGGCGGTCGAGAATAGCCTCCGCGTCGACCACCAGCACCACAACTTGAGCCAGCCGGATCACCCGCAGGGCATCGGCTACCGCCAGTTTTTCGAGTTTGTCGTCAACCCTTGCCCGGCGACGCAGACCGGCCGTATCAACCAGCTTAATCTGGCGGTCGCGCCAGCGCCATTCCACCGTGATTGCATCTCGAGTCATGCCAGCCTCTGGGCCGGTCAGCACTCGTTCTTCGCCAATCAAGCTATTGAACAGGGTCGACTTGCCGACGTTGGGGCGGCCAACGATGGCCAACTGTAGAGGTCGGTCGTCAATTTCGGGGTAGTTATCCTCATCCCAGACTTGCTCCGGGGACGCGGGGATATCGCCGGCAGATGGGTCGGGCTGGTCGGGCTGGTCGGGCGGGTCGGGTGGAGCGAAGGGCAGTAGGGCCTCCACTAGGTCGGCCAGCCCTTCGCCATGTTCGGCCGAAAGTGGCACCGGATCACCCAGGCCCAATTCGAAGGCCTCAAGCATTCCCGGCTGTCCGGCGCGGCCTTCACATTTGTTGGCAATCACCACTACCGGCCCGCCTGCCTTGCGCAACCACAGGGCGAAATGGCGGTCGAGGGGCGTAAGGCCGGCGCGGGCATCGATCACCAGCAGCACGACATCGGCGCGGGCGACCGCACGCTCGGTCTGTCGGCGCATACGTGCTTCCAGGCTGTCGTCGAAGGCTTCCTCTAGCCCGGCGGTATCCACAGCAATGAAGTCGAGACCGCCCACACGTGCGGGGGCGGCACGCCAGTCGCGTGTCACTCCCGGGGTGTCGTCTACCAATGCTAGTTTCTTGCCCACCAGTCGGTTGAACAGGGTCGATTTACCGACATTGGGTCGCCCGACGATGGCGACGGTAAAGGCCACATTGCCTCGCTTGGGGCGGAGCGCGATCGAACGAAATCGTCCCGATGCGTTCATCCACCCAAAAATCAAAGACGAAGATCAAGTAATCCCGGGTATAATTTTCATTATGCCCGGTCAGGCAAGGGCTTAGCGGTAAGCGTAAAGGGTACCGTTGTCAGTTAGTACAAAAAGGGTGCCATTGGCAACAATCGGTGGAAGCATGGTCCGGTCTGAAAGCTTAATTTGATTAACCACTTCGCCGGTGAGCGGCGATACCCCTACCAATTCCCCAATCGAGCCGGTCAGCCACAACCGATCACCGGCCATCACCGGCCCAGTCCAGATTAGGGCGGTTGATTTTTTGTCCGAAGGATCCTCCGTGCGCTGCAGCGGTGCTACCCAGCGGATGCGGCCGGTGCGCCGCATTAAGGCTACCAGTTCACTGTCGTTGCTCAGGACGTAAATTAAATCGCCTGCGGACCACGGTGTATCGACGCCGCCGACTTCTTGATCCCAAACCCTGGCTCCGGTCCGCTCGTCGATGGCGACAGTGCGCCCGCTGTGGCTGACTGCTAGTACCAGCCCGTGATCAATTACCGGCAGGCCACGAATGTCGGCCAGCCCCGACAGGGCACCGCTGCGTCTGATCGCGGTCAGGTTGTCTTGCCATAAGGGGCGACCGTTTTCGATTCGCAGGGCGAAAAGTTCGCCCGAAGAATAGGGAGCGACGACGATGGCAGAGTTGGCGGCCGGGCTGACCGAGCCAAGCAGGCCGGCGGCTTCCAGAATACCGGTATGGCTCCACAATATCTCGCCATCCTTAGCCGACAGGGCGAAGGTTTGGTTATCTAGGGTCTGGGCAAACACCCGGCCTTTGATTACGGTCGGCGCGCCGCGGGCCGGGCCGGCTATGCGCTTGCGCCACACGATGGAGCCGTCGGCGGGACGAAGCGCGATTACTTCGGCATAGCCGGTGGCGGCAAACACGTAGTCTTCTCCAAAGGCGACGCCGCCCCCGAACGAGCTGCCGCGCGTGTCCTCTGGCTTGAGGTCGATCTGCCACAGCTTTTGGCCGCTGGATTCCTCCAGGGCGGTGAGACCACTCTCGGCATCTAGTGCGATGATGCGACCCTGGGCTATCACTGGGCGGCTGAGCAGGCGTAACCGGCTGCCAGAGCCGCTGCCGATGCTAGCATGCCAAGCCTCGACCGGAGATGCCGACAGCGCGAGGTTGCCCATAACGTGATCGGGATTGCCGCCGGCCTGTGGCCATTTCTCATTGAGTACCGTCGGCGGTAGCGAGATAGGAACACTGGCAAGGCTGGGGTCGGCGGCGGCCTTGCTGTCCAGCTGCATGACGGATATGCGCTGGCCGGGTAGAGTCGGCTTGTCGGCATCACCGAACCAATTGGCGATTCCACAGCCAGCAAGGGTAAAATTCATGATTATGGCCGCTAGGGCCAGAAGCGTATGCCGGTATGGTGTGTGGGTAATGGTCATGGGGTTCTGCCGAAGTAGGCGGCGAGTTCGGTGGCCCGCGCCTTCAGCCCGGCGGGAGCCCCATTGTCGTCGGCAAGTTGTTTGAACAAAGTTTTGGCTCGCTCCCTGTCTCCGGTGCGCGCCGCCAGCAAAGCGTTGAGTTCACGTGCGGAATACCGCCATGGACTGGCGTTGGCGGCCAGCGGGGCGAGTCGCTCGGTCAAGGCCGCCGTGTCGCCGGTATTGATCTGCGCCTGTGCTGCCATCAAAAGGGCAAGGTCGCGATAAAGCGGCCGAGTCGCGCCGTCGCTGGCGATCGACTCATATAATGCGACCGCGCCAATAATGTCGCCGGTCCGGGCCTTGACGCCCGCCTGATAGAACCTAGCAAGGCCACCCGGTCCGGACCCGACGGTGTTGATTACCTTCGCCATTGAGTCGGCGCCGGGAGGGGCCTTCGCATTTGAGTCGGCGCCGGGAGGGGCGGCCACATCGACACCGGTTTGACCGCTTGTTTGATCGCGTGTCTGATCAATGGCCTGGGCTAAGCTGAGAGTGTCGGCCTGTTGCCTCGCATCACGCCAGTTTTTCCACAGGACGTGGCCGATGGTGGCGGCCACGATCAGCAAGACTGCGGCGAAAAAGACTCCACCATACTTCCTGGCCAACCGTTCGTACCGGTCACGACGCAGGTCTTCCTCAACTTCTTGAAAAATATCGGCCATAATCCGCCCACCACCAGCCGGCACGAGCCGACTCTTCAAGGTCCACTTGAACTGCCAAATAGCAGATTGGACCGCATTCGGTCAAGTCCGGCGTCAAACTTTATCATGACTGATTTCATGATGCGTTCCGACATTTAATTCCGCCATTTAATAGAGCATCCTATGCTGGGTGTCTGATCGGAAGGACCGTGCCCGGTTGTGGCGACCGAGATCATGGCCTCGCGTAGTTCGCGACGGGCGGCGGACGGGGGCAGCTCCAGTCGCCCGGCATCTAGGCGTCCGCGATATTGAAGGCCAAGCCCAGCGTCAAACCCGAAGAAGTCAGGCGTGCATACGGCGCCGTACGCGCGGGCAATTTCTTGAGTTTCGTCGATCAGGTAGGGAAAGGGCAGGCGATGGGCGGATGCAAACCGCTTCATTGCCTCAAAGCCGTCTTCTGGGTATGCCACCGTATCATTGGGCATTATCGCGACGAAGCCGATACCGTACGCATGAAGTACGTGTACGTCGTCGACTAGCCGGTTTACCACCGCTCTGACGTACGGGCAATGATTGCATAAGAACATTACAACTGTGCCTTTGGTACCACGCACGTCATCAAGGCTATGCGCCTCGTCGTCGGTGCCGATTAGCTTGAACGCCGGTGCCAGCCGTCCGAAATCGCATACCGGGGTCTCGACCGCCATCTCTATCTCCATTCAATTATAGGCAAGCCTAACAACACCATAATAGCGCACCGGCGGCCAACGGTCAGTGGTTTTGGCAAGACGCAAACGCGCCTGTTGCGCCGACGCGAAGATCAGTTTACAATGTTCCTTGCCCGTTCTTAACGACGTCTTAATGTTGCTGCGTCCGCTTGAGTTGGTGGGAAATGTCGATCCTGTGGCGCCTATCTTACTGAAAATAAACATATTTATCGCTGAAAAATAGATATTTGCGATATATTCGGAGGTGCCGATGCGAAGCGTCGAACTGTTCAGCGGCTGCGGCGGACTAGCTCTTGGCACGGCCCGTGCTGGTTTTAGGCACGCCCGCATGGTTGAATGGGATGCTGATGCCTGCGCTACGCTGGCGTTGAACAAGTTGAACAAGGTCGAACATGCGCGTGATTGGCCGTTTGTCCAGTGCGATGTTCGCGCCATCGGTTGGGCTGATGTCGGCGGAGTGGTTGATCTTGTGGCCGGTGGGCCGCCATGTCAGCCTTTTTCTATTGGTGGCAAGCATCTGGGAGATAACGACGCCCGTGACATGTGGCCCGAGGCGATCCGCGCCGTTCGGGAGCTGCGCCCAGCTGCCTTCCTATTTGAGAATGTGCGAGGACTGGCTCGCCCGGCCTTCGCCGGTTATTTGTCTTGGATCGCGGCTCATTTGGCGGTTCCGAGCGTTCGGCGTCGCAAGGACGAGGACCACGCCGCCCATGTGGAGCGTCTTTTGCGTCTTATGCGCTGCGTTGAGTGCAATGTTGCCGAGTATGATGTGATAGTGCTTAAGGTCAACGCGGCCGACTTTGGTGCCGCTCAAAAGCGCCATCGTGTCGTGGTTGCTGGCGTCCGACGAGATCTTGGATTGGCGTTGACGGTGCCGGTTTCGACGCATTCCCGCGAGCGGCTGCTTTGGGACAAGTGGATTTCCGGGGATTACTGGCGACGCCATGGCTTGTGGATGCCAACTTCTGGCCCGGAGATGGACGGGGATCGCCGGGCGGTGATGCGCTTGCGCGCGGGTCGTGTGCGCCCGATGGAGTCGCCGTGGCGCACCGTTCGCGACGCCATAGCTGGTCTTGGCGCTCCGGACGGCTGCAATAACCATTTTTTCCAGGACGGCGCCAGAGCCTATGCCGGTCATACCGGCAGCCCGCTGGACGAGCCGGCGAAGGCCCTCAAGGCCGGAGATCATGGTGTTCCCGGCGGCGAAAACATGATGGTGCGCGACGATCGCTCGCTGCGGTATTTCACGGTACGCGAGACGGCTAGGCTGCAGGGCCTGCCCGACGACTGGTCGTTTTCGGCGTCGTGGACGGAAAGTATGCGCCAGCTTGGTAATGCGGTGCCGGTACAGCTCGCAGAGGCGCTGGGTCGTTGGATAAGGCAAACGCTTATGTCCTCCCCGGCATCGCGGCGTGCCGCATGATGAGCGGGGACTTCGCTCCTTATAATCCACTGGACAAGAGAAATTTGGCGGCCAGCGTTGCCGAAGCGTTGCTGGGGCGACAGGCTGTTTCACTTGGCGATGTAGTGGCGGCGACTTTCTATGGTGCTGGAATATATGTACTTTACTATACCGGACCATTTCTGGCATACGCACCGCTAGCCGAAAGAAATCGGCAGGGATGCTTTGAAGTGCCGATTTACATCGGCAAGGCGGTTCCCTCTGGAGCCAGGAAAGGCGGCGATGATCTTCAAGGAGCGGCCGGAACTGCGCTATCGGGCCGTCTAAAGGATCATGCCGAAAGCATTCAAGCGGCGCGTGAAACACTTGATATTGCGGATTTTCACTGCCGGTTCCTGGTTGTTGAAGATATCTGGATACCGCTTGGCGAGTCCCTGTTGATCACCAAATTCTCCCCGGTTTGGAATATAATCGTCGAGGGTTTTGGCAACCACAACCCAGGCTCGGGGCGTCATCGTGGCAAGCGGCCACGGTGGGATGTTGTTCATCCCGGTCGAGCCTGGGCGGAATTATGCGCCGCCCGCGACGAGACGGCCGATGACATTCTTGCCAAGGTCGGCGCTCATTTCCGCTTATAGGCCTAGGCTGCCAAGGCTGCCTAAATGTAAATTACTGGACCGTTGCCGCGCATCGTGCCAAGATGGGGTGCCTTCTCCGCCCTTGAGGAAGAGCCGACTGAGGAAGAACCGACCGCCATGCGCCTTGCCCGAAAGATCGCCGTCATCACCGGAGCCAGTCGCGGCATCGGTCGCGAAATCGCCCTTGAATATTCCCGTCAGGGTGCGCAAGTGGCGGTGGGATATGCCGAACGGCGCGACAAAGCCGACGAAGTGGTGGCCGAAATCACTGCGGCTGGCGGCAAGGCTATCGCCGTCGCCTGTGACGTGCGCGACCGTGTGCAGGTACGCGCTGCCTTCGCCGAGACTGTGGCAAGGTTGGGCGGCATTGATATATTGGTCAACAATGCTGGCATCAATGAACGCTGCACTTTTCAAGAACTGACCGATGACGGCTGGGACCGCATCATGGCCACCAACCTTAAGGGTCCGTTTATTTGCTCCCAAGAGGTTTTCCCTTATATGATGGCACGCGGCGGCGGCCGCATCGTCAACATAAGTTCGGTTGCTGGCGAGTATCACGGCCCCAAGACTGTTCATTACGCCGTCTCCAAGGCCGGGCTTAACAGCCTGACCGCCTGCGTGGCCCGCTATGGCGCTGAGCATAATATCTTGGTCAACGCCGTTTCTCCCGGCATCATGCGCACCGAGCAGACCGCCGACGAACTTGACTCGCCGGCCGGTGCCCGCATAGTCGAAATGACCTTGCTCAAGCGCGCCGGAAACCTGTCCGACGTGGCTTCGGCCTGCGTCTTCCTCGCCTCGGACGAACAGAACTACATGACCGGGCAGGTGTTAAGCGTAAGCGGCGGGGCGGTTTTGTGATGCGCCAGGAGCGTCGCCTATGACTGCGGGTCTCTATGGGCGCGATTTTTACGCCTGGGCCAACGAACAGGCAGCGTTTTTGCGTGCGGGTAATCTGGCGGCGGCCGATATCGAGCATATCGCCGAGGAGATCGAGAGCATGGGCCGGACCGAGAAACGCGAACTGGTGAGCCGGCTCGCAGTTCTGCTCCTGCATCTCCTGAAATGGCAATTCCAGCCGGAGCGGCGCGGCCGGTCCTGGCAAGCAACCATCACTGTTCAGCGTCGGGATTTGGTCCGGCATCTCAGGGACAACCCCAGCCTCAAGACCGCTTTGGATGAGGCGATCGAAGACGCGTACGGCGACGCCGCGCTGTTGGCGGGTGCTGAAACTGACCTGCCGCAATCGACCTTTCCGGCCGCGTGCCCTTGGGCGTGGGGGAATATTGTTGATCACGAATTTTGGCCTAGCATTCCGGCCCGGTGAGGCATGAGTGGCAGACCCGTGAGGCGAAGAGTGAAGCGAGTGAATGATGATCCCTTATGGAGACGTGTATGACATCGTCCATGAACGCCAGCGCCTTCAAAGCCAAAATTAAAGCCGGAAGTCCCGTGTTCGGCACTTGGAGTCATCTGCCAAATCCGACGGTGGTGGAGATCATCGGCGCCTCGGGACTAGATTTCATTGTGTTCGACTTGGAACACGGCCCGCATTCGTTTGGCGAGATGCCTAGTCTCTATTGTGCGGCCGAGCGACACGGCATGGTGCCGATAACCCGGGTGCCGGGGGCGGACAAC
>JBAXKX010000029.1:0-17398 GCA_037135115.1 Rhodospirillaceae bacterium
ATATTCAGACTGAGCGGCCCCAGATTATTAAGAACGAACTCGCTGTCTTTATTCTCGCGAGTAGCGAATAATTGAACCGGCAAAGTCTTCTTCTGAGCCAGAAACGCCCGCAGCGCCAAGTTGGCCACCACTGCATCCCTGTTGGCAAAGGCGGCGGAAAACGCCATGGCGCGCAGACTGGCATCCTTACCGTTAAGCGCGGCCTCGAGGGTGGCGATGCGAACGGTGCGCTCGCCCTCCAGTAATTGGCGCTTGAATTCGGCCAGGGCAGCCGCACGTTGGTCGATCAGCGCGCGGTCGGCGACCATACGCTGAGCTTCGGCCTTAACCACTGCGAGTTGCCTGTCGAGCCCCTCCTGCTGTCGGCGCGCCTGTTCCGCCGCTGCCTCCTGCTGCCGCGTGACGCTCGTGTCAAGTTCTTCAAGCAACTTGACCGCCTCAGGCGAGCCCAGCACGGCGGTCCGGCCGGGAAACCTGTCCATCGGCTGGCCGATCGCGTCCATGGCATAACCGTTCTGAATGCCAAGCCGCACCACCCACCCACCGTCACGCCGCACCGACTTGACTAACCCCGACAAGGTTTTTTTCAAACCCGACTCGGCGACCTGCCGCAGAAGGGTGAAGGGGCCACGCTGAGAATCAATGACATAGGTAGCAACGGTCAAACCGATCCCGGCCGTGAAAAACTGGACCACCGGCCCATCGCCGGCACTCTCTCCGGCTTTGCCGTCGGGAGCGGCGACAGTGAAGCTTTCCAAGCGCCACAGCGGCGGCAATTCCCGCACCAACTGTTCACGCTGGAGATCCAAAGGGGGGAGATCCAAAGGGGGGAGGTCCAAAGGGGGGCGGTTCTCGGCGCTCGCAGAATACGCGCTCCAGGCACCGCCTATCAAAAAGATCAAAATCAACATAAAAGGCCTGAGCAGCCGAACCATCAACGCTGAACTCCTGCAAATTCCAAACTCATGCATAAACCACCTTAGATAAATCGCTTACGGCAAATCGCGGGCTAAATCACCAAGCACGATAACGGAAATGCTTCGTCCATAGCTCGGCTCTCCCCGAAGTGTGGCCCGGCGATAGCTGAAAAAGCGCTCCTCCTCGGCCTGGGTATCATTGGCGCAGCGCTGGATCACCGCGACACCGCAGCCGCCGAGCCGCCGCTCAACCAAGCCGGGAAGATCAAACATAAAGTGCCCCGGCTTGACCGACGGCAAAAAAAACTCGGCGGCGCCCTGGCCATTTGCGGTAAAGTTAGCCGGGAAGTCGGGGCCGACCTCATAGGAACGCTGGGCAATGGACGGACCGATAGCGGCGACCATCCGGCAAGGCGAGGCACCAAGCCGGGTCATGGCCAAAACCGTCGCCTCCAGCACACCATCGCGCGCCCCCTTCCAGCCAGCATGAGCGGCCCCGATCACGCCAGCCGTTTGGTCCGCCATCAGCACCGGAACACAATCAGCGGTAAGGATTCCCAAGGCCAGCCCAGGGCGGTCGGTAACCATGGCGTCGGCCTCAGGCACCTCGCCGGGGTGCCATTGCGCACCCACCACGACCACCGTCGGGCTGTGAATCTGATGGAGCGTCACCAACCGCTCCGGCGCTACCGCCATCCTAACCGCCACCCGCCTACGGTTCTCAGCAACCAGTACCGGGTCGTCATTCGAACCAAAGCCGCAGTTAAGCGATGCGTACAGGCCATCGCTCACCCCGTTGGCCCGGGTGAAAAAGCCGTGCCGGATGCCATCTATATCGCTGAGCGCACCAAGAATTATCACGAGGCATGGACCGCAGCTGTGAAACCATTCACATACTATACTGAGCGGCTGCGGACGCCAAGCCCAAGCACGGCAAAAATATGACGGGCGGAAGGCACAGCCCGAACTGAATTGCTTTCTACGTCACATTACCCCATTCCAGCACTTGAGAGATGACGCGAAGCCGTGTACGTTCGGTTACGCAACATCTAGTGTGCGGAGCAGCAGCGACGCTGCGTCGAGTCGCCGCTTCGCCCGACGTTGGAGGATAGGATATAGCCATGCGAAAATTGATCCTGATCGCCTTGATCACCCTGATCGGACTTGCTCCGATCACCGTCTCGGCCCAAGCACCGGCAGTCGCACCGGCAGTAGCACCAGCACCATCGTCGCTCCGCATCGAGGATACCTCGCGGGTTCTGTCGATCGGCTTTGGTGCCATCCTCGGCATGGTGACCTTCAGCGTAGCCAGCACCAACATGATAAGCCGAGCCGCACTTGCCAATCTGGGTCAAGGCGCACTGGTTTTCATCGGCACCATGGTTGGCGGACTGGCCGGCAACTGGCTATATGCTCGTGATGTCCATTAAAGCGGATAGCAAAGCCGTGGTTGCCGCCACGATGCGTAGGCTGGTGTTAGCCATGCTGATTGCTGCGCTCGGTTTGCTGCCAATTATTTCTACGGCAGTCCGGGCTCAGCCACCCGCCGCCAGCGAATCAGGCTGCCATGGCCCGCTTTACCCGGCCGTCCTTGGGTTTGGTGCCATCACCGGAGTCGCCGTCTATAATATGGCGGTCCACGGCTTGCCTGGCGTGCCCTTCCTGGCACCGGCAGTTACCACCGGGGCAATGATCACCGCGCGCGCCATCGCCGAAAACCGTGTCTATACGGTAATCAGCGCGGTTATCGGAGCCTGGGTGCTCAATTGGTTGTACGGGAACTGAGTACCCAAGCGCCGGGGAACCTGCCGGGGAACCAAATATCTGGCATCGCTTGACACGGAGGATGTATGCGCGGGCCAGTCAGGTGTTTAACTAGCAAGCGGTTGATGAGTGCGCATTTGCGAGTCTGGGCGCTCTGCCTAGCGCTGATGCTTCCGTTTGGCAACGCCATTGCGCAGGAGCCGCTGCAACAGGAACCGCCCTCGATAACCTGGCATCGCGACATCACACCCTATGTCATCGGCCTGGGTGCGGTGATGGGGGTGATCGCCTTCAACATCGCGGCACCGCCGGTGGTGGATTGGGGCGGGGCGGCCGTCCGTTCGGTTCGAAATATCGCAACAGTTGCAACCGTAGCTGGCCTGCGGGTCCGCAGCTGGTTCACCGGCATTCCCGTCGCGGTCGTCGTGACACAAGCTACGGCGACTACAGCGGCACCTATTGTCACCCCGCTCACCCAATCGATGTTGGCCCAGGCCCAGATCACTGGAACTGCCGCCGCTGCGGCTGGAGTAACCGTGTTCAGCTTGCTCTACAGCTTGTACCACACCATAACCGGGACCGCCCCCTGACATGACTCCAACGTCTCCGCCCCAGCCTAAAATATAGAATTAGCCCACCTGAATTAGCTTACTGTTGGGAGCAAGCTCCATGATAGCAACAATTGTCGGCTTGATACTATCAGTCTATATGGGCGCCGTTTATGACGAGCTGGCGCGTTTGATATTGGACTGTATTTTTACGGGTTTATTTTTATTTTTATTTAAGCGCTTCTTCAACCGGCCTCTGGAACATTTCTTGTGGGTCTCGATCATCAGCATGTTGCCATACTTCGTCTGGTACACTATCGATGCCGCCATTCCCGCCACCCACCGTTACGACACCCTTTCGCTGCTCAAGATCGTTCCGATACTCACTGTGGTGATACTTGGACTGGATACGGTATTTCGCTTCGCGCGCAACCGCCCCTACTAGTGTCCGCCTGACCGGACGCCAACGACGGCGACGGTGAGATCACTTTAATAGCCATATCGACCGAGCTTGACAAAAGGTCAGCATCCATTACGATAATGTTCGCCGGTGACCATGGAAAATCACCCCTGGCGGTGCAGGAGAGGACAAAGGGCATGACCGCCGAAGAAACCATGCTGATAGTTGACGATGCCCGACTCGCACGCAAAATGGTGCGTTCATTTGTGGCGACAACACGGCCCGGCATGACGATTTTCGAAGCCGCTGATGGGAAGGAAGCAATTAAGATACTTGAGGACATGCCTTCCCTATCCTTTGCCACCATCGATTACAACATGCCTGGGATGAATGGCCTTGATTTGGCGATGATCATCAAAGAGAGATTACCTAGCACCCGTATTGTCTTGCTCACTGCAAACGTCCAGGCACCGCTACGCCGGCGCGCGGCCGATATCGGGATCGACTTCATCGACAAACCGGTAACCGAGGTTAAACTTTCCGCATTTTTCAACAGGGCAGCGCCGCGAGCTGCCGATCAGCGATGACCGAACGGGACATACGCAGCGAAATGAAGGACGCTCTTACCGAGATATTCAATGTTGGGATCGGCCGAGCTGCGTGTGTTCTCTCCGAACTAATCGGTGACGAAATTCTGCTGACCGTTCCCCAACTTGGAATGATGAAGCGTAGCGAATTCATCGAACTGGCTGGTCAGATGTGGAAGATGCCGGCCTGCATCGTCCGCCAGAGCTTTAACGGGCCGTTCTGCGGTGACGCACTTCTGATCTTCCCGGCTCGCGACAGTCTTGAGTTGGTGCGGGTTCTGCTGGCCGAACCGTCGCCGATAGAAACCATGACCGAACTTGAACGCGAGGCCTTGCTCGAGGTCGGCAATATCATTCTCAACGCTTGCATCAGCTGCATTGCAGACATGATCGGACACGAGATCACTAATGCGCTACCGGTATATATCGACTCGGCGCCGGGGGTGCTGATCGAAAGCCTAGTCCTGGCCCCCGACTGGTATGTCATCTTTCTTCATATCGACTTCACCGTCCAGCGTACCAACCTCACGGGCAACATCGTATTTATACTTGACGTTCCGGCGATTGATGCCTTCGGCACCGCAGTCATGTCGCTGATCGAACAGTTCAACGGCGAGCCATGAAACACGGCGCCGCCGCTTGTCCCTCCCCCAAAATCCAATATTTGTGTCATCTGCTGGAACAAGTGATTGATCTTGCCGACAGCGGTGTGATCATCCTTGGCACCGGCCGCGAGGTGGTAAGCTGGAATGCTTGGATGTCGCGGCATTCCGGGGTTAGTGAAGAAGATGCGATTGGCCGTACCTTGGAACAGCTGTTCGCTGACAAACTGGCCCCACGTCTACTTACGGCGATATCCGATTGTCTTGCCCATAAGCGCTCTCACCTGCTGTCCTCCTCGCTCAACCGACAGCCACTTCCCTTGCGTAACCCCAGCGATCAAACCAGCGAGGGTGCCGTTATCCAACAGGCGGTCACGGTCAAGCCGATCCTAACCATTCATGGCGAGCGCCATTGCCTGATCCAGGTTGCCGACGTCTCCCAAGCGGCACGGCGTGAGCGCTTCCTGCGCGCCCAGACCAACGAACTGTCCCGCCTAGTCGATGAACTGGAAACCGCCAAAGACGCGGCCAATCGCGCCAACGTAGCCAAGTCGGAATTTCTGACTGAAATGAGCCATGAACTACGTTCGCCGCTCAATGCCATCATCGGCTTCTCCAACTTGATCGAGAGAGGACAAACCGGGCCATTAAGTAATGAACAACATGAGTTTGTCACTTATATCCGCAAGTCCGGAGATCACCTGCTCCGAATGATAACCGATATTCTTGATCTATCCAGAATTGAGGCCAAGAAAGTAACCCTTGATTTCGTTAACATCGACATTGACTATTTTATTTCTGAATCTATCATGAGCGTTAAAGGATTGTCTCATGCCCGCGACATAGTCGTCAGCTATGCCCCGCCTGAATGTACATTGCCAACGGTGCGGGCGGACCGCACCCGACTCGGCCAGATTCTATTGAACTTGTTAGCAAATGCCATCAAATACAACCGATTCGGCGGCGGCGTCATAGTTTCATCCGGGATGCCAATGCTGAACCGAGTTCGCATCTCGGTGAGCGACACCGGACCGGGCATCCCGCTAGAGCGCCAGCACGAACTGTTTCAAAGCTTTAATCGACTCGGTGCCGAGTTTGGCGAGATTGAAGGCGCAGGCATCGGCCTCGCGCTTTCGCGCAATCTTGCCAACCTGATGGGTGGCACCGTGGGTTTCGAGAGTCGGCCCGGCGAGGGTTCAACATTCTGGGTCGAAATGCCGACGTCCGGCCCAGCGCCGGCTCCCAATCCAATTGACAAGGACGATGTAGCTCCTGAAATACCGCCGCTACCCCCGTTTACACTGCTCTATATCGAGGACAACCCGGTTGACAGGCGACTAATCGAGGCCCTGTTCCAGACCGTTCCCGGTGCCCGACTGATATCCGCCCGCACTGGTGAGGACGGGTTGCGACTTGCCCGCCAACAACAACCGGATGTGATCTTGCTCGACATTCACCTACCCGGCATCAGCGGATTCAAGACCCTTAAACAACTACGTGCCCAAGCCGAAACGGTGGAAATCCCGGTGCTGGCGGTCAGCGCCTCGGCGCATAGCACCGACATCGCCAACGGCATTTCCGCCGGCTTCCACTCATGGCTGACCAAGCCGATTGACCTGACCGACCTGATGGCTGTTCTGTCCAGCATTCTTGCCGACACTGGGCCATTCAAGGGTATACCCAAGGATATTCCCGAGGAAATTTAATGAATCGCTTTGCCAACCCGACCCGGTTCCTGCGTTTTGCCAATGCCGCCCTGCCCTGGAGCATTGGCATAACCGTGCTGACGCTGGGTGTGGGCTTCTTCCTGGCCCTCGTCGCCTCACCGCCCGACTATCAGCAGGGCGAGGCCGTACGCATCATGTATGTCCACGTCCCCGCCGCCTGGATGGCCATGTTTGTTTACGCGAATATGGCCATCGCCGCAGCGGTCGGGCTGGTCTGGAAGCACCCGCTGGCCGATCTTTTCGCCAAGGCGGCGGCCCCGCTAGGCGCGGGCTTCACGGCGATTTGCCTCATCACCGGCAGCCTGTGGGGCGCGCCAATGTGGGGGACTTGGTGGGTATGGGACGCTAGGTTAACCAGCGTGCTGATTCTTTTTTTCCTTTATCTCGGCTACATCGCCCTGGTTAACGCCTTTGACGACGCCAACCGAGGCACCGCCGCCGGCAACGTCCTGCTGTTGGTGGGTGCGGTCAACATCCCTATTATCAAGTTTTCGGTCGACTGGTGGAACACCCTGCACCAGCCGGCCAGCGTCAGCCGTTTGGGCGCACCTACCGTCAATATCATGATGCTGGCGCCACTTTTGGTCATGGTGCTTGGCTTCACCGCTTATTTCATTACTCTGGTCTTGCTGCGGCTGCGCCACGAGATTCTTGGTCGCAAGATACGATCCATCCGCTTCACCGGACCGTTAGTATAAGCACGCCTCCCAAGTTCAGGGCCACTGCGATTATAATTTGGACTTTTGAATGACCTGCTCGACCACCGACTCCACCCGATAACCAAGCCGCTCCGGGAAACGCACCATAAGCTTTTCCCGCGCCTTCCCGATATCAAGTGCGAACACCATGAAACGGCGCCCTTTTGCCCAGGAGGCGACCGCTTCGGGAACAACATTATGGTTGATCGACTGAGCGTAACCAGGATGGACAACGACTGCAGACCAGACTTGATCCGCCTTGGTGCGGCGATCGTCGAGCACATAAACCTGATGGTCAATGGCTTCGGCGGCCTTAAGCCGAAGCTCCGCCTCCTCAACCCCCAGAATGCTGCCCTCCAAGCGACGTTTGCCGTCTTTAATTGATCGCTTGAGCGACAGACTGGCCCGCGCTGCCTTACGTATGCGATCAATCTGGGTAAACTTGGCCTTCCCGACCTTACCGACCCGCTCCTGAGCATCAGCGATGGCATGGTAAGACCGTATCAGCCCCGAGATCAAGGCGACAACGGCAATGGCCATGGCGACAATCATTTCAATCGGCATCGTGCGGGCATCCCGGCTCAAAGCCTGAAAACACTGCTATATCCGGAACCGTTAGGCTCCAGTGGAATCGGGGGTATCGGGCGTCACCCCCAACCCCGCCGCAACTAGACTGGAAACGACATAACCGAACGAGGGCGGATAACGCTTTTCCACCTCACTGCGGGCATCGGCGACGCTAGTAGTCCATATCTCGACCTCCTGAGCGGTAGCCCATGCGGCATCAATCGTAGTCTTGCCGCCGCCACCGGGACTGACAGTCCGGTTGTAAACCAGGGCGAGAAAGCGCTGGCGTCCGGCCACCTCCTCGCCGATCAGACGAGTCAAGTGATCGGTGATCTGCATAGCAATTGCGGTCGCATGATCGAAAATCGAACTCTGACGGACCAGTTCCTTAATATCACGATCAAGCTTGGCCATCACGGAACGCCTGCTCCTGATGCGGGTGTCAAGTCCACGCTCCAGTTTGGCGCGTCGGGCAATAACGGCGCGAATGGCATCCAAATCGGCGTTATGCTCCATGACACTCTTGAACACCACCCCGACCAGACGACCCAGCCCATAGGCAACCACGGCCATAAATACTGACAACAGCACGCTTTCCACAAACCTAACCGCCATCGTCATCCTCCATCCGGCCTGAGCCCGAAAATGCATCAAAGCTGTGGGGCATCAAAGACGCAAGCCCCATTTCGACCGGTTCCCAACCCTAAAGAAATAACACGGCCGAGCCGACGACGCAAATCTGCCAACTTCACAACCGGCCTCGAGGCAACCCACAGCGCCCACATCAATTTCCTTCCAGCGGCAAATCATCGTCCTGTTCAGCCCCCTCCGCATCAGGAAACTCGGCCTCCGGCATATCACGAAAACGGTACGACGCAAGCCGCTGCTCGGCCACCGAGCCGGCGGCTGTAGCATCGGGAGGGGCGTCGGTGGCAGGGGTCATCACCATGACCCGCAACGACTGGCCGGCAAGCGACACAAGTTGGCCCATGGGATGAATGGTCTCGTCACCGCCGCCATCGGCAAATATAGTGTCAAGCAGGCAGCGCCAGCCCACGCCGCCAGGCAGCACCGGCAAATTAAAGGGGACCGTTCCGTAATGGGCATTGAAGATGATCAGCAACAGGTCATCAACCAACCGAGAGCCGTCCGCAGTAAGGTCGTCACCGGCCATGCCATTAAGCACCAGGCCCAAACAGCGCGCCTGAGTATCGCGCCACTCATCGCTAGTCTTCTCTGCGCCGCGCGGGGTGAACCACAAGATATCCTTAACGCCATGGACCGAACGCCGGCGGCCATGGAGAAATCGCGACCGGCGCAGCACCGGATGATCGCGGCGCAATCCGATAACCCGCTTAGTGAAAGCAAGCATATCGGCTATTGCGGGGGAAGCATCACCCCAATCAAGCCATGAAACTTCGTTATTTTGGCAATAAGCATTATTGTTGCCGCCTTGGGTACGGCAAATCTCGTCGCCGGCCAGCACCATCGGTATACCCTGGGACAACAAAAGAGTGGCCATCAAGTTGCGCTTCTGGCGGGAGCGCTGCTCTGATATCGCTTGATTATCGCTTTGTCCCTCGGTACCATAGTTCCAACTGAAATTGGCATCACTGCCGTCTCTGTTGTTCTCAAGATTATCATGATTGTGCTTACCGCTGTACGAAACCATGTCGTTCATGGTAAAGCCATCGTGGGCGGTGACAAAGTTAACGCTCGCCCACGGCCGCCGCCCGCGCCGCTCGAACAGATCGGCCGATCCGGTCAGACGGGCGGCCATCTCCGGCAACATGCCGGGGTCGCCGCGCCAGAACTTCCGCACCGTGTCGCGATAGCGGTCGTTCCACTCAGCCCAGCCGGGGGGAAAACCGCCAACCCGGTAGCCGCCAGGGCCGACATCCCATGGCTCCGAAATCAGCTTGACCTGGGATAGCACGGGGTCCTGCTGGCAGGCGTCGAGAAAGCCGCTGCCGGGATCGAAGCCATAAGATTCGCGGGCGAGCGAGGTCGCAAGGTCAAAGCGAAAGCCATCGACATGCATCTCGGTGACCCAGTAACGCAAACTGTCCAGCACCATCTGCAGCACTCGCGGGTGAGTGACGTTCAGGGTGTTGCCGGTGCCGGTCTCGTCCACGTAATAGCGTCGGTCGCCCGGCTGCAACCGGTAATACGAGGCGTTGTCGATGCCGCGAAAGCTCAAGGTGGGACCGAGCTGGTTACCCTCGCCAGTATGATTATAAACAACATCAAGAATTACCTCAATCCCAGCTTCGTGAAGGCGGGCCACCATGGTTTTAAATTCGTTAATATGGTGACTACTGCCTAGATAACGCGACTCGGGAGCGAAAAACCCGATAGTATTGTAGCCCCAATAGTTATACAACCCCTTGGCGATAAGATGCCGGTCGTCGACAAAGGCATGAACCGGCAGTAACTCAATCGAGGTCACCCGCAGTGCCCGCAGATGGTCGATCACCACCTTGGAGGCCAAGCCCGAAAAGGTACCACGCAACAACTCCGGCACCTCGGGATGGGCCATGGTCATACCGCCGACATGGGCCTCGTATATTATTGTCTCGGACCATGGTACCTGGGGCTTGCGATCGCAACCCCAAGTAAAGGCGTCATCCACAACCATGCATTTCGGCGTGATCCGGGCGCTGTCGCGACGGTCGAAGGTCAGGTCCTCACGTGCGGCACCAACCTTATAGCCGAAATGAGCATCGCCCCACTTGAGCGGTCCGACCAACGCCCGCGCATAGGGGTCGATAAGCAGCTTGTGCGGGTTGAAACGGTGGCCCTGCTCTGGCCGATACGGACCATAGACGCGGTAGCCATAGAGCTGCCCCGGCCGCACATCAGGCGAATAAACGTGCCATACTTCATCGGTATATTCCGGCAGCACTATCCGATGAATTTCACGCTGGCCGCCCGCATCGAAAAGACACAACTCAATCTTGTCGGCATTGGCGGAAAAGATGGCGAAATTGACACCGAAGCCGTCCCACGTCGCCCCCATTGGATAGGGCCGTCCCGGCCACACCAGCATCACCGCCCCCCCCGGCAGACCAGCCGGACACCTAATACCAGGGGCCTTTGATGATAAACCATCAAAGGCCCCCTCACACGCCGGGCGGTCGCATCCGCGCCCTTGGCTTCGCCGCAGGAGCGGCGCGGCGGCAGTCGCCGCCGTACCAACTCCTGGGTCTTCGACCAGGGCCGTTGGTATAACAAGTCACCGGACAAACCTAACAGCATGACAGTTGAAATCCCGACAAGATAAGTCTCCAAACTAGTTACCACACACACCGGCCAGGGGGGAAGCCGCCCAACCCAAGGTAAATGAAACACAAACGGCTCTGAGCTTTAGCGGGCATCACATGCCCCATGGATTTGCCGGGCACCGCAAAACCCTGGTCGTCCGCGCGTCACCCTGCTAAAAGGTGGGGTCAGTTCGCAAGTCCGCACCGGAGACGGCACCACACCATGGCGATGATCGAAATCGATACCCTGGTCAAGCGCTTCGACGGCTTTACTGCGGTTGACGGCGTCAGTTTGACTGTCGACTGCGGCACCGTTTTGGGCTTTCTCGGCCCCAACGGAGCCGGCAAGTCCACGACCATGAAGATGATCACCGGCTTTTTGACCCCATGTTCGGGCCGGATCAGCATCTGCGGCTTCGACATTACCGAGAGGGCGCAGGAGGCCAAGCGGCTGATCGGCTACCTGCCCGAAGGGGCGCCGGCCTATGCCGACATGACACCACTGGAGTTTCTCAACTTTATCGCCGATGTCCGTCGCCTGAACGGTCCTGACCGCAGACAGAAGCTGGACTCGGCAATCGCCCGACTCGAGCTAGGGCCGGTGCTGGGACAGGCGATCGAAACCCTGTCAAAGGGCTTCAAGCGCCGAGTCGGCCTAGCCCAGGCGATCTTGCACGACCCCAAGGTACTGATCTTGGACGAGCCAACCGACGGCCTCGACCCTAACCAAAAGCACGCCGTGCGCGACCTGATCACTGCGATGGCCGCAACAAAAGCGATTATTATTTCGACCCATATCCTGGAGGAGGTCGAAGCAGTATGCTCACGCTCGCTGATCATCGCCCACGGCCGGGTAGTTGCGGAAGGCGTGCCGTTGCCAGATGGTGCCGGCTGGCGTTTTGGTGAGATGGAAGCCCCGCGCGGCGGCCTTGACGCCGTATTCCGCCGCATCACTGCCCATGTATCAGCGCGTCATATATTGTCCCCGATAACAACGGCCCCGCTAACAACTGAGGAGACGGCGGCATGATCTCCGGAACAAGCGCCATCTTGCGCCGCGAACTGGCGGCTTATTTTGCGACGCCGGTAGCCATCGTCTTCATTGTCATTTTCCTCTTGCTGAATGGCATATTCACTTTCTATGTCGGCGGTTTCTTTGAGCGCGGACAGGCTGACCTGCGACCCTTCTTTATGTTCCATCCCTGGCTTTACCTGCTATTGATGCCGGCCATCGCCATGCGTTTGTGGGCAGAGGAGCGCAAAACCGGCTCAATCGAGCTGTTGCTAACCCTGCCGGTACACCTTTCTGAAGTAGTGCTTGGAAAGTTCCTGGCGGCCTGGGCCTTCACCGCCATCGCGCTTTCGCTGACCTTTCCGGTATGGATCACCGTGAGCATACTCGGCCGCCCCGACCAAGGCGTGATCATTGCCGGCTATCTCGGCAGTCTACTAATGGCGGGGGGCTATCTGGCGATCAGCGCCTGCCTTTCGGCCACCACCAGCAATCAAGTAATTGCCCTCGTGCTCGGCATTATCGTCTGCCTATTGTTCACGGTGTCGGGAACACCAATCGTGCTCGATGCATTAGGAGCCTGGGCACCACACGCGCTGGTCGACGCCATCGCCTCGTTCAGTTTCCTCACGCGCTTCGGCTCGATCGTAGATGGAGTGATCGATCTGCGCGACCTGATCTATTTCGCCTCGCTGATTACGGTCTGGCTGTTCGCCAACGCCGTGGTCGTCTCGTCGCGCAAAGCCGGCTGAGGAAAAAGAGCCTATGAACCGGAACATGCTGACGGTCCCTTCCCTCGTGGTCGCTGCCGTGCTCTTCGTCGCCGTCAACGTCTTGAGCCAAGCGACGCTTCGCCAATCCCGTCTTGACCTCACCGCCAACCAGCTCTTCACCCTGTCCCAGGGCACGCGCAACATCCTGACATCACTTAAGGAGCCGATCACCCTCAAGCTGTTCTTCTCGGAAAAACTAGCGGGAATGGCCCCGCAATTACGTACGTACGGACAGCGCGTCCGCGAACTACTGGAGGAGTACGCCCATCGCTCCAACGGCAAGATACGGCTCCAGGTCATCGACCCCGAGCCTTTCTCCGACTCCGAAGACCGCGCCGTCGAGGCTGGCATTCAAGGTATACCTGTAGACCAGGGCTCCGGCCAACCGGCCTATTTCGGGCTGGTCGGTACCAACTCGACTGACCACCTAGAGACCCTCCCCTATTTCAGCCAGGAGCGTGAGCAATTTCTCGAGTACGATATCAGCAAGCTTGTTTATGCCCTGACCGACCCCAAAAGACCGGTGGTCGGCATCATCACCGACATGGACCTGACGTACGGCTCCGGCGGCATGGCGGCGGCGATGCGTGGCGAGGGCAAGCCATATGGCTTTCTTCGCCAGCTGCGTGAAAGCTTCGACGTTCGGATTCTCAGGCCCGACCTGACCAAGCCCGACCTGACACTAATCGACAACGACATCAGCGTACTCGCAGTGATACGGCCGCGAAAACTCGCCGAACCTGTACTGTATGCTATTGACCAATACGTACTGCACGGCGGCAAGGCCATTGTGTACGTTGACCCGTACGTTGAAAGCACAAACACCCCGCCCGACCCCGCCACCATAGCCCCAACGGACGCGGCCAAATCAGCGACCCTGCCCCGCCTGTTGACCGCCTGGGGCATCGAAATGGACGCCAAGCGCTTTGTCGCCGACCCAACACTTGCGGTGCGGGTGGCGGTTGGCGAGGGCGGCCGACGCCGTGCCGTGCCCTATCCCGGCTGGCTGAGCCTGAAGCCTGGCAACTTCGCGAGCGACGACCCGATAACCGCCGATCTCGCCAGCCTGATGTTCGGCTCAGCCGGGGCGTTGACCAAGCGCCAGGATGCCGGCATCAGCTTCACCCCGCTGGTCTTCAGCTCGGAGCGAGCACAGCTCCTCGACGTGACCGAACTTACTGGCCAGACCGCCCCCGAAGCGCTGATGGCCCTACTGACCCCCGGTGGCTTGGTCCAGACCCTGGTCGCTCGCATCGGCGGTTCGCTCAAGACCGCCTTCCCCGAACACAAACCTGTGGATGGCCAACCAAAGCCGCTGAGCGAAAGCGTACAGCCCGCCAACCTAATCGTGGTTGCCGATACCGACATGCTGGAGGACCGCTTCTGGGTCCAAGAACAGGACTTCCTCGGCCAGCGTATGCTGGTGCCGTTCGCAGCCAATGTTGATTTCCTGATCAATTCTATAGATAACTTGAGCGGCTCCGGCGATCTCATCGGCCTGCGTGGCCGGGCCGGGGCGGCGCGCCCCTTCATGATGGTCGAGAACCTGAACCGGGCCGCCGCTGAACGCTTCCTTGCTCGCGAGCAGGCGTTACGGAAAAAGCTCAGCGATATCGAACGACAAGTGGCCGAACTCCAGGCCAGGGCCAAGCCCGGCTCTGGTAGTGCCATCCTCTCCAAAGAAGAGCAGGTGGCGATGGAACGCTACCGAAGTGAAGTTTTGAGCACCCGTAAGGAACTGCGCCAAGTCCAGCACAGCCTCAATCAGAATATCGAACGGTTGTCAGCGTTAGTAAAGGCGGTCAATATCGCTATCGTGCCGATGCTGGTCGCGTTCTTTGCTCTTGCACTCGCCGGCTGGCGCACCCGACGACGACGCCTGACTGTACGAGAATAAATGCCCTGGTCGATTTACTTGCTACATGAAAAATATTTGGGCGCCGGGGGAGCGCAAATGAAACAGAATAGCTTCGTAGCCCTGGCCGCACTGACCGTCCTGACCGTGGCTGCGGCGACGGTCGCCGTCATCAACCGCGACGCCACCATTGGTCCGGAACCCGGCATTGGCGGTCCGCTGCTGCCCAACCTGGCGGCTCAAATCAATCAAGTAACGGCGTTGGTGGTCACCAGTGAAAGCCGCAGCGCGACCATCAGCCGCCCTAATCCGGACAGCACGGTGTGGACGGTGGCTGAACGAGACGGCTACCCAGCATCGCTCGACCAAGTCAGGCGCGCCGTATTGGGGCTGGCCGAAGCAAAGCTAATGGAGCCTCGCACCGCAAATCCCGAGCAATACGCCCGCATCGGCGTCGACGATGCCTCCGGCACCCGAATGACGATCAGCGCCGGTGAACTCAGTAAACTACCGCCCCTGCTGATTGGCAAGGCTGGCCCCGGCGGTTCCTTTTATGCCCGGCGCGTCGGCGAGACCCAAACGTGGCTGGTCACGGGCAAACTGTCGCCACCGCTACCCGACCCGCTCCAGTGGATCGACCGTTCCTTGCCGACGGTCGCGCGCAACCGGGTGATGTCCGCGACCATTTCTCACCCCGGATCTCACTCTGGCTCTCTCACCATAAGCCGCAAAGATCCAGGCCAAAAAGATTTCGCGATAACAGGGCTGGCCGAGGGTGCCAAGCCTGAGCAAGCCAGGGTCAACGAGCTGGCCGGTGCCGCCGAGTTCCTGTCCTTCGAGGATGTAATCAAGGCGGAGACGGCGGCCAAGCCCGACCCCGACGCCATTTCAACCCGTTTCCGCAGCTTTGACGGCGACATACTGACCTTCCACCTCAGCCGGCGCGAGGGCAAAACATGGGCCACCGTCAGCGCTGGCTTTGATGCCGGCCAAGCGGCAAAGGGCGGCGCCAAACCCGCAGAAGTCGAACAAAGAATTCAGGACATCCAGTCCCGTCATGCCGGCTGGAGCTACCGCCTCTCCGATTTCGCCGCGAAAGAACTTAGCCGTAGCGCAGACGAACTGACGGAGAAAGAAGCAAAAGCCGAAGTACCATCTCCGGAAAAAAAATAATAATAAAGGATTGCACCTCATGTCCACTGAAAGCAAGCAAGCTGTCGCCCTTTCATCGGTATTTGCCGGTGCCTTGCTGACCTGCACCAAGCTGACGGTTGGACTTATGACCGGCAGCCTTGCCATTCTTTCCGAAGCGGCGCACTCCGCCCTCGACCTGCTGGCTGCACTGCTAACCTATCTCGCCGTGCGGGTCAGCGATAAGCCGGCCGACGAGGACCACCATTACGGCCACGGCAAGATCGAGAGCGTGACGGCACTGATCGAAACCGGGCTTTTGTTCCTAACCAGCGCCTGGATCATCCGCGAGGCCGTCGAACGTTTGATCTTTGGAGCGCCGCCGGTACACACCACTTGGTATGCGGTCGGTGTAATCGTGCTGTCGATCGTGGTCGACATCTCGCGCTCACGGGCATTATCCCGAGTCGCCAAGGAAACCCGCAGTCAAGCCTTAGAAGCCGATGCACTTCACTTTAGCTCAGACATTCTAAGCTCCGGCGCGGTGCTGGTTGGACTGGGCCTGATCGCGCTTGGCTTCAACTGGGCCGACGCGGTAGCCGCGCTAATAGTGTCATGCGTCGTGTTCCATGCCGGATACCAGCTAGGCAAACGCACCATCGACGTACTGGTCGACCGGGCGCCGCTGGGCTTGGTCGAACACGTCAGCGGTCTGGCCCGGGACTATCCCGGCGTTGCCCGTATCGACCGGGTGCGGGTGCGCCCAGCCGGGGCGTCGGTGTTCGTCGAACTAACCGTACGGGTAAGCCGGGCGCTGGCGCTAGAACAGGTTCAGGAGATGTGTAACGGCCTGAGCCTACACATACAGCGCAGCATTCCCGGCGCCGAACCATTCGTTCACGCCGAACCGATCGCCCTAGATAACGAATCTATCATCGAGACCGTCCTGATCATCGCGCGCAAACACTCGTTGCCGATTCACGATGTCGCGGTCCACACCCTCGGCACCACCCCGCAGGTCAGTCTTGATCTTGAGGTCGACGAGGATATGCCGATCGGTGCCGCGCATCAAATCGCCACCGACTTCGAGAACGCCGTACGCCTGGAACTGGGCGGCTGCGTCAGCGTCGATACCCACCTCGACCCACGGCGAACCCGCGTTCAGCCCAGCGCCCCGGTCAACGCTGCCTATACCGCCGAAGTCGCGGCGCTGGTCATGGAATGCGGCAAATCGTTAAGCCCACCAATCTCCATCCACGCCGTCAAGGTCCAGGGCGAACCCGACGGCCTCTATATTGCCTGCCACTGCCAGTTCCCGGCACAAACGCCGATCCGCCGCGTCCACGACCGCACCGTCCGCCTCGAAGCGCTGATCTGGGACCGCATCCCCGGCATCGAGCGGGTGGTCGTCCATGCCGAACCGCCCAACTGATCCACCACCGGTAGTCAAAAGCCATAAGACGATCAGCGCGTTTTAATCAGCCGGGCAATATAAAAACCATCCATACCGCCAAGCCCGGTGAGGTGGCATGGCAATGTACGCACGTCACCTTC
>JBAXKX010000030.1:0-17376 GCA_037135115.1 Rhodospirillaceae bacterium
AATCTGTCCACCTCATAATCTGTCCACCTCATAATCTGTCCACCTCATAATCTGTCCACCTCATAATCTGTATGGAGTCAATCCATAATCGCGCGGGATAGAAGCTATAAATTATTTATTGTTTTTGCGGTGGGATTCGGTTAGCTGAGGTATTTGGAAGATTCACCTGCTACGGACATTCCGACCATGCAGCTTAGCGTTCCGGTCATTCAGTTTCTCATAACCTTGAGCAGGCTCGCCGCCGTTGCAGTTTTTTCCGCCGGCGGTTGTGTGTTGATTGGGTGGTATTTCGACATCACGCTGCTCAAGAGCCTACATCCGCAGTTTATTGCCATGAAGGTCAATACTGCGGCCAGCTTCTTGCTGATTGGTGCCGCACTTTATGGCATAGGGTATGATCAGGATCGGTACGGAACGCTACGCTGGCTGGTTCGCAGTGCCGCCTTTATTGTTTTGGCAATGGGGGCGCTTTCGCTGGCTGAGGATGTGTCCGGTCTTGATTTCGGCATTGATCAGTTGCTGATCCAAGAGGCGCCGGGAGCCATCCTCACCGTGCATCTGGGGCGGCCGGCACCGCCCACCGCCGTGAGTTTCGTTCTGATCGGCCTTGCGCTCCTGCTGTTTGACTTCAGGACTCGGCGTGGCTGGTATCCGGCTGAGGCCATTACCCTCTTTCAGGGTCTGATTGCCTACGCCATGTTGTTAGGCTACGTCTACGAAGTTCCGATGATGTACACGGTTTTGCCGAATTTCACCGGCATGGCGTTGAACACCTCCATTCTATTCATGGTAACCAGCTGCGGTTTGCTGTGCTGCCGCCCCAGCCGGGGTTTAATGGCTGTGGTTGCCGACGTCAGCCCTGGCGGGACCATGGCGCGGATTTTGCTCCCCGTCTCTTTGGTTTTGCCGATACTTCTCGAGATAATTTCTGATCTGACTTTATTCTCGCCATCGATTGCCTGGACTACCGTGTGGGATGTCGGCTCGGCTTGGCATAGTTTGTTGGTCTCTGTTGTGTTTTTTGTCATGGTGCTGGGGACCGCTCGGGCGCTGGCAGAGGTCGATCATCGCCGGCGGATTGCCGAGGCGGAGCGACGTGAAGGCGAGCAGAAGTTAACTCGCACCTTTGACGAGGCGCCGATCGGCGCGGCCATAGTCGCCCTCGATGGTCATTACCTCCGCGCCAATCGCGAGCTGGAGCGTATCACCGGTTATTCCGAGAGCGGGTTGCAGGAGCTTACCTTTGTCGATATCACCCATCAGGATGATCGCGCCGAAATTATTAGTGCCGCGCGTCGCCTGATTGCCAATGAAACCGACCATGTCGAACTAGAGAATCGCTTAATTCGCAGCGATGGTATGGCCGTTTGGGTTCAGCGCTCGATACGGCTGATCAGGGATGACGTCGGCACACCACTGTATTTCCTGCCGATGATAACCGACATTACCTACCGTAAGCATATGGAGAAAGCCCTTTTCGAAAAAGCTATCAAGCTTGAGACGGTACTGGAAACCGCACCGGTGGCGGTGTGGATAGCCGAAGATCCCAATTGCCTGAACATTTTCACTAATCGCGCCTCGAAGGCAATTTTAAGCCCGCCTTTTTGTCAACAAACATCATCATTTCAACGACAAGTGCGGCCTGTTATTGATAATGCTGCAACATTACTTCACCGGCCTTTGATGCAGCAAGTAATTGATACCAACCAGCCTTTGAATGCGCTTGAACTCGAAATGGTTTCGGACACCGAGACGTCGCGCTTTATTCTTGGCAATATTTCCCCGCTTCACGACTCACAGGGCATTCCGTGGGGTGCCGTTGCTGCCTTTGTCGATATCACTGCCCGCAAACAGGCTGAGCTTCTGGCTGATGCCAACAAGCTATTGGCCGAACAAGCCAGTGCCGCCAAGTCGGCCTTCCTCGCCACCATGAGCCATGAGTTGCGCACGCCCCTGACTTCTATCATTGGCTTTTCGGAGATTATTCGCGACCAGCTGTTTGGCCCGATCGGTACGTCCGCCTACATCGAATATGCCGACGACATACACAATAGTGGGCATCACTTGCTGTCGCTGATCAACGATATACTTGACGTTGCTAAAATTGAAGCCGGGCGGATGGCCATCGAGCCGGAAGAATTAGAAATCGGGGTTCTGTTGCGCAGTGCGATACGGTTGGTGAGCGAACGTGCCGAAAAGAAACACTTGAACATAATTTCCGAGGTTCCCGCCGACATTGGCCGACTTTGGGCCGATGTACGGGCAGTCAAGCAGATGCTCTACAACTTGCTGTCCAATGCCATTAAATTCACTCCCGAGAGGGGGCGCATCACCGTGACCGTGGGTTTAGGCGCCAATGGTGCCACTTTACTTGCGGTTAAAGACAACGGCTTCGGAATTGCGGCCGACAGTCTATCGCGGCTAACACGCCCCTTTGAGCAGGTGGATAACCGTTACAGCAAGGCCAATGGCGGTACCGGGCTGGGCCTATCGTTGGTCCGGGGGTTGGCCGAACTTCATGGCGGTCACATCGCCATAGAAAGCGCCCCCGGCGTCGGCACTACAGTGACCATACATTTCCCGCCCAGGCAAAGGCCCGAAAGTGTCGGGCCTTGCGTCGCTGGTTGAGGCTGAGCACCTGGTTTTGTTCGTTAGGTCGCAAATTTTCCTACGCGCTATTTTCAGGCTTCCTTGACTAGAAATTTGACACAGGTGTCGGGGCGTACAAATCCAGCATTTGTAATCGCGCCGCCGTAAGTCGCGCCGCCATTACCCTGATCATGCGCTGTTGCAACGAAAAGCCGAAATCATGTTTGATATCGCACAACTTACGCAGGTGCTTAGCGTCAAGGCTGAGTGCCCGAACCAGGGACACCGCACGGGCATCAAAGCTCCAACGGAAGGGCGGCACTAGCCACGACCAGCCGAGCATGTCGCCCTCGGTTAAGGTCTGGAGTACCAATCGGCCGTGTGGCGGCGCTGCCAACTCAATCGCCACGGTACCATGGCGCAGCAGGTAAAAGGCGTCGGCAGGTCTTCCGTCTTGGATGATGTAACTCCCGGCATCATAGGATCTCAGGCTGACACAGGGCAGGACAAGTTCGAGGGTCGCTTCGTCACAATCCTTGAAGAACTCCGATTCCCGGAGCAGCAGATAAAGATCATCGCTATCGATCATCACAAAGCCCTCCCCTTCTCTCTGTCACGAAAGTCCAATAACATTATGCACAACCATCGCTCCTCGTTCTAGCCAGCCGGGGTGGGTTGGTTTTTACTAGGCGGCGGCCTCAAGCTTAGCCTGGAGGGTGCATTGGTGCTCAATAGACTCTGGGACGAAGCCGAAGCGTTCAAGGATAGTCAGCTTTTGGGCCATGGTCAGTTCGGTCATGACCTTGCCATCAAGCGGGGGAAGATTGAACTGTGTGCGGGCCAGATTGTAGTAAAGACCCTTGAACCCCATTTCCCTGATGAAAAGCGGGTCGATCAACTGGGTGTGGGCGCCCTGCTCCTGGACGATGCCGTCGCGGATAAAGCAAATCCTGTCCGAGTTCATTACCGTAGTCAGGCGGTGGGCGATGGAGAACGAGGTCCGGCCCGGCAATACCTTCTCTTTCAACTGCTTGATGATCATTTCTTCGGTCTGGTTGTCCAGCGCGCTGGTCGCCTCGTCGAAAATCATGATGCGCGGCCGGCGGTAAAGCGAGCGGGCGATGCAAACCCGCTGGCGCTGTCCGCCCGACAATGCCTGGCCCTTTTCGCCGATCGGGGTCTGGAAGCCCAGCGGCAGCTTGAGGATGAACTCTTCGGCACCGGCGAGACGCGCCACCTCCTGCACCGTGCGCATATCAGGTTCTGGATCGCCAAACGCGATGTTCTCAGCCACAGAACCCGCAAAAAGGAAACTGTCTTGCAGCACGACACCGATATTCCGGCGTAATGACTGGATGTCCATCTGATTGATATTCATCCCGTCGATGAGGACTTCGCCCCGTTGAGGGACATTGAACCCCAACAACATCTTGGCAATAGTGCTCTTACCGCAACCGGCCGGGCCGACAAATGCTATCTTCTCGCCAGGATTTACCGAAAGGTTGAAGTCCTGCATGATATTCATCGTGTCTTTGCCGGCACGATAGCTAAAATACACTCCCTTGAATTCAATCTTACCCTCAAGCTGGCCTACCGCCTTGCGCATACGGGCCGGAGTGGTCGCAACTTCGTCTTCAGGCTCCTTGTCAAGATACTCGCTCACCCGATCGACCGAGATGCGGACTTCTTGCAACTGGCTCCACAGATTAACCATCTGCAGCACCGGGCTGGTGACCAGCCCCATCAGCATCTGAAAGCCCATCAATTCGCCGACGGTCATTTGGTTGGCGATGACTTGATTGGCCCCTACCCACAGTACCGAAGTGGTCATGCCAAGGATGGCTAGCTGAAAAGTGCTGGAGTTGAGTAGGCTAAGCCGCTGCTGGTGGAAGCCGCGATTGACGTTTTCTACAAACGAGTTTTCCCAGCGGGCCCGCGCGAAGTATTCATTACTGGTCGCCTTGATCGCCTCGATCCCGTTGAGCGATTCAATCAGCGCCGCCTGCGCCTGGGTACTTGACATAAATATTTCCTGACTGACCCGTTTCAGTCGCGGAGTGAAGAAAGTCACGATCAATACAAAGATCGGCAGGAAGATGATGACGATGATCGATAGTTTGAAGTTATAGGCGAACATCATGAAGAAATAGATCACCAACATGAACAGGTTCATCACCGTCGTGATCGACGAGCCGGTGAGCATGTGGCGGATCTTTTGATTTTCTCCAAACCGGGATAGAATTTCACCTTTGTTGACGCTAAGAAAGAATGGCATCGGCAGGCTGAGCACGTGGCGGTAGAACTCCGCCATCAGTTTCATGTCAATCCTGGTGGTGGTATGGGCCAGCAACAGCGATTGAACCACCGTCATCGAGGTGGTCAAAACCGCAACCAACACCATGCCGGCAAGCATCATGTTGAGCAGGCTAACGTCCTTGTGGACAATCACAGTATCGACGATGGTCTGAGTAAACAAAGGTGAAGCCAGACCAAGTACATTAATGACCAGGGCCGCCAGCACCGCCTCGGCAAAGTAGCCCTTGTACGGCATGATGTAGGAGATGAAGTAACCGAGCGGGTTCTTTTGCTTGACTCCCTCAGTTTCAAAGCGTTGAGTCGGCTCCATTGCGACAAACACACCGGCATCCGGGCGCTTGTCGGTGACGCCGGCCACCGAAGCCGCCGTCCATTTCTTGATGAACTCATCTTTCGGTATGCGCTGGACCGCGTTGGTGCGAGGATCGGCAATTTGCACTTCGCGGTCGCCGACCTTGACCAACACTACGAAGTGGTAGCCTTCAAGGCTGACCACCCCCGGCATCAGCGCCGCCTTGAGGTCATCATAGTGTATGGCATAGCCCTTGGCCCGGAAGCCCAGGTTTTCGGCGCCGCGCAGCATGTCGTCGATGGTAAGGTGGCTGCCCTCAAGCCCGGTCTTGGCCTTGATCGCGTTGAGCGGGAAGGCCCGACCGTAATGGTTGATAATCATGGTCAGGCACACGGCAACGTTGTCGGCGGCGTGGTCCTGGCGGATTACCTTGAATTTGGTGGCGGCGGGTTCGCCAGTCGACGTGGCCCGGCTGCGGAATTCACCCTCGGTAATTGAATCGGCAAGCTGGATGCGCTGGTCAACACCCTCGGTGCGCTGGCGGATGCTAAGTTCATCCTGCTCATAACTTTCCAATTCGCGGATGCGAGCGCGCAGGCGTTCGGCCAACTCTGGATTGAATTCAAGTAGCTTTCTAACCGTGTCCTGATAGATGACAAGTACCGTTACCTCAGCAACCGCGCGGGCGGTGTGGGGCTGGCTTGTGGGCGTATCGCCGCGCGGCACCGCCCCTCCTTCGCCGATTAGCGAGCCGCGCCCGACCCTTCCGTACGAAATCGGGTCGCCAGAGAGCGGCTGGCGTACCAAATCCACTGTGCCGCTCTCAATGTAATAAAGCCGGGGATCATTGTCACCCTGGCTAAAAACTGCGGCCTCCGGCTTGATCCGCTTCAGACCAAGTTCGCCGACCATCTGAGTGAACTGTTCCGGAGTGAATGACGAGGTACCTAATAGCGTGCGCAGTCGCTCGCCAACCTTGACCAAGCCGACGAAACGTTTGAAATGTTCGTCGATGGCCCGGTTTTGATTGACCAGGCTGCGGGCCTTGTTCGCCGGCAACACGATTACCTCTACCGTGACTTCGGTAACAAGGTCGTGGTTCCAGTCGCTGTCGTCGAGGAGCGACATCTCACCCAGCGTTGCCCCCTCGGTAACGACGCCGACGCTGACTATCTTGTCGTCACCAGCCTGTTTCAGGCGGACACGGCCACTGTAAATGATATACATGCCGTCGATATGCTGGCCCTGGTTGCCGATATGGCTACCCTGGGGATAGCGCCGCACCTCCAGCAGCGGTTCCAGCAAACGCTTTTCGGCGTTAGGCAGGACGCTGAACATAACATGTGTCTGGAGTACGTACCTGATCGCTTCGACCGCCGCGTTGTTGGTCACCAGCTCGAAGTTGGGCTTTTGCATCTGGGAAGGTCCCTAACATGTATCGGGTGCAAGTTATCGGGCTTCAGGATTTGGGCGAAGCGGAGCCGCCGGCATCGGGGCTTGCCGCGCCGCTGTCCTCCGGCCCGGCCTTGAAGAACTTAGAGGCGGGCGTAAACAAAAGCTCGATGAAGCGCTTTTCCCCGGTTTTGATCTCGGCCGCACCGGTCAGTCCAATTTCCAGCGTCTTGACCGGATCGCCGGCCTGGATCGGCTGGCGCCGGGTGGTTTCCGAGGCAAGCGCCACATTGACCACAAACAGGTTGGTTTCACCCGGTGCCGTGCTCGGCCGCACGCTGATATCGGATATCGAGCCAGTTTGGATACCATATTCCTGGTATGGATAGGCGTAATACTTGATCTTGACATCCTGACCGATACGAAGCAAGCCGATGTCCTTGTTCTGGACCAGTACACGAGCCTCAAGCGGTGCCGAGTTCTTGACAATGGTTACAACCGGGGAGCCGGGTTGCAGTAATTGGCCGCGCTGGATATGAACGGTAGTGACGATGCCGTCCACCGTGCTAGTATAGAAGGCCTTGTCATCACTATAACGCACCCCCGGCACCAAGGTCTGCGCGTCGAGGCGACGCCGAACCAGTTCCTTGACGCGGTCGTCGATCTGCCTGTCTTGCTCGGCATAATCTGATTTGGCCTTGGTCAAGTCGGCACGCATACGCTCCAGCGTGCCCTGGTCGCCCTGCTGCGCTTGTTCACGCTGTGCGGTCAAGAGCGACAACTTTATATTGTCGATGTCGGACTGGGCGTTGTTGGCGGACCGCCGAAGGTCGCTCACCCGCTGCGACGCCTGCTCGCACTGAGTCACCGGAATGTCGCGACGGGCGCACAAGGGCTGGATGCGGCCCAAATTGGACTCGGCGGTGCGCACATCCTCCATCAAATTGGAGCGGGTCCGTTCCGAAGTGTTAAGTTGATTCTTAAGCTGGCCCAGTCGGTCCTCAAGTGAACCTTTGCCGGTCCGTAGTCGGCCTTCCTGCTCGGCCAGCTGTGATTCGACCTGGCGCCGGTTATGCTCGAAGTCACGGCGCAAGCTTTGCTTGCGCTCTTCATAGTCACGCAATTGACGATCGATCGCTTCCTGCTCCGGGGTCGAAGCGGCGCGAATCTTTTCTTGGACAACACCGATGGCTTGACCTACCGTCACCTGGCTGTTCTCGTTCACCTCCAGGCTCTCAACCAAGCCGCCGCCGATGGCCGGGATCGTCACGGTCTGGCGCTGTAGGGTCAGCGGTGCCGAAACTACAGTATCAGTGGTGGCGACGAAAGAATAGGACAGCATCGCGGCCATGCTGACGAACATCATGTAGATCGGGCCGCGCAAAATGAAGGCAGGGGCACTGTAAAGAAGCGTCGCCGCCTTGATTGGGTGCCGAACTTCGACTGCGACCGCTCGGGCCGGGGAGGCTGCCGCTCGGGAAGTGGGGGCGGCCGCTGAGGCCTGAGGGGGTGTCTTTTTTGCCATGACGGCCTCTTGGACTGAAAGGAATGCGGTCTTCAACCATTAGTATTATGCTAGCGTGGTGCTCAGTGTGGTGCTCAGTGTGGTGCTCAGCGTGGTGCGCTTTTACTAAGCCGGAACCGTACACACCTGTTCTCGTAGCCACTCATTGAAAATTTGATCACGGATAACATTTTTCAGGGCATCGGTCAACTTCGGAGCGTTGACCGCGTAAATCTTATAGACTGTCCACAATGAGTTTTCCCGGAACGGTCCGATAATCGCGTCATCAGCGGCATCGAATGCTTGTTGCTCAACGTCGGATGGCAGCATACCGCGCTTGACGTTGCCGATGTAGCCCCCGGCTAGCCGAGTACTCTCGTCGGAAGAAAAGTTGCGGGCCAGTTCGACGAAGTCTTTTTGGTTGCCGCGCGCCATCTCGATGACACGGTCGGCCTCCTCGCGGGCGCGACAGACGACTCGGGCAAGCGAAACCGAGGCGAAGCGCAAAGGCTCGCGGCGGTAGAACTCGGTAATTTTTCGCGGTGTGACCAGATGCTGCTTGAGAGTATCACAGATTACCGTGTTGCGAATCGATTCGGTCCATTGTTCGGCGCTGACGCCATAGTAAGTCAGGTACTTCGCGAAAGGAATCGGTGAATCCAGTCCAAGCGCAAGCTTGGCTGCCTGCGCCCGTCGCTCCACCTCGACCTCATCCACTACCAGGGCAAATTCCTGGAGACTGAGCCGCAGCACCTTTTGTTCTATCAGCTCGTAAATTGCCGCGCGAAACTGACCATTAAGCTTCATATGCGTGACCACGTCACTGTTACGGATGGTCTCACCTTTGACAGTCGTGACCACTGCATCGATCTGCATGGGGAAACCTTCTGTAAAGCCTGCCAGCTTAGGTGCAGTCTGATATGCCAAGGTGTTTAGGTGGCGGAAAAGCGGGATAATGGCAACAATCATCCGCACCATACACCAACAAGGCGTACCGCAACAGCCGGAAATTACCGGAACCCTAGGTCGGAAATTACAGACAAGTTATTGCAAGGCGGGGCCGATTTTGGCAAACTCCAGTCGGGCGCTTCGCTTGGGCCGGGCGCTTCGCTAGGGCTGGGCGCTTCGCTTGGTACAGAATTTATCCGCCCGGGGGAGTATGCGATGGCTTTTCCGCCGCTGACGATAGGCCGGTTTACCACCCGCTGGCTGGCGGCTTTTTTCGTGCTGACCTGCACCTGGAATCCGTCCGGATATTCCTATTACCATTGGGTGACCAGCCGGAACGATGACTACCTGTCGCTCAAGGCGGCGTGCGCCATTTTCCTGTTGACCGCTTATGGCGCGGTGTGGCCGATCGTCTATACTTCGATTGGTCCAGTCGGCATCTTCATGACCACCGCCTTTATTGTCACCAGCAGCCTGGTAATGTGGGATTGGGGCCTGCTCGAAGGGATCAGGCCGTCATTCTACCCCTATGGGATCATGGGGGGCATGGCTTTCATCACCGCAATTGGGTTGGGTTTCGCCCACTGGCAGCTCCAATTCTGGCACATCAAGAGCTACCGCAAGGTCACAGTCAAGCGCTACCCAGCCTATACTCCGCCCGGCCCGGCCCCGGTCCCGCCTGGTCCGCCAACCGCCCCGCCACCGATCATCTAATACTTGGTTTTGCTTGAAAGACTGGTGCTTTAGCTTTCAGAATTAGCGTGCCGAGGTGGTGATGAACATCGCGGTTGCGGTTGGGGCTTGGCCACCGGTCTTGCTTGCGGCGTCGATCACCTTGCGCAGTTCCGCGATATAGCCGGCGGCTCTTTCAGCTTCGGGCCGCAGCGTCGAGAATAACGGTTTGGTGGTGGCGGTAACCACGATTAGTTCACGCCCGAACGGCTGGCCCAAGCGCCAGAAGCGTCCGCCAGCACTGGGATCGCCTAGTCGGCGTTGACCGCCCGCCGCTAGTTTATTGTCTTTCTCCAGCGCGTTAGGCCACAGATGAACGACGTCGCCCTCAAGCGTGAAGTAATCGACCTGGAGATAGGCCGGATACCCCGGTGCCTTTACATCCATGATCAAATTATCGCCATCCTTGTAGGTAGCGTCGGGGCTGCGCGCTTGCACCGAAACCGGTTGCGATAGGTCTTGGTTACGCTCGCGTAGTCTGGCGATCACCCCAAGCCCCTCGCACACAGGCGAGCTTACACGGTCGTTTTTTAGCGTATAGGGAACGCTAGGCGCCGCACCCTCGATTAAGGCGCGTAGATTAGCGTCCGATTCAACCCCACCCGAAGCTCCAATAACTGTGATGCCGCTGTCATCGGCGGCAATCTCGGCCTTAAATATGCCGCATGGGGCGCGGGTGAGCGCGCTGCGTATTGGCCCGACCGCAGCCGCGACCTTGTGACGCAGCGCTTGTTCGTCGGTGATACGCTTGGCCGCCTCTGCGGCCTGTTGCTGGTACGCCGTTACTTCGGCTTGGCGTCTGGCTTCGATCGTCGTCTGCTGATCGCGCGCCGTTACTTCGGCTTGGCGCCTAGTCGCCTCATCGGCCTGGCGTTTAGCCGCTTCATCAGCTTGGCGCCTAGCTTCGGCGGCTGAGCGCTCGACCCGCTCGACTCGATCCCGACTATTATCTAGCGCGGGGGTATCTAGCGCGGGAGCATCCAGCACGGGGGCATCCAGCGCGGGAGCATCCAGCATGGGGGCCGGCCGTTGGCGCGGCTGCACATCGGCTATTTGCGAGGGCACCTCCGGCTTTTTCCCGGTGCTCGGTCCCAGCACCAGCCAACCGGCGATGCCGCCCGCCACCAGCACGCAACCGGCGATAGCGCCAATCAGTAAACCCTTGCCGCTCTTGGCCGGAATTTGCTCATCCGGTAATTTGCTAGTAGTTTGCGGTCTTTGTGGTGAATTTTGCGGTGTCGCATCCCCAGCCAGACCATGGGCCGGCATTCTCTCGCCTTCGGACGGACCGGACCGGGGCGATATGACCGCACCCTCCATCATCGTGCCGTCGGCGTCGCCCTCGTCCTTGCTGGGCATAGGAGCCGCCACCCGGCCCTCAGCGGCATCGCGCAATGCCTGGGCGAAATCGGCGGCGCAGGCATAGCGGTCCTCCGGCCGTTTGGCCATGGCCTTAGCCACGACCAGATCAAAGCAGCGGGGAATTTGAACATTGAGCAGCGACGGCGACTCGGGCTGGCTGTTGAGGACGCGGTGCATGATAGTGTGCAGGCTGCCGGTGAACGGCTTTTCGCCGGTCAGCATCTGGTAAAGCGTCGCGCCAGCCGAAAATATATCCGATCGGGCGTCAACCTGTTGTCCCATGAACTGCTCGGGCGACATATAGCTAGGCGTGCCCATCACCGCGCCAGCCTGGGTGAGATTGGAAGACTCGAGTCGGGCGATGCCGAAATCGGTAATCTTGACCTCGCCCTTAATGGTGAGCATGATATTGGCGGGTTTGATATCGCGGTGAACGATGCCGTGCTTGTGAGCATGGTCGAGCGCCATCAAGGTATCGCCCATCAGGCGGACAATGGTTTTGACGTCGAAACGCTCGTGCGCGTCAAAATACTCTTTAAGATCACGGCCCTCGATGAATTCCATGGCGATGAAGGCGGTCGGGCCGTCCTCACCATATTCATAGATCGAGACAATATTGGGGTGGTTGATGCGGCCAGCGGCTTGGGCCTCGCGTTTAAAGCGATTGATCTGGGCGGTGGTTGCCTCGGGATCATCGGCCGCCAGCATATCGGTACGAACGGTCTTAAGCGCCACAAAGCGCTCAATATAAGGGTCCTTGCCCTTATAAACTACCCCCATAGCACCCTTGCCGAGTTCGCCGACGATCTCGTACTTGCCGAGCTTCTCGATGTCCGCCTTTTTCACGTTGCCCCCGGCCGTTGCCGCCGCGCCCCTCGGGCCGGCTCACGATAACCCATCCTCTACCGTGTCATTTGAGGATACATCAGGACGTTGCCCGCGCCAAGCCAACACCGCATCCGAAAAACCCTCCCATCGACGATTATGCAAAGCCCAAATTGCAAATCAAAAAAACCCCTCATGACGACGACCCGCTTTTAGGCCCGGGCGGTTGGTGCTAGTTTGTAAGTTGCCGGTCACCAATCATATTCCGGACACGATCGCGAACCAGAGCTATAGAATGAGGCCCGATGAGAGAATCCGTCGCCTGCCGTCTGCTGGTCTGCCGTTTACTTGTATGCGTCCTGCTGGCCGCGCCGATCTTGGCCGTACCTGCGACGGTTGGAGCGCAATCACGGCCACAGGCCCAGGCTTGGCCGCATACCTTCCCTGAACCGACTAAGCTTCCCGCCGAATCGCGATATCTCGCCGACGACGAGTTCGCCGTTGACCAGCAGGCTGCGTTCATGCACTTTGCGACCAAGTTCACGGAAAGCATGATTGCCGGTATGGTTATCGGCGGCCTGACTATGTACCGGCTGGTCGGTGGCGTTCCTGCAACCATGGCTGGTACCGCAGCCGGGGCCTTGATCGCTAGTTGGTTGTATATGGACGTTGCATCGCGCAGCTACGTGGTGCGGGAGGTGCGTTGATCCGCAAGAAGAGTTCGGTATACCTCGATGGTACGGGCGCCGACCGCAGCGTTGGCTAGATCGGAGAGGACTAGGGCGCGGCTGGCGGCGGCGAAGCTAGCACGAAGCTCGGGATTGCAGGCGAGGGTGATCATGGCTTCGGCCAGCGACGCCGGGTCATCGGCCGGCACCAGCAGGGCGTTTTCGCCGGGCCGGGCAATTTCGCGGCAGCCGGGGACGTCGGTGGCAACCATTGCGCGTCCGCAGGCGGCGGCTTCCAGCAGGCTTTTGGGCAGTCCCTCGCGCCGCGACGGCAAAACTGCGAAATGGGCTTCGGCCCAGACCGAGCGCACATCAGCGACAAAGCCGCGCCACTCCAGGCCGGGCCGGGCGGCCCAGCAGCGCAACGTCGACTCAGGTATCGAAGTCGGGTTTTCATTATCGGGCTGGCCGACCAGCAACAGCCGTAGCTCTACTCCGCGCTCCCGAACTAAGCGGTGCGCCTCGACCAAGGTATGCACGCCCTTGTCCTCGAGCATCCGTCCGACATATGCAACAGTGATCGGGACGGTGACGGGTTCGGTCAGCGCCCTATAATGATCAATGTCCACGCCAGAGCCACGAATCACCGTCACTCGCCCGGCTTCGATGAAATCATGACCGACCAGAAAGGCATGGTCATCGTGGTTCTGGACGATCAAGCGGCTGGCGCAACGGTTCAGCACAAACCTGATCAACCGCCGCATCAAGCGCTTGCTCGTACTGTCGCCGATGAAAACGAAACCTAGCCCGGTGAGGGAGTTGACCTCAGCCGGGACAAGTGACAGCCTTGCTGCCAGTCCGCCCAGTATTACCGGTTTCAGGGCGACATGGTGAACAATATCCGGCCGCTCTCGCCGGTAAAGGGCAGCGATTTCCAAGATCGCCCGCAGCGTGGCCCACAGCCCGTTATCCTGTCGCCGCCAACCCAGTGGATGGACGCTAAATCCGGCCGCCTCTAGCTGCTCGCGATGGCGGTCAACCCGCCCGGCTACCGCAACATCAAAACCCGCCGCTTGCGCCGCTCTGGCCATAGGCAGTCGGTGCGACCAGAAGTAATAGTCCTCGGTGACGAGATAGAGCAGTTTCGGGGGCATTTGCGCCTATTTGTGCCGCATAGCGGGGCCGCTTACCTAGCCCCGACCAATCCCTTGACCAAACCAAAAAGGCTGGCAGATGGGGGCGGGGTCATGAACGCACCCGGCCCGGCACCAGATCCAGCACCCGGCCCGGCACCAGATCCAGCACCCGGCCCGGCACCAGATCCAGTACCCGGCCCGGCACCAGATCCACCACCAGATCCGGCACCCGGCCCGGCACCTACATCCGCAAGCGTGGCCAGACGGTAGCCAGCGGTATCAAGGCGATAGGCGGTATCGACCGCAGCCACCGCTTGTTCCCCGGTGAATTGGTTGGTGGGAAGTTCACGGCCGTCATGCTTGGCCCCGGCCGGGTCAGTGTAGGTGTCGTTCCATACCTGGACGTGGTGGGCTATCGCCTCGCGGATGATAAATATGTCCCTGAGAGCCCGGCCGCCCCAGCCCGCCGCCCGCTTGCGGAACAGGCAGGCAAACAAGCCGGTGTTGTGCAAGAAGGCGCGGCGGAGGTTAAGGTCCACCTGTCCGAAGCGTTCGGGTATCACCTCGGCCATCTTGCGGCGAACCACCCGCCGCATGTGGTGATGCCAACCCAGCGCCACCAGCCCCAGCCCGGCCGCAGCAATTGTGAGGCGGATCGGCAAGACATTAAACCACGTCTGGGTATCTTGTCCCAGCCAGCGAAGGCCGTCGCCGACGGCGTCGACGCCAGCCAGATAGGCGCCGAGTCCTAATCCGGCTAGCAGCACGCAAGCCCCAAAGGCGTCGCCCCACAGCACCCGCCGTCGCCACTTGGCCACCAGCTTTTGGATGTGCGGCACCATCTCGCCCTCAAGCTCCTTGGCCAGCGAATCGAGGATGCCGACGATGCGATAGCCTCGACCGAACTCGACCTCGTTCATCCGGGCGTGGATCTCGGCCAAGTCCTCATCGCATTTGGTCTCATAACGGGCGCGCTTGACCGGGTCCTCGATCGGCGGCGCCACGTCCTTGTTGTAAATGCCATAGAACTTGCCGGTAGTCAGGCCGGCCTGGGCGACGCTGCGCTGCCACGCCCCGACCACTTCCTCTGGATTGTCTTCGCGGGCCGAGGTGTCTATCTGGTTAAGTATATAAAGGAACTTGCGGGTGTCGGTGCGCCGCACCGTATGCGCGACCAGATGCTGCAAGGTATCTTGCATCGAGCCCGGTTCGGGCCGGCGGGCGTCGAAAAAGATCAGCACCAAGTCGGCGAGGTCGAGAATATGGTCAGTCACCCGCAACGTCGAGCGCCGCTGGTCATCGGCGTCAAAACCTGGCGAGTCGATAAGAATCTTTCCCTTGAGCAGCGGCGAGGAACAGGTCTTGAGCTGAAGATAGGCATCAATGCGCTTGCCCTCACCCGCCGCCACCTTTTCGATCTCGTCGCTCATTCGATAGAAGGGAAAGCGCGGATCGGAATTGAGAGCTGTGCCGGGCAAGGCGTCGTGCTTGCGGTCGGGGCCGAAGCACACCACCGTGAACTTGTCGTCCACCGCCTGATTGCCCGAGGTCTGAAGCTCAATGCCGAGATAGCTGTTGATGAAGCTCGACTTGCCGGCCGAAAACAGGCCCAACACGCTGATCATCGGCCACCAGGGAATCCGCATAGCCAGACTCTCGGTGGGGTTGAGCAGCCCCATGCGGTAAAGTATCCTATCAAAGGCGCGAAAGGTCGGAATGACCGGCACCAGATTAGGATGCTCGGAGCGCAGGTGAGATTCTAGCGTCTCTAGGCGACGGAGCAGGGCTTTCTTGGGAGTCATGATCGCTGTTCGCGCCTATGCGAGAGGAAAATAATACTGGCGTTCGGCGGCGACTGCCGTCGCGCGCCTTGTGGCCGGATCACTTAGTGACCGATAGCATGAGTTTTGCCAGCAAGACACGGGAATGGTCGGCACCGACTCGGGCGCGCGCTTCGGACAGCCACGGCGCCGCAACTTCGGCGGGCAGCCCGCTCAACTCGCCGAGCAGTTCGACCGCGCGCGCAAAGTCACCCGCTGCCATCGCGGTCAGCGCGCGATCGGCGAATGCCCGCGCCGAAGTCCCGGCAGGCACGCCGGTCAAACGATATAGTGGCGGCGTGAAATCAGAAAGCAAGTCAAGAAAGATGTCGGCAATGCGATCCAAGGGATAGCCGATGGTGGCTGCACGCAAAATATTGCCCTGCACCACCGGGAAACGGCCGATCAGCCAAGCCTCGGTGGCGATGCCGGAGGTCGCGCGTCCGGCAATCTGGTCGAGCACCTGCTTGAGCAGCGGATCGTTGAAGCCAGAGATGCGCAGCGCCGCCAATTCATTGACGAAGGGCGACGAGCTGGTCAACACGTTGCGCAACTGAGTTGCCGACAGCATCACGCCCAGCGTTGGCGGCCCGATTCCGTGCGATGCGACTCGCTGTTGCAGACTAGGCAGGTCCTTTTCAAGGACGGCCAGGCGCCGACCCAGTTCAGTGACGCTGCCTTGGCTCGCGGCCAAGCCTAGCTTGGCATCAAGGGCGCCAATCTTTTTTTCAATCGCCAAGCCCTGGGCGGTCTGGTCGTGAGCCACCCGCGTGACCTTGTTTTCCAGCTCAATGATGCGGAGCTCGGCGGTGGGTGCCGTGCTTGCGGTTCCCGGTACCGGCGACGACGGCGACCATAATGCGATGCCGGCGACAATCACCGCGATTACAGAAGCGGCAATCGACAACCGGGAGGTCGCCAGGGCCAGCAAACGGCCGGTGGGGGCGGTGCCCACTGCCGCCAACCGGGCTGCCGCCGCCGCTACCGCCGCCGGACGGACCGGCGATGGCTGAGGGAAGGACGAAAAGGCCGAGGACTGCGTGGCGCGGGCGACTCGACCCACCGCTGGAGCAGACGGCTCCTGCGGCAATAATTCCACCGCCGGTACTTCTAACAGAGGGGGTTCCTGGGCTTTGGATTCCGGGGGTTGAGGTTCCGGGGGTTGAGACTCTGGCGGTTGAGGTTCCGGGGCTTGGGATTCCGGGGCTTGGGATTCCGGCTTGGCCTGGACATCGACGGCCTCAGTGGGTTCCGTCATCATCATCCTTGCCATTTCATGGTGGCGCTCGTCAAAGCGGGCGACCGCTTCCAGTTCGGTTTCGTCAAGTTGAATGCTGTGGCGCGCCGCCGCCGAGCGCAGATCGGCCAGTCTGGCCGCCGGAATAGCGCCGCGCTTCTTCCAACCCTGGACCGTAGTGAAGGGAACCTCCAGCTTGTTGGCCATCGGCCGGATGCCGCCGAAGCGCTGGATCAGCCTTTCCGACGCCTTGGCCAACGACATCGACTCCGGGCCTGTAACCGACTCCGGGCCTGTAACCGACTCCGGGCCGTCATCGGACAGGCGGCCGGACGGCACAAAACTTCCCTGATCGCTTCCCTGCTGGTCCGTCGTTTGAGGAGACGTCATGGACTTTCCTTGTGCATGGCCTGATTTAGTATCGTGTGATTTCCAAACTGCGTCCCGGCCACTTTTACATCGGCAAAGCTACTTTAGCATTGGCAAAGCCACATTAGCATTGGCAAAGCCATTTTGGCAAACGTCCGAACCCTAAGGGAGAGAAAAAAGCGGTCC
>JBAXKX010000031.1:0-17154 GCA_037135115.1 Rhodospirillaceae bacterium
ATCTACGTCGCCAATTGGTTCTTTCTTGGCTTCATGGTAACTGTTGCGATCCTGCATCTTGGCAACAATATTAATGTCCCGGTTTCTTTCTTTGGTTGGAAAAGCTACACGGTGGTTTCGGGCGTCCAGAGCGCTATGGTCCAATGGTGGTATGGACACAATGCGGTTGGCTTCTTTCTCACCGCCGGCTTCCTCGGGATAATGTACTATTTCGTGCCCAAGCAGGCTGAGCGACCGATCTATTCTTACCGGTTGTCGATTGTCCACTTTTGGTCGCTTATCTTTATGTACATCTGGGCCGGTCCTCATCATCTGCATTACACGTCGCTGCCTGACTGGACCCAAACCTTGGGCATGACCTTCTCGGTGATGCTGTGGATGCCCTCGTGGGGCGGTATGTTCAATGGCATCATGACGTTGTCCGGGGCTTGGGATAAGCTACGCACTGATCCGATACTCCGCTTCTTGGTGGCCTCGGTCGCGTTTTATGGGATGAGCACCTTTGAAGGGCCGCTGATGGCGATTAAGCCCGTCAACGCATTGTCGCATTACACCGATTGGACGGTTGGGCACGTTCATTCCGGGGCGCTCGGCTGGGTCGCCTTCGTTAGTTTCGGCGCAATCTACCATATGGTGCCAAAGCTGTGGGCGCGCAAGCAGATGTATTCGATCAGGCTGATTGGTATGCACTTCTGGATCGCGACGATCGGAATCGTTCTTTACATTTGCGCGATGTGGGTTTCGGGAATTATGCAAGGTTTGATGTGGCGGGCTTATGATAGCCAAGGGTTCCTCCAATACTCGTTTGTCGAGTCGGTTGCGGCGATGCATCCTTTCTACGTAATCCGTGCCATAGGCGGCCTGCTCTACCTCTCCGGGTCGATCATCATGGCCTACAATATTTACCGGACCGTCAAGGGCGACATCCGGAATGAAAAGCCGTATCTCGCCGCCCCGGCTGCGGCAATGGCTGCGGTCGCCTAAGGACGGAGGACAAGGACATGGCTCGGGAAACCTTTCACCATAAAATCGAAAAAAACGTTGTTCTGATGTTCGTACTTGTCCTGATCACGGTGTCGATCGGAGGCATGGTTCAAATTCTACCACTGTTCACCATTGAGAGCACGATCGAAAAGGTCGAGGGTATGCGGCCGTATTCCCCGCTGGAACTGGCCGGGTGGAATATTTACTTGCGTGAAGGTTGCTACCTTTGTCACAGCCAGCAAATCCGGCCGTTTCGTGATGAAGTTGAGCGCTATGGCCATTATTCGCTGGCGGCGGAAAGCATGTACGATCACCCCTTCCAATGGGGATCCAAACGTACTGGTCCGGATTTGGCCCGAGTAGGCGGCAAATACTCTAATGATTGGCATACTGCCCACTTGGTCAATCCACGCGCTGTGGTACCCGAGTCGGTGATGCCGACCTATCAATGGATGAAGACCCGTCAGCTTAAGTTCGATGATGTTCAGGAGCACATGAAAACATTGAACTTTGTCAGTCCTAAAAAGGATGGCAAGTCGATTTATACGGATGACATGCTGGCCAGCGCCAAGGCTGATCTTCATGACCAGAAAAACCCTGATGCCGACAGCTCTGGGTTGATCAAACGGTATCCAAAGGCGGTGGTTGCCAACTTCACCGGTGAGCCGGGGCTAACTGAGATGGATGCCCTGATCGCCTACCTGCAAATGCTGGGAACGCGGGTGAAGTTCACTAATGTCAAGCCAGAGCAACTGCGCCAGTAATCGGGGAGATGGGGCGATGGAACTCACAGAACTCGGGACGATGATGCATGCTTGGTGGACAGTTTGGCTGTTCTTTATATTTATCGGCATTATCGCCTACGCGATTTGGCCGGGCAATCGCGCCAAATTTGAACACGCAAGCTTGATTCCGTTCCTCGATGAGCACAAGGAGGTCTAGGACGTGTCTCACAACGAAAAAGATCCCGTTACGGGCGTCGAGACCACGGGTCACACGTGGGACGGCATAAAAGAGCTGAATAATCCGATACCTCGCTGGTGGATGTACATTTTCGGCGCGTGCTGTGTCTGGTCACTGGGTTACTGGGTATTGTATCCGACTTGGCCGCTGGGCACGTTCCACACTGCTGGCGTGCTCGGCTGGAGTCAAAGGGTTGAACTTGATCAGAACTTGATTGCTGCCCGGCAATCACAGGCGGCTTATAACGACAAAATAGCCGCAAGTTCAATCGAAGACATCCGTAGTAATCCGGATTTGATGAAGTTCGCCTTGGCCGGTGGCAAGGCGGCTTTTGGCTCTAACTGCGTGCCGTGCCATGGCGCGGGTGGTCAGGGAAACCCCGGCTTTCCCAATCTTGCCGATGATAAGTGGCTGTGGGGCGGAAAACTTGGGGATATTTACGCCACGATCAAACATGGCGATCGTGCCGTCGATGATTCCGACACCAGGCCCGGCGTGGCTATGCCGGCGTGGGCGAGTGACCAAGCCCCGGTTAAGCTGACTGCGGGTCAGATTAACGACGTCTCTGAATATGTACTTTCGCTGACCAAGGCCTCGACCGACGCGGCAGCGGCTAGTCGCGGGTTGCCGGTGTTCGCGGAGAACTGCGTTGCTTGCCACAACGAGGGGGGGACGGGCAACCAGGATATCGGGGCGCCCGCCCTAAACGACGGAATCTGGCTATATGGTGGTGACAAGAAAACCTTGGTAAAGACAATCAGCGACGGGCGGGCTGGCGTCATGCCGTCATGGAACAAGCGGTTGGACGACACTACCATCAAAGAACTGACTGCCTATGTTCACGAACTGGGCGGCGGCAAGTAAGGAGGTTACGTCATGTTCGGCAGCACCATTGAAATTGTTTGCATACTAGGCGGGGTGGTTCTTATCCTTGCCGTTATTGTCAGTCTGTTCATCAATCCCGCGATTACAGTTGTTGTCTTTACGGTGTTGGCCTGGTTCAATCTTGGCATAATCATCTTGATTTGCGAGCCATTCGGCAGCCGAAGTTCACGGTAGGCCACGCACGCCCGTTGCATGTGACGGAGCGGGCGGCTGCGGCTTTGTTCCCGGCGCGATTGCTTGGCGCGGGTCCGCCCGCCCGGCGTGTGAAGGTGTCTTTGATGGGTTAGCATCAAAGGCCATTAGTATAACCTAGCTGCGCAAACGGATCAACCTATGCAAAGGTTTGCTCCACCCAGCCTAAAATGTGTAACTTTTATTCAGTTAATGGTATGTACGAATAGTTGCGTGCATTCCGGATCGTGGCATGGTTATTATCGCACAGGGACCACAGGTCGAAGCTGGCTTTCCTTCGCCGGCTGCTGATCACACCGAGGGTGGTCTTGATTTAGTCAGATTGGTGGTGAAGCGCCCGGCCGCTACCTTCTTCATGCGCGTGGTCGGATCGTCGATGTCCGGAGCCGGCATTTTAGATGGCGATCTGTTGGTAGTCGATCGCTCGATCACGCCGAAGGAGCACGACATCGTTGTGGCCGTGGTTGATGGCGGCTTCGCCTGCAAGCGAGTTGAACGAGCCGGCAAGGGCTGGGTGCTGGCTTCGGACGGGGTAGGCCCGACTATTCCTATCGACCCGGACTGTGGCATCGATATCTGGGGCGTCGTCTCGTGGTCATTCCGGGAACACTGCCGGCGATGAAGGCTTATGCCCTGGTAGACTGTAATAATTTCTATGTTAGCTGCGAGCGGGTATTTAACCCGTATCTGCGCGGGATACCGGTTGTCGTCCTATCAAACAATGATGGCTGCGCGGTTGCTCGTAGCAACGAAGCCAAGCAACTCGGCATCACAATGGGTGCTCCATATTTTCAAATTTCTCGCTTGTGTGAGCGTAATGCCGTTGCCGTGCTGTCCTCAAACTATGCATTGTATGCTGACATGTCGGCTAGGGTTATGAGTGTTATTGCCGATGACGCACCGGCCTATGAAATTTATTCTATCGATGAATGCTTTGTTGATCTGACAGGAATTCCAGGAGACTTGGTCCCGCAATGCCGCGCCTTGCGAATGAAAGTCATGGGGTGGACCGGGATTCCGGTTTCAATCGGGATCGGGCCGACCAAGACTCTGGCAAAACTTGCAAATAGGCTGGCACAGAAGTCGGCAAAGGCGGACGGCGTGGTCGATCTGGCCAGTCGGCCGGACTTGATCGAGACGGCCCTGAAACGAGTCGAAGTCGGTGACGTCTGGGGTGTTGGCCGGCGCTATGCCGAACGTCTGAGCGGCTTCGGAGTTGGCACGGCCTACGACTTGGCGCAATGGGGAATGGCCAAGGCCAAACACGAGTTCGGCGTTGTGCTGGCGCGGACGGTTGCCGAGTTGTGCGGTGAGGTGGTGCATGACATGGAGACACAACCTCAGCCGCGTCAGTCCTGCACTTGTTCGCGGTCGTTCGGAACGCCAACCAATGATATCGAGGCGGTAGCGGCTGCAATATCGGAATTCGCGCAAACTGCCGCCGAGCGTTTGCGGCACGATGGTATGGCCGCCGGACATATCCAAATCTACGCCCAAACCAACCGATTCAAAAAGGATGCGCCTCAAGCTGCCCTGTGCGGAGCGCGGGCGCTAACGCCGCCTACGGCCGATTCCGGTCGTATCGTCCGGACTGCGCTAGCATTGATACGCACATGCCGCAACCCTGACGGGTGTGAATGGGCGAAGGCCGGAGTCTTGCTGACCGATCTTTGCCACGCCGACAGGGTGCAAGCCGACCTCTTCACCATTACCGATGAGCGCAAATCTTCGGCGCTGATGAAGGCGATCGACGGCGTTAACACGCGGTTCGGCCGTAGAACCCTCAGCTTCGGGCCGTCAACCGATGAAGCCGGGTGGCGTATGCGAAGAGAAACCCTTTCGCCCTCCTGGACGACGAATTGGTCGGATATTCCCAAGGTCAAGGGATAGCTATACCAACGGCCCGAGGCGAAGACTCGTCTCATAGCGGCTCGGGGCGTTGGTATTAGGCGGCGACTGCCGCAACTTAGCCTCATGGCGCGAAGGCAAGCCCGCGAGACGCGGGCGCCCGCCGTCTGAGGGGGCCTTTGATTGGATCAATATCAAAGGCCACTGGTATTACTATGAAGGCCAACGTCCTATAGAACGCGAATTCTGTATGGCGATCCCGGAAGTTCTTGATCATATATGATAACTAATGGTTATATTAGCAATGCGTCAATTGCCTTCACAGTAATAAACACGAGAGAGTGGCGCGGCATCACCCTATCCCGTCACTCGAAGATCGCCAGTTTCCTTTTGCCGCCGGAGCTATGCAGGGCGGCGAAGTTCTTGCGGTCGGTAAAGTGGATGCGGGGCAAGTTAGCGACGTTCCAGCCGCGTAATTCGTTTTGCAGTCGTGGGTGTAACTCGCAGTCGAGACGGATCGAGAAGCCGCCGAAGCGGACGGCCATGACGATGTGGATCATGTTGAGGACGAACTTGGTCTCGTAACCCGGCGCAGGTTCTGCGAAGGGGTGGGGGATCAGCGGAACGCTCGAGCCTTTGCCTAGCACCTGCTGCAAGGAGGCGATAATGTGGTCGTAGGACCTTTCGACATTCTTTTCAAGCTTTACTGCCTTGACTTTAAGAGTGTCCTTGCGTTCCGTGAGGATGATTTGGTTGACGCCGGTTGAGAACTTTCGGCAGGCGTCGGCGTCGGCTTTGGGATCGATTGTCGCGAAGAAGGATTCGATTGACTGGCGCAGGGCTTCCATTTCCCGACGCTTTCCATCGCGGACGTGTTCGGCAAGGTCGTCGAATGACACCATGGCCTCGATAGTGGCGTTCAGCGCGTTGGACACACCCTCGCGCCATTCATCAAGGGACTGTTCGGTGCCGCGTGCCAGCACGTCACCCAATTGGCCAAGTCCGATCAGCGCCTTGTCCTTGGTGGCGGCAATGGTGCCCTGCAACTCCCGGCGCTTGCCCTCATCTTCGGCCAGCAGGTTGTCGGGGGCGGTCAGCAGGTTGTCGATGGTGTCGAGCGACATGCGGGTTTGCCGAAGTCCCTCCAGTAGTTCCCCGATATCAGGAATTTGGGTGCCTTGCGGCTCGGTGGACTTTGGTTCCGGCGCTGGGGGGGCGGTTTTGTCTTGGCTCCTTTCAAAGACAGGAACCCCGTCGCTTTCTTCCACCGTATTGACGATGGTGCCGCCATCCTTGGTCCGGGTCAACATGACGCAGGGGCGAAATTCAAGCAGGAACTTCTTTCCGGTGGCGGCATCAGCGATAACGCCGCCCTCGCGCGTAAATACCATGCGGGTCAGCATGGTGGCGCGGCGGCCCTCGACGGTGAAGCGCAGATAGGGGACAGTGACATCGGCATTGGGATTGTTTGGCAAAATACCATCGGGTATCACGAACCAGAACTGGTTGCCGTCGCGAATGGTCAGCTCCAGCGTGCCGGTTATTTTGGCCGCATCTGCCAGGGTTGCGTCCAGACTGGTGGCGAAGGTCAGAGGGTCTTTTTTTATCCTGCTCATTTGCGCCTTGCGATAATTGGCGACCGGCAGATGGTGTTGCCCTTGGACGCAAAGAGTAGGATACCTGTATACATAGTCTTTTGAAACTCTTTAAAATCCTTTGATAATTTTTCATCACCGATGACAGCCGTCACCCGCCTTACCCTGACCAGATTTCGCAATTATCGTTCGGCGCGACTCGATGTTGCGGTTCAGTTTGTTGCACCCCGCTCGGTGGTGGTGTGTGGTCCGAACGGTGCGGGCAAGACCAATCTTTTGGAGGCACTGAGCTTTTTTTCACCTGGGCGTGGAATGCGGCGGGCGCGGCTGGACGAGGTTGGGGAGGTTGGGGAGGCGGGCGGGCCTGACCTGGGCTGGGCGGTGGCGGCGACGCTCTCTACCTCTGCCGGTGTGATGGAAATCGGAACCGGGCGCGAGCCGGGAGGGGGCGAGCGTCGGCTGGTCCGCATCGATGGTCAGCTCGCCCGCAGCCAGACCGCGCTGTCCGATCATTTGTCGATATTGTGGCTGACGCCCCAGATGGATCAGTTGTTCGTCGATGGCGGCTTGGGGCGGCGGCGCTTCCTTGACCGGATGGTCTTTGGCTTCGATTCCGCCCATGCCGGCCGTCTGTCCCGTTATGAACATGCCCTGCGCGAACGTGGCCGACTCTTGCGTGAGGGGCGAGCCGACCCTAGCTGGCTCGCGGCACTGGAGGAGCAGATGGCCGCCATTGGCGTGGCCATCGTAGCCGCTAGGCGGGAGCTGGTGGCGCGACTCAATGTCGCTTGTGCCGCCGGGATTGGCCCGTTCCCGCAAGCCGGGCTAGCCGTTGTGGGTGCTGTCGAGGATGGATTGGACTTGCGGCCGGCGCTGGCGCTTGAGGATGATTTGCGTGAGCGCCTGCGCGGGATGAGACGCGCCGATGCCTTATCCGGTGGTGCGACCATCGGTCCCCATCGCAGCGATTTCCAGGTCCGCTATTATAAGGGCGTCACCTTTAAAGGTGACACCGGCGTACCCGCAGAGTCTTGCTCGACCGGTGAACAAAAGGCGTTGCTGCTGGCTATCGTGCTGGCCAATGCCCGGTTGCTGGCCGATGCAGCCACCGGCCCGCCGCTGTTGCTGTTGGACGAGGTCGTAGCTCACCTGGATTCCAGCCGCCGTGAAGCCCTGTTTAATGAAATTACCGCGCTTGGCGGTCAAGCCTGGCTTACCGGCACCGACGCCATTTTGTTCGCTCCGCTGCGGGGCCGCGCGCAGTTTGTGAATGTCGAAAATGGTGGAGTAACGATGATAGAAGATTCTGTGGGGATTAGGTTATGATGCGCCATCTACACCGTAGCCCTTAACTCGGCGAGCCATGACCAGCGAATCCTCCAAGACCGGCGTTCCCGATGACGAGTATGGGGCTCATTCCATCAAGGTGCTGCGCGGGCTTGATGCCGTGCGCAAGCGGCCCGGCATGTATATTGGCGATACCGACGACGGCTCCGGCCTCCACCACATGGTCTATGAGGTGGTCGACAATGCCATCGACGAGGCCCTGGCCGGGTGGTGCGATCGGGTAACGGTGACGCTCAATGCCGATGGCTCGGTCACGGTGCGTGATAATGGCCGTGGCATCCCGACCGATTTGCACGACGAGGAAGGCATCTCGGCCGCCGAAGTAATCATGACACAGCTTCATGCCGGCGGTAAGTTTGACCAGAACTCTTATAAGGTCTCGGGCGGGCTGCACGGCGTCGGCGTCTCGGTGGTCAACGCGCTATCCGAGGTCCTGGATTTGCGAGTCTGGCGCGATGGGCGGGAATGGACGATGCGTTTCCGCCATGGCGACTCCGTGGCGCCGCTGGTCGATAGTGGCCCGGCTCCAGTCGCTGCCAACGGCAAGTTGCGCACTGGCACCGAAGTAACCTTCCTGCCTTCTAAACTAACCTTCACCAAAACCGAGTTTGATTTTGCTACACTTGAGCACAGGATGCGGGAACTGGCCTTCCTTAATTCCGGCGTGTCGCTGGCCTTGACTGATGCCCGTGGCGTTGAACCGAAAACCGTTGAGATGCACTATCAGGGCGGGCTGGAGGCTTATGTAGGCTGGCTTGATCGCTCCAAGGAGCCGTTGCACAAGCCGACCATTACCTTGCTCGCCGAGCGACCTAACGAGTTCGGAGGCGTTGTCACAGTCGAAGTTGCCATGCAGTGGACCGACAGCTATCACGAGACCATGCTGTGCTTTACCAATAACATACCGCAGCGTGACGGCGGCACCCACCTGGCCGGTTTCCGAGGCGCGCTGACCCGGACCATCAATAACTATGCCAACGAATCGGGCATTGCCAAGAAGGAAAAGGTTGCGCTTACCGGAGACGATGCTCGTGAGGGTCTAACCTGCGTGCTGTCGGTCAAGGTTCCCGACCCGAAATTCTCCAGCCAGACCAAGGATAAGTTGGTCTCGTCTGAGGTGCGGCTGGTGGTCGAGCAGGTTGTGTCTGAAAAACTCGCCCAGTACTTCGAGGAGCATCCCGCCGACGCCAAGCGCATCATCGGCAAGGTGGTGGAAGCTGCGTCTGCGCGTGAAGCCGCGCGCAAGGCTCGCGATCTCACTCGGCGCAAGGGGGCTCTTGATATGGCCTCGCTGCCAGGCAAATTGGCCGACTGTCAGGAGCGTGACCCGGCGCTTTCGGAACTGTTTATCGTCGAGGGTGATTCGGCGGGAGGCTCGGCCAAACAGGGGCGTTCGCGACAGTTTCAAGCGATTTTGCCGTTGCGGGGAAAAATTCTCAACGTCGAGCGGGCGCGTTTTGACAAAATGCTCGGCTCGGCCGAAATCGGGACGCTGATTACCGCGCTTGGTACCGGTATTGGTCGCGAGGAGTTTGACGCCAACAAGGCGCGCTACCACAAAATCATCATCATGACCGACGCCGATGTTGATGGCAGTCATATCCGTACCTTGTTGTTGACATTCTTTTACCGGCAGATGCCGCAACTGATCGAGCAGGGCTACCTATACATCGCTCAGCCGCCGCTTTATCGGGTCAAGCGCGGCACTGCGCGCGAACGCTATCTTAAGAATGACGCTGCCCTCGAAAGCTTCCTGACTGCGTCTGGGCTGGAACATGCCGGCCTGCGACTGGCCGACGGTACGCGGTTGACTGGTGAGACCTTGCGCTTGTTGGTTGAACAGTCCCGGGTGGCCCGACATTGGCTTGATGCGCTGGCCCGTAAGGCCGGCAGCCTCGCGGTGGTCGAACAAGCGGCGATTGCTGGCGCGCTCGACGCGACCTTGCTGACTGATATCGCCCGTGCCGGTGAAGCTGCAGCTGGTGTGGCCCGACGCCTTAACCGACAAGAGGCGCTGGCCGAAGGGGCGAACGGCATCAACGTCAGTATCGGCAACTGGCGCGGGGCTGCGTCTGAAGGCGACGGGTTGGTGCTGTCTCGCACCCGACACGGCGTCACCCATCGCCACTATCTTGACGCGGACCTGCTGCGTAGTGGTGAGGCCCGGCGGTTGGAAGCGATTTCCACCGAGATGGCCACGGTTTTCGGTGCCGGAGCCGAGTTCATGGAGAAGGCCGATGTCGCCCGCCTTATCGCCGGGCCGGTCGATCTGGTCGCCGCCATCACTGAACTTGGTCGGCGCGGCCTGACCATCCAGCGATACAAGGGCCTGGGCGAGATGAATCCGGAACAATTGTGGGAAACCACGTTGGATCCCACTAAGCGATCGTTGCTCCAGGTCAGGGTAAGTCATATAGAGTCTGCGGAAGAGGTTTTCTCAACCCTGATGGGCGATGTGGTTGAGCCGAGGCGTGAGTTCATCCAAGAAAACGCCCTCAAAGTTGCGAACTTGGACGTATGATGAGGGCGTGAACAGAAATATTAAGTGGAGGGTACGAAAGCGATGGCGGACGAAATCCCATTCACCTTGGACGGTCGCGCAGTTATTGCGGTTGCCGGCGAGACTATTTGGCAGGTGGCAAAGCGGCACGGAACCGAGATTCCGCACCTCTGCCTCTCCAACGAGCCTGATTTCCACCCCGACGGGAATTGCCGTTTGTGCGTGGTCGAGGTCGTAGGTCGCCGCAATCTGGCCGCCAGTTGTAGCACCAAGCCTCAGCCAGGTATGCAGGTGGTGACCAACAGCGGCAAGGCGTCCAACGCGCGGCGCACCGTGATGGAACTGTTGTTGGCCGAGGCGGAGGTGCCAGCCGATTCCGAATGCGCTCGCTGGGGGCGGGCCATGGGGATAAGTTCCAGCCGTTACCCGGCCGGGGCGCGCACAACCGAATTCGATCACAGCCACCCCGGCATCGACGTGACGCTTTCGGCTTGCATTCACTGTCGGCGCTGCGTTCAGGCCTGTCGGGAGTTGATGATTCACGATGTGATTGGCATGTCGAAACGGGGTGTAGCTAGTAAGATTATCTTTGATTTTGATGTGCCGATGGGAACGTCAACATGCGTCAGTTGTGGCGCATGTGCTCAGACTTGTCCGACCGGGGCCATCACTTTTCGGAGGCAAGCGGTATGACCGAGCATAGGCATGTGGACAGCTTGTGTCCCTATTGTGGCGTCGGCTGTCAGGTCCGCTATCACGTCGAGGATGAGCGCATTTCCTGGGCCGAAGGCATTGACGGCCCATCCAACCACGGTCGCCTGTGCGTTAAGGGGCGGTTTGGCTGGGACTATGCCCAGCACCGCGATCGTCTGACCCGGCCGCTTGTTCGCCGCGACGACGCCCCCAAACAGGCTGTGATGCCGGCCGATCCGCTTGCCCAGTTCCGTGAGGCAAGCTGGGAGGAGGCGCTCGATCGGGCCGCTGGCGGTTTCCAGCGGATCAAGGAGCGCTTCGGCCCTGGGGCGCTGGCCGGCTTCGGCTCGGCCAAGGGTTCCAACGAGGAAGGCTACCTGTTTCAGCGCTTGATTCGCACTGGCTTTGGCACCAACTCGGTGGATCATTGCGCTAGGCTTTGCCATTCCAGCTCGCTGGTGGCGCTGATTGACCAGATCGGATCTGGCGGTGTCACCGCCACCTTTACCCAGTGCGATAACGCCAATGTCATGATGGTGGTTGGCTCCAATCCCAATCGCAACCACCCGGTGGCTGCCTCATTTTTCCGCCGGGCCAAACGGCGCGGTGCCAAGCTGATCGTGATCGATCCCCGGATGAGCGAGTTTGCGGCGGAAGCCGACATCGTCATCAATCACCGCCCGGGCAGCGACGTTGCCCTGTTCAATGCCATCGCCCACGTCATTATCGAGGAGGATTTGCACGACGCGGTCTTTCTGCGTCAGCGGACCAAGGGCTTCCCTGAGCTTCGCGAGTGCGTGCGCCGTTTCACGCCTGAGTCGGTGGAAGTTGCCACCGGCATCCCGGCTTTGCGTATCCGTGAGGTTGCGCGGATGTTCGGTCGGGCCAAGTCGGCGATGATCTTCTGGGGCATGGGCATCACCCAGCACATCCACGGCGTCCGCAATGCCCGCTGTTTGGTTAATCTCGGCCTACTCACCGGGAATGTCGGGCGGCCGGGGACTGGGCTGCATCCCCTGCGCGGACAGAACAACGTTCAGGGCGTGTGCGACATGGGGCTGTTGCCGGGTGTTCTGCCTGGCTATGCCGCCGTGATCAAGCCAGAGGAGCGCAAGCGCTTCGAAACGGTCTGGGTCGGCGAGACCATTCCGGAAAAACCGGGAATGACCATGATCGAGGCCGTGAATGCCGCCGATGAAGGGGTGATCCGGGGCATGTTCTTCATGGGCGAGAACCCGGCGATGAGCGACCCCGATTCGCTGCATGTTCGCCAAGCCCTGGCCAAACTCGATCATCTGGTGATCCAGGACATATTTCTGACCGAGACGGCGGCTTACGCCGATGTGGTGTTGCCGTCCTCCTCATTGATGGAGAAGTGGGGGACTTTCACCAATACCAATCGGCACATCCAAATTTCGCGGCCGGTGATGGACTGTCCCGGCGAAACAAGACAGGATTGGTGGATATTGCAGGAGCTGGCCAACCGGCTCGGGCTCAATTGGCGCTTCAACCATCCGCGTGAAATCTGGGAGCAGATCCGGACGCTGTGGCCTGCCGTAAAGGGCGTGAGCTGGGCGCGGCTGGAGCGTGATGGCTGGTGCCAGTACCCATGTTCGGATGAGCGCGAACCTGGTAAGGATGTGCTGTTCGGCGACCGTTTCCCTACGCCCGATGGATTGGGTAAGTTGGTGCCGGTAACCCCGGTTGAACCGGCGGAAATGCCTGACGCCCAATATCCGCTAGTGCTGCTTACCGGCCGCATCCTTGAGCATTGGCATACCGGGGCGATGAGTCGGCGCAGCCAAGTGCTGGACACCATCGAGCCCGGCCCGGTGATTTATCTCAGCGAGGGCGACATGCCGCGTTTGGGGATCAGATTGGGCGACCGGGTGCGATTAGTGTCTCGGCGCGGGGCGATTGAGGCCAAGTGCCGGGTCGATCCGGGATTGACGGTTGGCACGGTGTTCATGCCGTTCTGTTATGCCGAGGCGGCCGCCAACATGTTGACTAACGCCGCATTGGACCCGCAATCGAAGATTCCAGAGTTCAAATATTGTGCCGTGAAGCTGGAGCGGGTTGAGATTATGGCTGCGGCTGGTTAGAAACTGGTCCACCTCCTCCGTATTGACGGGGGAGGTGGTCAGGCGGCGCCGCTGGTGATGTCCAGGTGGCGATTGATACGCTGGATGTCGTCACGCATATGGTCCATGCCGGCTTGAACCCGTGCGTCGGTCTCGGCAAGGGCGCCGACGTGCCTGATTATGGTCGCCTGTCCAAGTTCCAAGGCGGTCAGGCGCTCCCTCATTTCGCGTAACCCCAGCTCCATTCGATCTTGTCGCTGGTCGATCCGGCGCAGGTAAACTAGCGTGAGGTTTTCCGGCTCATCGTTCATGGCTTCCCCCCGTGTTACCGTCTCTACTGAACGGCTGTCTAACTCAGAATATTACGTTATCCATGATTTTTCGCAATCTCCTAACGAGCTTCTCTACGGACTAACAAAAGCTTCCATTTCCTGGCCGATGGTCCCGGTCGGGGCCATCACCGAGACCTTGGCGTTGCGGAAGCCGTGACGTTCGCCAAGCTGAAGGGCGCGATCCCAGGCCTTGCGCGCCGCCTCGACCAGACCTGGCTGCGGGCAGTCGTTGGCGACTAGCGGCACCGGCGGCACCGACAGGCCCTCGTAGCCGCCTTGGGTCTGGCCCTTGATGCCAAAGGCGGCCCGGCGGTGATTGCGGATCACCCGCAGCATCGGCTCGCGGTTGGCCTTGTAGCCGGGGAAGGGGCCTAGCTCGTCGGCCATTTCGGCCGAGGTGGCATAGGCGGTGCCGGTCATAATGGCGCTGATTGCCGCCGCCAGCGTCCGCCCTTGGTTGCTGTCTTTGGGCAGGCCGGCTGCAACCAACAGGCCGCCAAGATTGGCTATCCCTAAGCCAGCGGTGCGGTAGTCGTATGAAAGTTTGGCGATCTCGCGTGATGGAAACTGGGCCATCAGCACCGAAATTTCCAGAACGATGGTCCACAATCGGCAGGCGTGTTCCAGGCTTGCCGCGTCAACGTCGCCGTCCTGGCTGCGGAACTTGATTAAGTTGAGCGAAGCTAGATTGCAAGCCGTATCGTCGAGGAATATGTATTCGGAACAAGGGCTCTGGGCGTTGACCTTGATCTCGCCTGAGCGGAAATCGGTATAAAAGTGCCCCCGGGTCGGGCCGTCTATGCCATAGGCCCAAAGCAGGCCGGTATTGAACCATTGTGGGCTGTTCGGGGCCGCCATTTGACCGCACAACATGTGCCTGGTCTCGTCATAAAAAGCACGGGCGTCGGACTCGGCATCGAAATAGCCGCCCTGCCAGCCCCACCATGTCCAGGTCCCAGCCATGCGGTCAAAGACTTGGCGGGCGTCGTTCTCGCCTTGGGTACGTTGATGCTTCGGCATTTGCGCCAGGGTCGCGGTGTCGGCGCTGCGACACCACAGCCAAGATGGGGTGTCGGGGTTTTCGATTGGTTTGAGTGCGGCGGGCACCCCGGCCTTGCGGAAGTATTTTTGGGCCAGCAGGTCGGTTGCTACCTCACTCCAGGCGGCGGGGGCGCTGATTTCGCTGGCCAGCTTACGAAATTCAAACGCCTCATAGGCGTCGCCGCCGTTCCTGGTAAACCGCCGCACAATGCGCATGGTGCCTCCCGCCATCCCGCTTGTCTAACAAAACAGCGACATCGGGTGGCCGGAGGTCTTATAGCTACAATATGTAGGGGGTGGCAAGGATCATTGTATCATGCGCCGTCGGGTGACACGAAATCGTCCCCAGCCGGCTCCTCTGAAGCAGCAGGTTGCACGGTGATCTCTCGTCGCGCCACTACTAGGCACAACTCGCCACCGATCAGTCGCAAGGACTTTACGGCATTGCGGGGCAGCGGAATTTGCTGGCGTCGGCACAGCAGCATCAGGCAGGCCGCAGTTTCGGCGGCGGTAAATTCCAAGCTGTCGGTGGCGTCGGTATTGTCGCCGCAGACTTCGGCGATCAGCCGGGGCGGATTGCCGATTTCGACGTAGACTTCGCGAACCTGTGTGAAATTGCGATCATGGTTTGCTTGCCCGAACAGGCGCACTGCCTCCGCTAGGGCGTCCGGTGAGAAGCCGATCATGCGGATCTCGGTGATCATGGCGCGTGCTCCCGCTAATTTGTCACCACGAGGTCCCATGTTCGCAAGGCGCTGTCAAGTAGCCCCGCTGCGAAGTTACAGTGTACGTCGCTCCAGGTTTTGCAATCAGGGATACCATGTCGCGCCGTTCGCCCTCCCGCAGCCCTTTTCAGTCCGATCCTGACCAGCTTGACCTTTTGGTCCGGCCTGAACCGACCGCCGTCATGCTGACTTATTCGGGGCGAACGGTGGATTTGGTGCATCCTGATTTCAGCCGTTTTGAAATCGAGGACATCGCCCGGCCGCTGGCCTTTCAGTGCCGATTCGCCGGCAACACCAAGAGTTATTACAGCGTCGCCCAGCATTGTGTGTTGGCGAGCGCGCTAATCCACCCCGACTTTGCCTTTGATGCCTTGATGCATGATTGTGAGGAGGCGTTTACCGGCGACTGGCCGACACCATGGAAGGTTCGAATCGGTCGGACCATCATCCGTGAGGCGATCGCTCCGATCAAGGCCGCCCTGGCCCGGCGTTTCGGCTTTCGCCACCCCGAGTCCGAGATTGTGAAAATCGCCGATATGCGGGCGCTGGCCACCGAACTTCGCGACCTGTGCGCGCCGCATTGGCTTAATTGGCGCAACCTGCCACCACCGGACATCGAGCCAATTGTGCCGCTTGGCCCGGATGCCGCGATGGCATTGTTCATTAAGCGTTATCGCAAGCTGAGACCGATGGGCTAGTCGTTACGGTAGCAGAGGAGCCGTCGGCCGATTAAAATCAGCTTAAAATCAGCTAAATTCAGCCACGCCCGATATCGGAGGGATGCCAGGTGGCACCGCGAGGGCGACGTGAGCGCCGCCCGTCGTCGGTATCATCCAGTTCCGTTGACGACTCGAAGCTATCGCCGGAACCTGACTCTCCCCCCGCCGTCTGATAGCTGTCAGCGCAGGCATCAATGAACGCCTTGAGTGCCTGCCGGGTGGCGGGATCCGCGATCCGCATGTAGTGTCGGACCAGGACCAGGGCCTCCCGTGACTTTGGCTGGGCGATGCCAGCCTTGTTGCTGGGATAATATATTGTGTCCGCAGTAGTGCCAGCGCTATCGCTATCGCCCGACAGCTGTGGGTCAAGCTCGGAAAACAGCGCCGAGATGGAAACGTTCAAATGCTGTGACAGCATGTAAAGCTTGCTGGCAGATATACGATTGACCCCCTTCTCGTATTTCTGCAACTGCTGAAACGTTAGGCCGATGGAGCCAGCGAGGTCGCCTTGGCTCAATCCGGCGAGCATTCGCAGTTCCCGCAACCGTTGACCGACCAGAACATCAACTTCATTGGTGTTCTCGCCCTTTCCCCGAACACTTTGATTCACGTCTATTGCCTCTTGTCTTTGGATATAGATATAGCCACTTTCGGCGATGCCTCTTAGGGTGTTACCGGCCGCAGTTTCTCCAGAGAACTCTATGACTAGCACAAGAATGCTATTGGCTAAGGGTTCTGTCGCTATTGATTGGCCAGAGTTAGCATTTTCTGTGTGGGTACTCTTCTGTGCGGGTCACTGGCCTTCAGGCTGTCGGCCAACGAAACTATCTTACAATGGCTTCTCATTTATTTACATAAGCATTTGGAAAGGTCAATATAGTGGTAACTGGTTTCTATCTATCAGGTCTCCGAGATGTAAGGTTTGTCATGGTAATATCACTGTGATTGTTAGGTTGTAATCGTCTGAGGTTCGTCGATGACGAGTAGGCATTCCAAATTTTTACCTGAATTATTGTGGGTCTTATTGGATGGCGTCTAAAGCAATGCCGGGACTGTGGGGATGCCGACTTGTAATGTATCCTTTAATTGCGCGGAATGTCGTCGTCGGATGTCTCGCAAATGCAATGTAATATTAACCTTTATGCAATCTAATCTTTGTTATCTCACCATACATAACCCATTGGTGGCCCCAAGAAACACGCAATAAATCTCCATCGTGATTTACGCATGGCTGCATTGAATTGTAAGT
>JBAXKX010000032.1:0-16702 GCA_037135115.1 Rhodospirillaceae bacterium
GCCTGGATACCGGCGACAACCATATTGTTGGCTTGCGTCAGGGCTTCGATGTTTTTCCGCTGGGCGGCAACCAACGGCTCAAGATCGACGCCAGGGACCTTGAAATCGGCAAGCATCTTGGTGATGTCGGTCTGAAACATTGGGAAGGCGGAAGGATTGGACATTACAGGGTTTCCTTAGTCATGATGGTCAGTGAGGGGTGGGCAGACATTTGCGGCGTACCAACGCTCGAACTGACCAGCGCCACCCTGGATGGCTCTTGCTAACCCAGGCAAACGCAGAGGTCAAGAAAAATGCTGCACTGCAACGCCTTGCTGGCAACATCTGTGGGGAGGATAATCATTATGCCCCGTTCTGTGGAGCCTGATGGAATATACTTGACCGGAGAACTGGGGTAAAGTAGGAATAAATGAGGCACTTTTCCAACGAATAGGCGCTTCTTTAATAACATTACAGGCGTCCGAGTGTTTAAATATCTTCGTGAAGAAATCGACGGCGTCATCGCCCGCGACCCAGCGGCGCGCTCATGGCTGGAAGTAGTGTTGTGCTACCCTGGGCTACATGCAGTGTTGACGCATCGGATGGCCCACTACGCTTGGACGCGACGTTGCCGCTTACTTGGGCGCTTGTTGTCGCAGCTCGGGCGAATGCTAACCGGGATTGAGATTCATCCTGGTGCCCAAATCGGGCAGCGTTTTTTTATCGATCACGGCATGGGCGTGGTGATTGGTGAAACCGCCGAGATCGGCAATGATGTCCATATCTATCATGGGGTAACCCTGGGCGGCACCTCGCTGACCCGGGGCAAGCGCCACCCTACGATACGCAACCGAGTTATCATCGGGGCCGGAGCGAAGGTGCTGGGCGCAATAGAGGTCGGTGAGGGCGCGCGCATCGGCTCCAACGCTGTGGTGGTGTCCGACGTGCCGCCGGGCGCGACCGTAGTCGGCATTCCGGCCAAGGTGGTTGTGCCGCGCAATCGTTTGGAAGGCCCGCGCTTCCTGGCCTATGGCACGCCCTGCGACGAATTACCCGACCCGATGATGCGGTGCGTGACCAACCTTTCCGAGCAAATAGCGACGCTGCGTCAACGCATAGTTACCCTTGAGACTGCCGGGGACGAGGTCGGTTCCGTTAGGGGGCAGGCTTCGCCCGACGGCAGCGCCCGGCCACTCAACGAGAGGCCAATCAACTAGAGACTTTGTACTCTAGAGATGGTGAACCAATATGAGACTAAGCACCAAAGGACGCTATGCGGTGATGGCCATGGTTGATCTGGCGAGCCACAGTAAAGGTGCTCCGGTAGCGTTACCCGAGATCGCTGAACGTCAGGAAATATCGCTGTCCTATCTGGAGCAACTGTTCTCTCGTCTGCGTATCTGCGGACTGGTCAAGAGTGTGCGCGGCCCGGGTGGCGGTTACATGCTGGCTTTTGCTCCCAGCAGCATCAGAATTTCCGACATTATTCTGGCGGTTGACGAACCAGTTCAAACCTCCCGCTGTGTCAGGGATGTGGCTGCCGGTTGCCGCACCGACCGCAGTCGTTGCCAGACCCATGATTTGTGGGAGGAGCTTGGCAATCAGATTCGCCTCTACCTAAGCTCGGTTACCGTCGCCGATGTCTGCGAGCGCCGCGTTCTAGGATCGAGTCGCCTGATTGTAAACGAGGCCACCGCCGAAGAATAGCATCTATGCCGTATTCCCCAGCACCAAGCTGTTACCTCGACTACAACGCGCGAGCGCCGCTACGTCCAGAAGTCCGCGCCGTCATGATGGATGCGCTTGATATGGCTGGCAATCCATCCTCAGTTCATAGCTTTGGCCGTGCTAGTCGGGCTGTCATTGAGGCGGCACGACGCTCGGTAGCCATGATGGTGGCGGCACGACCGGCCCAGGTAGTGTTCACCAGCGGCGGCACCGAGGCCAACGCCATGGCTATCTCAGGCGTCGGGGTGGCCTGCTTGATCATTTCGGCAATCGAGCACGACTCGGTTTTGGCGGCGAGTGCGGTGGTTGGCCCTGAGGTTATGCGGCTGAGGGTGGACGGCTCGGGCGTGGCTGATCTGGCGGCGCTTGACGCCATGTTGACCCGCCTGCACGGTCCCGCCCTGGTGTCGCTGATGCTGGTTAACAATGAGACTGGGGTAATCCAGCCGGTAGCCGAGGCCGCCGCCCTCGTTCATCAACATGGCGGCCTGCTCCATTGCGATGCCGTCCAGGCCCCCGGGCGGCTGGTTCTCGATCGAACCACCCTTGGCGCCGATATTATATCTTTGTCGGCGCACAAGTTGGGCGGCCCTCCCGGCGTGGGGGCCTTGGTAATTGATGAGGCCCTGATGTTGCGCCCACTCCTGCACGGCGGCGGCCAGGAACGAGGACGCCGTGCCGGCACTGAGAACTTAGCCGGAATCGCAGGATTCGGTCGTGCTGCGGAAATGGCTGCGGGCGACCTCCTGGAAATGCCGCGACTCGCGGCTTGGCAAGGCCGGATGGAGCGGGAAATTCGCGTATTCGCGCCGGAGGTCGAGGTTTTTGGTGCCCAAGCGGCCCGAATTGCCACGACCTGTTGCCTCTCACTGCCAGGTATTCCGGCCGAAACCCAAGTTATCGCCCTTGACCTAGCCGGAGTCGCGGTAAGCGCCGGAGCCGCCTGTTCTAGCGGCAAGGCCCGAAATTCCCATGTCCTAGCCGCAATGGGTGTCAATCAGTTACGATCGAACTGCGCAATCCGTATAAGCATGGGCTGGGCGACAACCGAACGTGACATCGACCGCATGATTGAGGCCTACCGTCAATGCCACCGTCGTTAATGCCATCTTCTTCAGTAAATGGGTCATGGAGCCCCGCCTCTGGTTGCCTAGCCCTTCACTTCCCTGTATGACCCACAGTGACGAAAGCGCGATCAGGCGCCTTACGCCCAGGAACTGACGAACGCAGATGAGCGCTGAGAGAACCGGTGAGCAAGGCTGGCATGGCTTCGCCATTGAGGGCGACCTGCATTCGTGTTGGCTGTGCCAACGGCCGGTAGCGGCCCAAGGGCTCCGTTGTGAAAATTGCGGTGCGTTACAACCGGTTCGCGACCTAAATAATTTTGCCATACTCGGACTGAATGAGCGCTTTGATCTCGATCAAGACGATCTCGACCGTCACTTTGCCCTGGCTAGGCGCAACCTCGATCCTGAGCGGCTCGGGATAAAGAACCCGAGGGTTGGTGCGCTGGCCCAACGTTATTCCGTTCTGATGGCTACCGCCTACGAAGTCTTGCGAGATCCGGTCTCGCGGGCCCGCTACCTGCTGGAGCTGCTCGACGCCAAGGCCCTGGCGCGCGGCGATGAACCGGTCGGCCTCCCGGTGGACGCCACAAACAACCTCGACCGTGAAAACCTAGCCGTGGCGCTGGCGGAGGCTACCGACTGCCAGACCGTGGACAGGATAGGTGCAAGAGCGATGCGGGAAATAGAACCATGCATTCACTCACTATCCACCGCATTTCGCGCTGGTCGGATTGGCGAAGCCCGGTTAGCGCTGGCCCATATCGCCCGCCTGGAACAACTTACGGCGACCGCGCGTAGGCGCCGGCTCGAGCTGTGCCCGCCACCAGCCCAATAGCCCTTCCCACGCCTCGTGGAAGCGGAACTTAGTCTCGGTGCTATACAAAGTAATAAGGAGAGTCCGTCCATGCCAAAAATCACCTTCATCGCCCAAGACGCCACTCGCCAGACTGTGGATGCGCCGCTTGGGCTTTCCGTGATGGAAATCGCCCATCGTAACAAAATCAATTTGGAAGGCGCCTGCGAGGGCTCGCTGGCCTGCTCGACCTGCCATGTCATCGTCGCGCCCGAGTGGTTCGAAAAGCTGACCGTGGCTAGTGAAGACGAGGAAGACATGCTTGACCTAGCGTTCGGTTTGGCCAAAACCTCGCGACTCGGCTGCCAGATTCGCATGGTTCCCGAGCTGGACGGTTTGGTGGTCACTCTGCCGACCGGAAGCCGCAACGTACTCGATAGGTAGTAGGTTCGGGATTGCCCACCCAAGCCTGCCAAAGCAGGATAGAGCTATGACCACTATGATTGCCGAAGGTGCTCCATGCCCGAACTGAAGCCAGAAAGCATCGCTGATTTTTTCAGGAAAAAGTCACCATCACTACGCTGCCCAGTGTGTGCGGAGGATTCGTGGTCCTATAATGACGACTCCGCCCCCGACAGCACAATAATAACTGACATACCGACATCACAAGACAGATCCGGCGCGCTTGTCGCGGGCAATTCAACCGTTCCCATTGTGCTTATTGTCTGTGATAACTGTGGCTTTATAAGATTGCACTCTCTGATGATGCTCAATAAAATGATTAGTGGTGGGTGATGGCTAAGATTATTTCTCTTTACCTGAATAAACCTGACCAAGGCGCTGATGCTACGCTTTCCCGAGAATCTAGGATGCCCCTTGACGGCGGCGGTAATGGGGGCCAGATTCCACCCATGGAAGACGCATGGCGCGACAAAGTTAATGACCGACTCCATGGGCTGGAAAAGGAGGTCCACGGAGTAAGGGGCTGGATGACGGGTATCGCCGTCGCCATAGCCGCTTCGGTCGCCCTATCGCTTGGCTCCCTAACCGTATCGCTGATGACATCATCCAAGCTTTCCGATGAGTTTCGCGCTCAGCGCGCTGAGATGTCAGCCCAAACGAGCGCCATTGCGAATTCCATCACCGCCACAAGGCAGCAGGCCCCCCAGGTGATCCTGGTCCCCGCTCCGGGTACTCCCCGCCGCTAATCAATAAATCTGCATTGGCGGCGTGGATGCCGCCGGGGAAAAGACTGTATCAATACACATTTAGCACCACAGATCAACCGGAGAGGGTTAACTATGCGGATTGGCATTCTTACCGGCGGCGGTGATGTGCCCGGACTGAACCCGTGCATCAAGACGGTGGTGGCGCGTGCTGCAGCTAATGGCTGGGAGGTGTACGGCTTTCGGCGCGGCTGGGCTGGACTGCTAGAATACGACCTCGATCTCACGATCGATGAAAATAGCGGCTGCGTTATTCCCCTGAACTCAGACCGTGTCCGCACCATCGACCGAGCTGGCGGAACCTTCCTTCACACGTCCAGAACCAACCCTGGACGAGTTAAATCAAGTTCTGTCCCCCCCTTCTTGAATAAGGCTTTTCCCGCCTCGGTCGACGGTAATCCGATCGACTGCACCCCGCATGTGCTGAGGGTGCTGGAGCGGCTTGGCATTGATGCTATGATACCAATAGGCGGTGACGATACCCTATCCTATGGCGTGCGCCTGCATCAAGAAGGGGTCCGGGTCGTCTCGATACCTAAGACCATGGACAACGATGTCTTCGGCACCGACTATTGTATTGGCTTCAGTACTGCAGTAACCCGTAGTGTTGAATTCATTCACGCCCTGCGCACCCCCACCGGCAGTCACGAAAGACTGGCGGTAATCGAACTGTTTGGCCGCAACAGTGGTGAGACGGCTTTGGTCGCGGCCTATCTTGCAGAAGCCGACCGTGCCTTGATCAGCGAGGTTGCGTTCGATGTCGAACACCTCGCCCGCCTGCTGGTCGATGATCGCAAGAACAACCCGAGTAACTATGCAGTGGTGGTGATCTCGGAAGGTGCGACAATGAAGGGTTGTGATGTCATTGAGTCCGGCCTAGAGGACGCCTATGGCCACAAGAAACTCGGCGGCATAGGGCAGGCCACCGGGGAGGCCTTAAAGAAGCTGACAGGCATCGACATTATCAATCAGCAACTGGCCTACCTGATGCGGGCCGGTGCCCCCGACGCCCTCGACCGCATGGTGGCCAACTCGTTCGGCAACGTTGCAGTACGTCAGCTCGAACTCGGTCATTCCGGGGTGATGGCGGCGCTTCAAAACGGGGCCTATGCCGTTGTTCCTGTCGATACCTGTATCAAGGGCATGAAGCGTGTGGATGTCGGGGCATTTTATGATTCCGTCGACTACCGCCCGCACATCCGCGATTCCTTAGGCAAGCCGATGTTCATGTATTAAGGGCTTGTGTTGCCTTCGCCTGCGCCGATATAGTTAGCCAGAGCCTTATTGACACGATCATTGGTAAAGCAGTGCGATATATTAGTACACGCGGCGCGGCGCCGGCCCTGGGATTTGAGGATGCTCTCCTGACGGGGCTTGCCCGCGATGGTGGGTTGTATGTCCCTGAGACTTGGCCGCTGCTGACGACTGAAGATATAGAATCGCTAGCTGGGCTCCCTTACCCGGAGATGGCGGCGCGTGTTATGCTGCCTTTTCTCGGTGGGGCCATCGACAGTGGCGTCTTTCGCCACTTAGTTGAAGAATCCTACGCCTGTTTTGATCACTCAGCCGTGACACCGCTTCAGCAACTCGACCAAGGCCTGTGGTTGTTGGAACTTTTTCACGGCCCGACCCTGGCTTTCAAGGATGTGGCGCTACAACTTTTAGGACGAATGTTTGACCATGTCCTTGAAAAGCGCAAGCGGCGGGTAACTGTGGTCGGGGCCACTTCGGGTGATACCGGCTCGGCGGCTATCGAGGCCTGCCGTGGTCGCAGTCGACTCGACATTTTTATGCTGCATCCTCTCGGCCGAACCTCTGCGATCCAGCGCCGTCAAATGACTACTGTTCTGGCCGACAATGTCTTCAACATCGCGGTAGAGGGCACTTTCGACGACTGCCAGAACATGGTCAAGGCGATGTTCAATGATGAGGCCTTTCGCGACGGTTTGGAGCTGTCGGCGGTCAATTCGATCAACTGGGCTCGTATCATGGCCCAGATAGTCTATTATGTCGGGGCGGCGGTGGCGCTGGGAGCGCCGGGCAGGGCTGTGGCATTTTCTGTGCCGACCGGCAATTTCGGCAATATTTATGCGGCATACGGGGCCCGAGCAATGGGAATCCCGATAGACCGGCTGGTGGTAGGCTCCAATAGTAATGACATCCTGACCCGCTTCTTCAACAGCGGCACCATGGACGCAGCAACGGTAACGCCTACGCTCAGCCCGAGCATGGACATCCAGATTTCCAGCAACTTCGAGCGACTGCTGTTCGATCTGCACCAACGCGACCCGGGCGGACTTACGGCCGACATGGATCGTTTCCGCATTTCCGGCGGCTTCAGCATCGCGCCAGACCGGCTAGCCTGTGTTCGTGCCCTGTTTGCAGCCTATAGCGCCAACGATGACCAAACAAGCTCTGAGATTGCTGCAACTTGGCGGCGCAGTGGAGTGATCGTCGATCCTCATACGGCGGTCGGTCTACACGCAGCGCGCGAGGCGCGCGTCAACTTAGTCGTGGCGGATCGCGTTCCGATCGTAGCTCTGGCTTGCGCCCACCCGGCCAAGTTTCCCGATGCCGTCGCTGCCGCCACCGGCGTTCGCCCTCAGCTGCCCGCGCGACTTGCCGACCTGGAACGTCGGCCGGAGCGGGTCACTATACTGCCCAATGAGCTGGAGGAGGTCAAGTCCTTCATCCGCCGTTATGCCCGCCTTGGCAATCCCCATATCGCGAGAATATAATTGTGAGCAGCGTTCGGGTTACAACATTGCCCAATGGGCTGCGCATCGCCTCCGATACGATGAATGGGGTAGAGACTGTATCGCTAGGCTGCTGGGTCGGCGTCGGAACCCGCAACGAGCGGGCCGATATGAATGGGGTCGCCCACCTGTGTGAACACATGATGTTCAAAGGTACCGCCAGTCGTTCTGCTTACGCCATTTCCGAGCAGATAGAGAATGTCGGCGGCCATCTCAATGCCTATACCACCCGCGAGCACACGGCATATTATGCCAAGGTATTGGCCGATGACGCGCCGCTGGCCCTTGATATCATATCCGATATGATCCAGAACTCGTTGCTAGACGATGAGGAATTAACTCGCGAACGCGCGGTAGTTATCCAAGAAATCGGGCAGGCAATCGACACTCCAGACGACATTATCTTTGACCATTTTCAAACTACCGCCTATCCAGACCAAGCACTGGGGCGGCCGGTACTCGGTTCGGTTAAAACTGTTGGAAATTTGGAACAGCCTACGCTGGCTGAATACATTCGCCGTCATTATGGTGCCCCTGGTATCGTCGTATCCGCTGCAGGACGCATTGAACACGACCGCTTTGTCGAGCAAGCGGAGAGAGCTTTCAGAAACTTGCCCGCAAGTTCCGATGCTAGGGCCGAGGAGGCGTGCTATCGCGCCGGAGAATACCGCGAGTCGCGCGACCTCGAACAGCTGCATATGATCATCGGCTTCAACGGCATTGATGTTTTTGATCCTGGCTATTATGCCCAATCGGTGTTGTCTACGCTTCTCGGCGGAGGCATGTCCTCGCGGCTATTTCAGGAGGTGCGAGAGAAGCGCGGCCTAGCCTACACCATCTACAGTTTCGTCGGCACCTATCGCGACGGCGGTCTCTTTGGCATATACGCTGGCACCGGTCCCGATCAGGTCGGGGAGCTGGTCCCAATTTTGTGCCATGAGATCATGCGCGTCGTGGAAGATGTGACCGAGGATGAACTGGCTCGGGCCCGTGCTCAGCTCAAAGCAGGGACTTTGATGGCATTGGAAAGCACCATGGCCCGTTGCGAACATCTCGGCCAACAATTGCTGGTCTATGGCCGCCCGGTACCGACCGAGGAAGTTGTGCGCAAGATTAATGCGGTAGATCTGGAAGCGGTACGATTAGCGGCGGCGCGTCTGCGCCTATCCAAGCCGACGGTAGCGGCAATTGGGCCGCTTGACTATCTCGAATCCTATGATCGGATCGCCGCCCGTCTTACCTGACAGTGCAGCTGGGCTTGTCACAGATGATCAGCTTGCTAAGCTCAGCCCTATTCAATCACCCGACGGTGCGTTTGGTCGGCGCCACCGTCACCTTACGGCCTTTGGTCATGCGCGACTGGGCCGGATGGGCCGGGCTGCGTGGTCTTAGCCGCAACTTCCTGAAACCCTGGGAGCCAGCTTGGCCGGCCGATGCCCTGTCTCGCGCCGCCTTTGCCCGACGCCTGCGCCGCCAGGACAACGAGTGGCGAAATGACCTCGGCTACAGCTTTCTCACCCATGAGAGTCGCTCAGGCACCCTGGTCGGCGGGCTAAACCTTGGCATTATCCGGCGCGGGGTATCCCAATCGGCCACGATCGGCTACTGGGTAGGCGAGCCATTCACCAGGCGCGGTTTCACAACCGAAGCTGTGCGCCTAGCCCTCGATTACGCCTTTGGCGAGCTTAAACTACATAGGGTTGACGCCTCATGCCTACCGGATAACCAAGCAAGTAGTAACTTGCTGCAAAAGCTTGGCTTCAGCTATGAAGGTAGGGCCAGGGGATATCTGCGAATTAACACCATTTGGCAAGACCACCTGCTTTATGCCATCCTCAAAGAGGATCGGCGGCAGCAAGATCAACAATAAGAGGCACGGGAATGGAATACATAATTACGCAGACAATAGACTTTGGGCTCATTTTGGTTTCAGGGGCGCTGACATTTGATGATCACCGAGCATTTTCACATTTGATAACTGAAATTTCCGCAGCTGGCAATAAAGATGTTGTCTTCGATGCCGTCAATGTCGAGCACATTGATTCATCTGGCTTCGGCATGTTGCTGGTCGCCAACGAAACCTGCCACAAGGGAGGTGGCAACTTTAGCATTCGCAACGCCTCAAGCGAAATCAAGGCCCTAGCCGAGCATATTCACATCAGTCATATTTTACAGATCGATTAGTAGTAGCGATACGTGGCGCGAACGGTTCTCTAACCGTTCAGGCGGTGAGTTTAACGGATGTGAGCTTAGCTAGGGCGCTGTCTTGGCTCAGCTCAACCCGCTCCCCGGTTTTGCGGTTTTTAAGCTCAACGGTGCCTGATTTCAGGCCTCGTGGGCCAACCAGCAATTGCCAGGGCAGGCCGATCAGGTCCATGTCGGCGAATTTGGCGCCGGGGCGGTCTGGGCGATCATCGTAAAGAACTTCAACCCTGGCGGTGAGAAGATTGTCGTACAAGGCCTCACAAACGGTGTCACACGCTGCATCGCCTTGCTTGAGGTTGATCAATCCGACCTTGTAGGGGGCGACGCTCTCAGGCCATATGATGCCGGCACCATCGTGGCTTGCCTCAATGATGGCAGCGACCAGACGCGAAACCCCAATACCGTATGAGCCCATCTCGACCGTCACCGGTTCGCCGTCCGGTCCTGTTACCACTGCACCCAACGGTTTAGAATATTTGGTGCCAAAATAGAAAATGTGCCCAACCTCAATGCCGCGAGCGGTAACCAGTTGCTCCGGCGCCAGCTGGCAATGCGCCGGGTCGTGCTTTTCCTCGGTCGCGGCGTAAATGCTGGTATGGCGAAGGTAGAATGGCTCAAGATCATCTGCAAAACTGGGGGCATCGGCAAGCACATCCAGTTCGACCCAGCGCTTATCGCAAAACACCACACTTTCGCCGGTTTCGGCCAAAATAATGAACTCATGACTCATATCGCCACCGATTGGACCAGAGTCGGCCTTCATCGGAATGGCACGAAGGTTAAGGCGAGCGAAAGTACGAAGATAGGCGAGGAACATTTTTTGATAGGCTCGCCGTGCCCCAGCATAGTCCAAGTCGAAAGAATATGCGTCTTTCATCAGGAACTCGCGTCCACGCATTATGCCAAACCGCGGTCGAATCTCATCGCGAAATTTCCACTGAATATTATATAAATTCTTTGGTAGATCGCGGTATGACTTGACATAGCTTTTGAAAATATCGGTAATCACTTCCTCGGCGGTTGGGCCGAACAGCATCTCACGGTCATGACGGTCCTTGATACGAAGCATTTCCTTGCCGTAATCATCGTAGCGGCCGCTGGTCTTCCACAGCTCGGCCGGCTGGATGGTCGGCATCAGGAGTTCAAGCGCGCCGGCTGCATCTTGTTCCTCACGCACGATCTGTTCAATCTTACGCAATACACGGTAGCCCAGCGGCAGCCAAGCATATATGCCGGAGCTGGTCTGGCGAATCATGCCAGCGCGCAGCATCAGTCGATGCGACACGACCTGAGCTTCGTTCGGGGTTTCCTTCAAGGTCGGCAGGAAAAAGGCAGTAAGGCGCATGAATACGGTTTCCAGAATGTAAGATGGAAGAAAAGCGGTATCAGGCGTGTCCAGCCTCACCCGACAACATCGAAATTCGAACGCCAAGCTTGGCCATGGCACGTTCCCATTTCGCATCAATGTCGCGGTCAAAGAGCAGGAAATTGTCAGGGGCAACGGTCAGCCAACCATTGGCCTGCATCTCGATATCCAGCTGCCCCGGTCCCCAGCCAGCATAGCCCAACGCCAACAGGCTATTGCGAGGACCCCGGCCTTCGGCGATGGCGCGTAGAATGTCGATGGTGGCAGTGAGTGCCACGTCGTCATCGACCAGCATAGTGCCTTCGCGAATGAAATCTGTGGAATGCAGCACTAAACCGCGACCGGACGCGACCGGGCCGCCGCAGTGGACACGCATATCAGCAACAAGCCGATTCGGCTTGATTTCCAGCTGTTCCAGAAGATCGCTGAAGGTAATCGAGCCAAACAGGCGGTTAATCACAAGCCCCATCGCACCTTCCGCATTATGGGCGCACATGAAAACTACCGTACGCTGAAAACGCGGATCTGACATTCCGGGCATAGCAATCATCAGCTGGCCTGTCAGATAGGACGGTGATTTAATAGCGTGAGGCATGCACCCGGACCCATTGTTTGGGAAATTCGCCCCTAGTCTGATCACCCATTGAAGGCATCGGCTCTCAACGGATAGTCGATAATCTCGACATTAAGTTTGGCATCACCAACAAGAATTTTCCACTGATATAATGCCGTAAGCGCGCTGTCGTATCGATGTGGTGTAAAGTATGTGCGCTGTGATCATAAGGTGTTCTTTAACTGGGAAAGGCAGGAATGGCTGTGACGGACGGGATTAGGGCTAAGCCGGGCTTTGCTTTTGCGATAATGGCCGTTGTTTTTGTTGCGGTTGCTGGGGCAGCCGCCCTGCTTCCTGGGGATGCTGAAGCTGCCGCCGGCTCCTGGAGTCGGGCCGATATGGTCGCGGCTAGGCTGGTTGCTGCGGTGGACGGGGCTGGTGCCACCATCACCGTGCCCCTCGGCGTAGAAATCCAGCTCGAGCCGGGCTGGAAGACATACTGGCGCTCACCGGGCGATGCCGGTCTACCACCGCGACTCGACTGGTCCGGCTCCGCCAACCTGGCTGGCGTGGAGATCGCCTGGCCGGCACCGTCCCGCTTTACCCTATTCGGGCTTGAAACATTCGGCTATGAGCGCGAATTGGTGCTGCCGGTCACCGCAAGACGCACCGACCAAGCGCAACCCTTGGAAATTAAGGCCGGGCTTGATTTGCTGGTCTGCCACGATATATGCGTGCCGGTGCATTTCGACCTTAGCCTCAGCCTGACAGCCGGCCCGGCTACGCCCGCACCAGAGGCCGAGTTGATCGCCCGTCATGCCCGGCGCGTTCCGGGAGATGGTGCCGCCGTTGGCCTCACCGTGCTGGAGGTGCGAGCGGCTGGCACATCGGCCGCACCGGCGCTGGAAGTCGAGGTGACGGCGCGGGAACCGTTTGTAAGTCCGGACTTGTTCGTCGAGAGCAAGCCGCCCATGGTGTTCAAAGCACCGGAATTACACTTCGACCGCAGCGACCGCCACTTGACCGCCCAACTGGCATTAGACCAGGCGGGAAAGGCTCCGCCGATGATGATAGGCAGCCTCGTCACCGTAACATTAGTCGACGGCAATCGCAGCATCGAAGCTACAGCAACGATCAAAGTCGCAGCCAGTACAGCGGCTGTTCCTGATTCCGGCTCGCCCGGACTGTTGTCAATGTTAGCCACGGCTCTGCTTGGCGGGCTTGTTCTCAATTTGATGCCCTGCGTGTTACCGGTACTATCACTCAAGTTGCTGTCGGTAATGAAACATGGTGGCGGTTCTAGCCGGGCCGTGCGCGCCGATTTCCTGGCCAGCGCCGCCGGTATTTTGTTTTCATTCCTGGTGCTGGCCTTGGTGATGATCGGTTTGAAGATGGCGGGCGCTGCGGTCGGTTGGGGCATTCAATTTCAACAGCCGCTGTTCCTCGGCGCCATGGCGCTGGTGGTCGCCCTATTTGCGCTCAACCTTTGGGGATTGTTCGAAATTCCGCTGCCCCGCTTCATCGCTGACGCCGCCGCAGCCGATTCTTGTCATCCTGGCAAGCTGGCGGCACCATTCATGACCGGAGCCTTCGCCACGCTGCTGGCAACACCGTGCTCGGCGCCTTTTCTCGGCACCGCCATCGGTTTTGCCCTGGCTCGCGAGCCGTTAGACATCCTGGCAGTGTTCGCTATGCTTGGACTCGGGCTGGCGCTGCCCTACCTGTTGGTCGCAGCAATGCCGCGACTCGTCACTGTGCTACCCCGTCCCGGCCGCTGGATGCTGGGTTTGCGCCGGGTCCTCGGCCTGGCGCTGGCTGCAACCGCGCTGTGGCTGGTATCGATGCTGGCGACTCAGATTGTGCCGACAATCTCCGCACCAGGACAGGCAGCAACGGCCGACGCAGAGATTTGGCTGCCATTCGACTCGGAGGCGTTGCGCAAACATCTAGCAGCTGGCGCAGTGGTGCTGGTCGACGTGACCGCCGACTGGTGCTTGACCTGCATTGCCAACAAGCGGTTTGTGCTCGATAGACCGGACATCACCGACCGCTTACGTGACGTGACAAAGAAGATTGTGGCCATGCGTGCCGATTGGACTCGCCCCGACATCATGATTTCACACTATCTCGCCAGCTTTGGCCGCTACGGCATTCCTTTCAACGCAGTTTACGGTCCTGGGGCTCCACGGGGGCTGGCGCTGCCGGAGCTGCTCAGTATTGCGGCCGTACTTGAGGGGCTGGCACGCGCTCGCAGCGATGGCACATGAACCGTTCCAGGCGATCCGGGCAAACATAACGAGGGGGGCATCTATCACGCCCCCCTTACTACTTAAGCATTACCTAAGCATTATCTAAAGCATTGCTTCCAGAACCCTATCTGGCGGCGCGTGGCCGTCACAAAAGGTCTTGATGTTGATGATGACCTTTTCGCCCATGTCCATACGGCCCTCGCTGGTCGCCGAACCCATATGCGGCAGCAGAACAACGTTGTCGAGCGACAGGAGCTTTGGATTTATGGCGGGTTCATGCTCAAAAACATCAAGCCCAGCTCCGGCCAGTTCGCCGCGCTCCAGCAGGCGGGTCAATGCATTCTCGTCGATGATCTCACCGCGCGAGGTGTTGACAACCACACAGTGCGGACGCAGCAATTGCAGCCGCCGGGCCGACAATAAGTGGAACGTCGCCGGGGTATGCGGACAGTTGACCGAGATGATGTCCATCCGCATCAGCATTTGATCGAGGCTTTCCCAAAAGGTCGCCTCAAGCTCGGACTCGATGTCGATATGGACGCGGCGGCGGTTGTGGTAATGCACGGTCAGACCGAAGCCACGAGCGCGCTTGGCCAACGCTTGGCCGATTCGACCCAAGCCGATGATCCCAAGCCGCTTACCCCACAGCCGGTGGCCGAGCATGGTAGTCGGTCCCCAGCCCTTCCAGGTGCCGGAGCGGACCAACCGCTCACCCTCGGCAATGCGCCGGGAGACGGCCAGAATAAGCGCCATGGCCATGTCGGCGGTGTCATCGGTCAGCACGCCCGGCGTGTTAGTGACTGTGATGCCGCGCTGGCGAGCAGTTTTGAGGTCGATGTGGTCAACACCGGTCCCGAACGAGGCGATCAAACGCAGCTGCGGCCCAGCCTGTGACAGCAACCGAGCATCGATGCGGTCGGTGACGGTTGGAACCAGCACCTCGGCAGTGCGGACCGCCTCAATCAAATCAAGCGGGCTCATGATCGCATCGTCCTGATTGAGCCGCGTATCGAACAGCTCCATCATCCGAGTCTCGATGACGTCCGGGAGTTTCCGGGTGACGACGACCAGGGGTTTCTTCTTCTCAGGCATCTTGCGACCCTCTATATTCACTAAATTATGAGATACCAAGCGGCGCACCGCCTTGTCTACTAATACGTGCCCCCCACGTTGCCCCGAAAAACTTGGCAAGGATGTAACGGCCTTGACCGGCGATGGCGGAGCGTCCTTATATACTCGCCAATCGCCCCATTTCACCACCACCTAACGGGAACAAATTTTGTTCGGTGTTCGCCGCAAAATAGTCGCATTCGCCGCCGCCGCCTGCTGCCTGACTGCTCTGCTAGCACCATGGTCGCCGGACGCACTCGCCGAGGACTCGGATGGTCCTGAGGAGCAGGCCCCGGCCGCCCTCTCGCCGGGAATGAAGGGACCGCCGGGATCCGCCAGCGCGATCAAGGTCAGCGGCCTGCCGGTGCCGCGCTTTGTTTCAATCCGCTCCAACGAGATCAACGCCCGCACCGGCCCCTCTACCCAATATCCTATTCAATGGGTGTTCTCTCGCCGCGGTATGCCGATGGAGGTAACGGCCGAGTTTGACACTTGGCGTCGTATCAGGGATCGCGAGGGGGCGGATGGTTGGGTCATGCAGGGCATGCTTTCGCCCAAGCGCTCAGTGTTAATCATAGGCGTGATAAGAACGCTGCACCGTGAACCTGTGCTATCTTCCCGCGCGGTCGCCCGTGTGGAACCCGGGGTTGTCGCCCCGTTGCTGCACGTTAAAGATGACTGGTGCGAGGTCGACGCCGGTGGCTACCGTGGCTGGCTTAAATGCTCCGAGGTCTGGGGCGTTTATCCGGGCGAGCGACTCGAGTAGTGGTGTGTGTGGCGATGATAAATCCCGTGGTCAAGAGTCCGGCCGGTGGTGGCCCCTAGCGTGTAGGTCGGAAAATAGCCCCAGCCGCCCGACGGCCAATGGATGACTTGAAGGTAGCCACAGTGCTCATCGGGCGGGTTATAAGTTTAGCCAGGATCATAGACCGGGTGGGGCATTGCTCACCTAATTATTGATGCTACTATCAAGAATCGGTAAAATCGTTTACTAATTTCGGCCGCCGGCTTGAAACGTCACCGTACCGGCTTACCCACCCCGAAGCAGCCCTGTGAGCAGCCCCGTGAGCAGCCTTTCAGTTACCGACGATCTGTTCTTCAATCGCGCCGGACTCGACCTGATCAAGACCGAGGCAATCATTGCTGACGCGCTGGCCTCCGCCGACGACGGCGAATTGTTCCTGGAATATTCTCAGTCAGAAAGCTTTTCCTGGGACGACGGCCGGCTCAAGAAAGCCAGTTACGACACCGCCAACGGCTTCGGTCTGCGTGCCGTGGCGGACGAGGCCACCGGTTACGCCCACGCCTCGATCTTGGCCGAGGATGCCCTGAGGCGGGCGGGAGCCACCGTCAAGGCCGTTCATGCTGGCTATGCTGGCAACAGCGCGGTATTCGAACCGCCGATAGGTACCAACCGCATTCTTTATTCGCCAGACAATCCACTGCTCCCGGTTCCGTTCGCGGCCAAAGTCAAGTTGCTGGCCGACATTGACGACTATGCCCGCTCCCTCGACTCCCGAGTAAGGCAAGTCAGCATCGGCATGTTCGCCGAATGGCAGGCAGTTCAGATTATCCGTGCCGATGGTTGCCGAGTTGCCGACTTGCGGCCGCTGGTTCGCCTCAGCGTTTCGGTAATCTGCGCCGATGGCGAGCGAATGGAACATGGCAGT
>JBAXKX010000033.1:0-16689 GCA_037135115.1 Rhodospirillaceae bacterium
GTAGCCACCTTTATATCTGGCGGCGTAGCCACCGTGACGAAAGCAGCGTAGCCGCCACCCTGGGACTTGTCGAGGCGGTCGCCAAAGATAAAACATGCTTGTGGTTTGTCGCGCTCGGCGGCAACTTCCACCGCCGTAACTCGGAAGCCTGGAGGGGCGGCGGCGGTTACAGCAGGTCCAGTTACAGCCGGCCCAGTTACAGTCGGCCCAGTTACAGCCGGCCCAGTTACAGCCGGGACTCGTTGCGCCTCAGCCGATCCGGTAGCGGGCAGGGCCGATGAGGTGAGGGGTGTGCCAGCGTAAGCGGAACCCCAGCAGGCGCCTGCGATGGTGGCGGTGACGACGGCTTTTATGGCGGCTTTGATGAGACCGGGCGGACGCAACATGTGAGAATAATGCTCCCTGAGCCCGAATTGGCGTAGATGTGACCGGATTGGCCGGGATTATGGCGCATTCACGGCGGGGATGGTGGCCTTACTCGCCGATTACTTTTGGTGCCCGACTACTTTTGGTGGCGGTGGCGCCAAGCGTCGAATGAGCGGAAGGTTGCTGGATAGCGGCGCTTGATTCGCACGAACAGACGGCGGGAGTCGGACGAGTTGCGTAGCAGAATTACCGTGCCGACCAGAAACAGCGTGGTTCCCATTACCAGCGGCGTGAGGGCGATCAGCACCCCAGAAATGATCAAAGCCACTCCTAGCCCCATCCAGACCAGCTGACGGATGCGCGGTTGCGGCAGTGAGGTGACGGATGCTAGCCATTTCATCAGGAAGATCCCTATGTTCCAGGGGAGCCGGAAACCGGCGACAGATTGGTCAATAATGCCGGAGGACCGGGGCGTCAATGGCGGTAGCAGTCTGAAAGCTACGCGCTAATAATCAGGAGTAATAATCAGGTCAGCTTGATGCCGCCGGACGGGCAGACCACAACGCATTGAGGACGGTCGAATTTGCCCGCGCACTCGTTACATTTATTGGGATTGATGACGTAGGTACCGTGCTTTGAGCTGATTGCCCGGTTGGGGCACTCGAAAGCACAGGCACCGCACTCGGTGCAGATATTGGGGTTGATCTCATACGCCATCTAATATTCGGTCCCAGTCATGCAGATATATCAAAGAAATCAAGTTGCCAAATCATGTCGCTCTCGCTGATTGGGTATTCGGAATTATTGCGGGCGATCAGAGCATCCTTCGGTGGAATCTGAGCCATTCTTAGTTGAATCACGCGGGCTGTCCGCATCGACAGTCCGGCACGCCAAACCATTGAGGTCACGGCGCGAGCGCTGTGGGTGGCCAGCACGCGTTCGATGTTGGCAGCTGGGGTTCCGATCAGCTCGGCCAGGGCTTCCACCACGAATGCGCGATCGCCGTCGGAAATTGCGCTGGCGATCTCCGCCTCGTTAAGTTTGCCTTCCGCTTTCAGTCGTTTGGCGCGGTCGCAGGAGCGCTCCGCCGGTTTGCCGGATGGCACAGGGGCGTGGGCGTGGGCGGGGATTGTGGCCGGGGCGGAAACGGGGACGGGTATGGGGACGGGGGCCGGGACTGCGGATACCACCGCCCAGGGTGGGTTGAACAGAGAGTTGTCCGCCGGGGCCGGGGGGCCAGACCTGATCGGGGAGGCCGGTGCCTGTTTGTTGAGACGGACGCGAATGCTTTCGGCAATGAGGCGCGCCGCCTCGAACCCAAGGTCGGTGCGCGTCTGCAACACGTGAACTAACGAATCGGCGACGAACGACGCCAGCCGCGCCGATGCCCTGGGCGGCAATTGGGACCGGCGAACCAGCGGCCCGTGCCAAGGCTCGTGTTGAGGGGCGCGGTCGATAATGCGGTCGAGGGTTTCTTCGCGGATTTGGGCGCTGGCGTTGCCGAGGAGCACGGTGACGGCGGCATCGTCGTTGCTGTTTGCTATGGCGTCGGCCAATGCGGTCCCAACATTGGCCCGCTCGGCAATGGCCGACAGGGCACCGTCGGGGGCGCCGCCGATGATGATATGGAGCAGGTCCTCGTCGGAAAGAATTGGCGAGTTGCGCAATATCGGCCCGCACACGCTCAGCTCGAGGTCGCGAGCCAGCTTGTTGATGACATGGGCTGGCGCGCGGGTCACACTCTGGAGTTCGTCGGCAAGGATGCGACGAACTTCGGTAGTTTGGTCGCGGGCCAGCGCCTCCAGTATGTCTATGGTCATGCGCTCGATCTGGTCGAGGCGTTCTTGGGGCAGGTGGGGTGCTAGTCGGGCTATCTTGCGAGCCAGTCCGGTCCGTACGTCGCTGTCTTTGTCGAGCGATAGCAGCAGGTCGGCGTGGCGCGGGGTAAGGGCGTTGTTGGCGATCTCGCGCCGGACTCCAACCTCCTGGTCGGCGGCGAGGAAGTACAGCAACTCGGGTTGTATATCGCCGCGAGCAGCCAAGCGACGGCGCACATCCGGGTCCTGGCTGCGCGCCAATTTTTTGGCAAGTTCATAGTCGATTGGGGCTTGGGCGTGGGGCCGCTTCATGACTCAAGGCTTTTTCACGAGTGTTTCGTCCAGTATGTACCCGGCTGCGATGCTGAAGTTGCCCTTACAGTTAAGCTTGGCCTTATACATTGCTGAATCCGCTCGTTCGATCAGGGCTGCGATACTTTCGTCCTGCCCGGAGAGGTGAACGGCGATGCCAACCGACATTCCGATTGGTCGTTCGTCGTTGGCTGAAAGTTGTCGTAGCCCGGCGATACCGACAAGCAGACGGCGCGTCATCGCAATGGCAGCCTGCTCGTCGGCGCGGGCTAGCCACACCACGAACTCATCGCCACCCATGCGGCCCGCCAGATCGCCGGGGCGTATGCTGTTAGTGATCAATGCCGCCACTTCCCGCAGTACCATGTCGCCTTGGTGATGGCCGCGCAGGTCATTAACTGCCTTAAAGTTATCAAGGTCAATGTACAGTAGCGCCGATGTGCCAATTCCACGCCAGGACAGCATTTCCTCCAGGCGCTCGAGGAAAGTTCGTCGGTTGAACAGGCCGGTAAGACTGTCTCGTTCGGATAGGTGGCGGAGGTGTTCCTGATAGGTTAGTTGGGCATGGGTAATACCAATTCGGTCTGCAACACCACTGATTAGCTCGCGAGCGTCGTCGTCCCACGGTGCCGCAGCGTCACGCCAGATGCAGACCGAGCCGTTGATAGTCTGGCGGAACCGCGAACAACAAACGAGAAAGGTCAGTTGGTTGTCATGATGCTCAATAAGACCTGCGGTGGTCTTTGTCGCTGTCGCGATCAGTCTGTTAAGTACCTCGGTCAGCTGGCGGCTCTCCAACTGGTCGCCGGCATTGGCCGCCAATGACGCTGCACCATCAAGTCCGATGCGGTGAATGGCGCACCCGGTCGCTCCCAAGGCTCTGGTTGTCTCCCAGGTCGCAACCTCCAGTGCCTTTCCAGCGTCAACCTGATCGCGAAGTGTGTGAACAATACGGTTAAGCACGCGCTCGCGGTCGCGTATCCGACTCAGTTCGGCGCTGCGCAGTGCCTGTTCGGTAAGGTCGCGGCAGACGCCACGGGCACCGATCCAGATGCCGCAGCGGTCGAACAGAGGTCTGATCGCTGATTGAATATAGGCTGGTTCGCCATTGGCGCAGCGAAGCCACAGCTCGGTGCAGTCGATTTGACGGCGTGAGTCAAAGGGAAGTGGCGAGTCGGGATCATCCTCAATGACCAGTTCATGCAGCGAGCGATTAATAAGCGCTTCGGCTGAAAAGCCAAGCGCACCGCGTGGCGAGACGAACACAAGGCGCCCATCGGAGCCAGTTTCCCAGGCGAAGTCGGAGGATATCTCAACCAAGTCCTTGTAGCGCTGTCTCGACTCGGTGAGGGTGTGGCGCAGTCTTCGCTCAAGGGTGGCATCGCGCCCAAGTAGAAGCAAGTCAGAGCCGTCAAGTCGCACCGCCTGCCACTCATATACGACATGCCCGCTCGGCCGGGCCAACTGTATCGAGCGGCGGTTGGCCAGTCCGGCTCGAGCCGCTCCTCGCCACACGGTCATGCCGTCCCACCAGCTACTATCCTCATTCAGCAGCTCCATTGTCTGTTCGTTGGCCAAGGTGATGGTGTCGGCCTTCGAGATCAGCATTGCCGGTCCGGGATAGCCTCCCACTATCATGGCCAAATCCGACCGCTCCATTGGGGATGTGCCAAGCGGAAGATTGGGGATGCCGGCTGGAACCTCGGATGCTGATGTCACAATCGAACCAGGGTTGTTGCTGACTGGTTATTAAAATACCGATCTAATACCCCGTGTCAATCGAAGGTACTAGCCACCAGCCGTGATGTGAGCGCCGGTACAGGTACAGGTGCAGGTGTGGGTGCTGGGGTGGGTGCTGGTGTGGGCGAAGAAAGTCGCACGCGAAGGGCCGGCAGGACCACGCGAGCGGTGGTGCCGACGCCGACCTTGCTTTCCAGGGAGAAGGCACCGCCATGCAGTTCGACAAGCTTCTTGGCCAAGGGCAGACCAAGGCCGACGCCGCCATGTTTGCGCGCCAGCACCGGTTCGACCTGACCGAACGGAGTCATGACTTTTTTCATGTCTCGTGGCGCGATGCCGATGCCGGTGTCGATGATATCGATAGCTAGGTCGCCAACGTCCATGATTGAGACTTTGATTTGGATGGAGCCTCCTGGCTCAGTGAACTTGATCGCGTTAACCACCAGATTGACTATCACCTGCTTGATCTTAAGCTCGTCGCAGCGCAGTACCGGCGTGGGCTCCGGTATTAACGATGTTAGTGTCACATGCTTGCCTCCGGCGCGGTCGTTGACTAAGGCAACCACGGCATTGACCAGTTCGCCGATATCAGCATCGCTCTCGGCCAGCACCTGCCGCCCCGCTTCGACCACCGAGAGGTCAAGCAGGTCGTTGACAATGCCGAGCAAAAGGGTGCCGGCACAGCGGATGTTGTTGACATACTCGACCTGTTTGGCCGTCAGCGCGCCGAAGATGCCGAGCCCCAGCGCCTCGGCATAACCAATGACACCGTTGAGTGGCGTGCGCAGTTCGTGGCTCATGTTGGCGAGGAAATCGGATTTGGCCCGGTTGGCCGCTTCAGCATGGAACAGTGCTTGCTCTAATTGGGCCGCTACAGCCTTTTGTTCCGTTACGTCTCGGGCCACCGAATAGACGAGGGCGTCCTTGGGAAAGGCATTCCAGCTGAACCAGCGATAGCTGCCATCCTTGCGGCGAAACCTGTTTTCGAAGGCCAGCATCGGTATGTTTTGGGCCAGTCCGCGTAACTCCGCCTGGGTATCCTCGACGTCGTCGGGATGGACGAAGTCGATAATCCGGGTCGAGCGCAGTTCGTCTTCATCATAGCCAAGATTGGTGATTACGGCCGGGTTGACTCGCCGGAAGAAGCCGTCGGTGGTGGCGATGCACAGCATGTCGATTGACAGGTCGAACAGCTGGTCGCGCTCCTCTTCGGCATGACGCCGCTCCAGCATTTCGCGCAGCAACTCGTTGTTGCCCTCCTTGAGGGCATTAATTTGTTGCTGAATGACGACCGCTTGCGATGCCAGTTGCCTAGTTTGCCCAATCTGCCGGAATGCTGCATAGACGGTCATTAGCAGAAACAGGGTCAGCAGCGTGACCCAGCCCATGGCCACGGCTAGGAAATGACCGATCGCGTCGTCGCGACGCATTGAAACTTCTAGCACCAGCGGCCACGGTGCCATGGTTCGGTAGGCGACGATGCGCTCTGCATCATCGACGGCGGAGGGAGCATGGACGACGTTAAAGTTTGCTTTGGGAAGGTGGTCCCTGAAAAGCGGCTTATTGGCAACCGAGCGTCCGATTAGGGTAAAATCGAACGGGAACACCGATAGGATTTGGCCATCACGGTGAATCAGGACCTCGAGTTTGTGTGGGCCGGCGTCGATTGATGAAAACATCTTGGCGATGAAGCGCAGGTCGATCGAGGCCACGACTACCGCTATCATGGTTCCCTTGTCGTCGCGTACCGGTCGCGAAATCGGCATCAACCAGGCATTATCAACCCGGGAGCGGATCGGTGATCCAATGAACAACTCGCCCTCCCCGGTGCTGCCTTCTGGGGCATTCGGCTTGTGGGCGGTAAAATAGGCGCGATCTGAAACATCGATGCCGATAGCCAGGCGCTCGGGTCTGGATTCAGCGATAACCGTGCCCTGGGGGTTGACCGTGATTAGCGCTCGGGTTGCGGGGAGATCGTGGTCCATAGTGAATAGGAAATCGCTGAGATTGCGCTGTCCAACTCCACCGACACGAATGCGCTCGCCGACCGCCCTCATTACGCTTTCCAGACTCGAGATGGCCAGCTTAATGTTTTGTTCCGAAGCGGCGATGTCGCTTTCAACCCGGCGTTCTGCATCCTTGATGTAGAGATGATATTCGGAATAGCCTGCAACTACCGACAGGAGAATTAGCACGGCCGCCACCATAACCACCGCAAGGGCGATGGAGCGGACGATCTGTTCACCTTGCTTGACGGCCGACTCCCCCTCACCCGCCGTCGCCAACCTATCAGGCGTCAACGGGGCTAGGGCGCTGTCTTCACGTCGTGACTGAATACTACCCATGCACCACCGCAGCAGAGCGGGCACCGATGCCCCTTTATATTGGATGACAATCCCGAATTCTCGTCGTGGAATCAATTCAAATCATTGGCCGAGGCATTCGGCGTCGCCGTTTCGACAAAAAAAAGAGGCCGCCCCTGGACTATCAAGTCGGGGGGCGGCCAATGATGTAGATGGTTTACTGGTTGATATTTTTTAGGTTGGTTTCAGGCTCTGACCGTGCTTATGCAGCGGCCTGCGGCTTGGATGCTGGCTTGATCTGTGTGACCAGCACTGCGCAGACGAGCAGGATGATGCCGCATCCGGTGAACGCCTGTGCCGACTTGCCGATGTCGCCCATGTAGCCGCCTATGATCGGGCCAAGGATGCCGCCCAGGCCATAAGCCAGGAACACCACCGGGTAATTTTGGCCAACCCGCTTGGTCCCGAAGGTGTCGGCGGTGATGGTCGGGAACAGGGCGAAGTTGCCGCCAAAGTTGAAGCCGATGACGCCAGCGCATAGATAGAGACCAAGTTCATGGCTGACCAAGGTCGGGAAGGCCAGGACAATGAGCCCCTGAATCGCGACCATCAGCAGCAATGAGTTCTTGCGACCAAGTTTGTCGCCTGCGGTACCCCAGGCGATGCGGCCCACGGCGTTGCAGATCGGGAAGACCACGAACATCGCGAATTGGGCCATGCCGTTGGCAACGGCCGGGAGTTGGCCCGCGAGTTTCAGTTGCTCAATGCTGTAGAGTTTGATTAGGCCGATGCAGGACAGGCCGGCGGCCGATCCGGCGGTGAAGACGATAAAGATTAGGTAGAACTGCGTAGTGCCGAGCATTTCGGAAATCGTGAAGTTCGACGCGCCGGCGGCGGAGGCGCCGGTGGCGGAGGCGACGGGGGCTACATAACCCTCGGGCACCCAACCATCAGGCGGGAACTTCATGAACAAGCTGCCGATGGCGACGACGACGATGAAGATCACGCCGTAAAGCATGAAGGTGCTGGCGATGCCGATGCCCTGGGGACCAAGAAAGTTGGGCCAGGTACCAGCGAGCAAGCCCCAGCAGGTGGCGCCGAGACCGAATCCAGCGACTGCGAGACCGGTGATCAGGCCCTTCATGTCGGGGAACCAACGCATGCACACCGCGATCGGCACGACGTAGCCGAGACCAAGTCCGGTTCCGGTGATTAGGCCGATGGACAGGGTAACTGCCATGAAGTTGGTGCCACCCGACAGGCCGGCGACGAGGTAGCCGAGGCCAACCAGCGTGCCGCTGGCCAGTACCAAATAGCGCGGGGCATATTTGGTCAGGAGCTTGCCAGCGTAGAGCATAACGAGTGCGAACACCGCCAGTTCAAGCGAAAACACGATCTGAGTATCGGTCTTGGTCCAACCAGCGGCCTTCAGCGGAACGGTGAACACGCTCCAGGCATAAATTGAACCCAGGCAGAACTGGATGAGAATTGCGCCGATCACGACGGACCAGCGGTTGGTAGACTGCGGTTGCGTCATCTTAGGACGTCCTCCTGATTTTTTGATTATTGAACTTCTAGCCCATTACATTGCTGGGCCATCGTCCTGTCAATGTACCCACTCCGAGAGCACCTTAACATGGTTTTTTGCCGGGTGCGACATTTCGAACCAGATATGAACCGGGGCCGGGTCCGGTGGGCGAGGTTGTGCTGCGGTGTCAGCTCGGAGATAATTCGTGGCAAGTAACAATATCTCGCGCTCATTCAACATGTTAGCAGATCTGTGGGTGGGATGCCCGCGCTTAAGTTCCCGTTGGTTGCCGCTCTTCAATACCTTGGTCCCTGTCGGTCGGTCGGAGTCCCGGCGGGAGACCGTTACGGCGGCGCGCAAATCATATCATTGGCGATTTTTACCTATATTTCAGTTGGTTGTGGGTGCTTAAGCCTGGGCACGGGCGGATGCCGACTCGAGTTCATGAATCTTTAACATTTCAATGGCCGGACATGCGTGGGAACGCCGCTGGATTGTGGACAAACATGAACATTTCCATGGGATTACGTTTTAACCGGCAACGGGTTCATATTTATGCTGAAATGTCCCGGTAATACGTAAGAATCCGTAACGATATTTTCTCAATAATCAGCCGCCGCTTTGGCGTATGATATATTTCGTCGAAATTTCACGCGAAACCTCCCCCTCAAGGGGGAGGTCAAGGCGTGCCATAATTTCTGTTGCCGGACCTTGCCGAGTTTGACAATGTCCAATCCAAGTAGCCGTAACCCAGTCATTCATTGCTGGGAGCTGAGGTCGCGGAGGCGCTGAAATGCGCCGATGCGCGGATTGAAACATGGTCCGGACAATCTGTGTGCAGTCGTTGCATGATGCCCGTGCTGCCTTGACGGCGGCGGCGGCACTCGGCTGCCCGGTGACGCTTATTAGCGCCCCTGCAGCGGCGGCGCATGGTGGCTGTGGCTGGTTCAGGGCGATGATCGCGGCCGCTGCGGTAGAGCGACCGGAAATTACGGTTACTGCTGTTTTGGATTGCGCCGATCTTCCGGGTCTGGTGCTGGCGGGAGTTAGGGCCGGGGTTGACCATCTGCGCTTCAGCGGTCGTAAGGTGGTGGCGGCGCGGCTGTCCGCCATCGCCGGTGCGGCCGGGGTGCGTCTATATGATGCTGATGCTTTCGCCGGGCCGCAACTCGATCTGCGTGGGGTGGGCGATCCGGTGGCGGCGTGCCGAGCATGGCTTTCCCATACTTAGGCAATTTCATGAAATGTGGTGATTGCCAGGGCGTGGCAGTTGGCGTATAAGCTCATCCCCAGAGGGGCATCGGAATTTAAGAGGCTATTGCGTTATGCGGACGACAGATAAAGTTAATAAAATTTTGTCCTGTTTTGAGGCGGACAATGCCGGGACCAGAGGAAATCTTGCCCGCATCCTGATGGAGGGCCATCTGGGCGGCACCGGCAAGCTGATCATCCTGCCGGTCGACCAGGGCTTTGAGCATGGTCCGGCGCGCAGCTTTGCCCCGAACCCCGAGGGATATGATCCGCATTATCACTTTCGGCTGGCCATTGACGCGGGGCTCAGTGCTTTCGCAGCGCCACTCGGCCTGTTGGAAGCCGGTGCGACGACCTTCGCCGGCCAGATTCCGACCATCCTCAAGATGAATTCGGCCAACAGCCTGTCGCGCCAGAAGGAAGGGGCCGATCAGGCGGTGACCGCTTCGGTCGATGATGCTTTGCGCTTGGGCTGCTCGGCTGTTGGCTTCACTATTTATCCTGGGTCGGACGCTCAGTACGACCAGATGGAGGAGATCCGCGAGCTGTCGGCCGAGGCCAAGTCTGTTGGCCTCGCTGTGGTGGTGTGGTCCTATCCCCGCGGTGGCTCAGTCACCAAGGCGGGTGAGCTGGCGGTGGATGTGATTGCCTATGCCGCTCACATGGCTGCGCTGATTGGCGCTCACATTATTAAGGTCAAGCTGCCGAGCGCCGATCTCGAGGTTGCCGAGTCCAAGAAGGTCTACCTGGAAAAGCGGATCGAGATTGTCACCCAGGCCGAACGGGTCCGCCATGTTGTCCAGGCATCATTTGCCGGACGGCGTATCGTGGTGTTTTCGGGTGGGGCAGCCAAGGGCGAGGAAAGCGTTTATGATGACGCGCGGGCTATCCTTGAAGGCGGCGGCAATGGCTCGATCATCGGCCGTAACAGCTTTCAGCGTTCTTATGACGATGCGCGCAAGATGCTGGAAAAGCTCATTCGCATCTACAAGCGTGAAGAGGCATAGAGGCCAACACGTCCACTTCCCCACTCTCCCTACTTTTTTCTCGCAACAGCCCTTCCGAACTTGGGGGAGGGCTGCTTCAAGTATGATTATCCGGTGCAATTGGCTATGACCGCCGACGCCCTCGCCTGCCGCCTCTATTTGGTCACTCCGGCGCAGCTCGACCCGGTTACATTTGCGACGCAACTTGAGGCGGCGCTTGATGCCGGGGACGTTGCCAGTGTCCAGCTGCGCTTGAAAAACCCGGACGGTTCCACCGCCGATACCGGCATTATTACACGCGCCTGTGACCTGTTGCGCCCACTGGTGCAACGGCGTGGAGTCGCCTTCATCCTCAATGACTGTCCAAAGCTCGCGGTTGCAACCTCTTGCGATGGCGTTCATATCGGGCAGAGGGATGGTTCTTGCACCGAAGCGCGGCGACTGCTTGGCCCGGATGGCATCGTCGGCGTTACCTGTCACGACAGTCGCCACCTAGCCATGATTGCGGGGGAGCAGGGTGCCGATTACGTTGCCTTTGGCGCTTTTTACCCCACCAACACCCACGCCACGCCTTACCGTCCTGACCCGGAGATATTGCGCTGGTGGAGCGAGCTGATTGAAATTCCCTGCGTTGCCATTGGCGGCATCACGCCCGGGAATTGCGCGCCGCTGGTCCGGGCCGGTGCCGACTTCATCGCTGCGGTTACTGCGGTGTGGAACCATCCCGATGGTCCCGCAGCGGCGGTTCGGGCGTTCAATCGGGCGATCGCTGACGCGCTGCGCGATCTTCCGGTCGCTGAAGCCGAAAGACGATAAAGTGCATCGCCTGCCGCTTGCCCCGCAGGGCAGGGCGTGCCACATTCGGCGGATGCTCCATATATTATTTGGTTGACCATGGCCGCCGCACCCCCCCCGACAACTGACTCTCCATGGGTAGTTGATCCCCTTCGTGATTTCGTCGTGTACTGGCTGGTTGCCCTCGCCGTCGTGGCGCTTGGTGAGACGTTCGCCGACGAGAAAATCGACAAGGGCTATCGCCGTTGGCTTAAGGGTACCCGGCGCAAGCCAAGGGCCGGCGCGAAGGCCGTCTGTGTTGAAACTGTGGCGCCCGTCCGGGAACTCTATGTCTGGAACCGTCCTGGTGGCTATGCCGTGCGGGTTATTGCTCGAGCCGATCTCAATAAATTTGTCGTTATGGTTGAGGAGGAGCATTTCCAGGCCGAGGTGACAGTGGGTTATGACGTTGATTCCGCTACCATGGAGGCGGCCAGTGTCGAGCGCTTTGTTGGCGACCGTCATAAGGCGATCGAGCTGGCCCGCCATTTTTGCGAGATCCACGAGGATGACGAATGCGACTCCGTGCAGGAGTCCCCCGATTCGGGGTCCACAGATTTTGATTCCATCATTGATTTTCTTGGTAGTCGGCTCAGAAATGGGGTGCTCAGAGATGCGCTGTTCGGCACTGGGCCGAATGGGCGCGGCTGCACGATGCCCATTGAACCGGAGCATAAGATGAGGGTAGCTGCGATCGTTTCACGGCTTGCCGACGCTTCTTCTAGCCGGAAGGACGAGCCCAGGAACCCTGATGATGACCGGTTTCTTTCTAACAATCCCGATGCACTATGGGCCATTCGCGACGGATTTATCGAGCAGGTATCGGCTGGCGGGAGGGCTGATCTAAAACTTGTGCTGGCATGGCAAAGTCTGCTTGAGGCACAACTTGAGGAGATTCGCTTCAAGGCTGAGCGTAATCATGGCTGGGCTCTCTCCATGATCGACCGCTATCAGGCCGACCTTTTGGCCATGGCTCATAATCCTGACGTCGATATCAATACTTGGCAGGCCTTGGTAATCGCGCTTGATCGCGCCAAGATTGAGATTAGTTCAGATGTGCGTGCCGCTTCGCTAGAACTTGCGGGCCGTGAGGCCGGGCTCTCCGTCGGGGCGAGCGATATCATGCGCTCAATGGAGGAGATCGTTGAGACTGGCGGCGGTGATCCCTTTCGTATCGCCAGCCACCTGTTTGACGCCATGACCATGATGCCGCCCGATTTCGCCAGCATCGCTGTGATGATGGTGTCCGATGCGCCGTTGCCCGCCTTGCGCGATGTGTTGCCGCTGATTTTGCTGGCGCCTGATCCGTCGTGCCGGCTTGCTGCGGCGGCGGCGCTGGAGCAAATGGCCGCGCAAAAGCGTTTGACCCCGGCCGGATTGCGGCGGTTGATCGCCCTGCGTTCGTGGATTCCCGAGTCGGAGCGACGGACGGTCGATCAGGCCATTCGTCGGGCGCGCCTAGCCGGAGTTGACTGTGCGCCCTGGCCGTCGGGGCAGGTCAAGGCGGTTCAAGCCACTATAATCGATGGTTCGGGTTGCCAAAGCCTAGTTGCTTCGGCGAAGGACGGCAGCCGCCAGATGTTTACCGGTATCCTGATCAAGCTGGGTTTTGGGGTCCGCGACGTCATCGCCGAACGCAGCCTGTTGCGGCGCGAGGTTCAGATCATGATGGCCGGGGTTACTGCGAATGTGCTGTCGCAACCGGTTGCTCGCGAATATTTAGATCGCATGGTCCAACATGCCCTCTGGACCGGTGTCGCGGCCGGGCATATGCCGCCGCTGGGCCTTCTGGAGGTCGCCGAGGTGTTGGGGGCTGCTGAGTGGCGGGCGCAGTCTTTGGACCCTGAGGCCGAAGTTTCGCGCCTGCTGGCCGAGGCGGCGCTGGCGTCGACGTTATCCATCAATCTAGCGGATGCCCTAAAGCGCAGTGCGGGCTGGCCCTTGATTCCGGGGCTGGCCGATTCGTGGTTCGAGGATGATAAACGGGCGCGCGATATTAGCACCCGTCATGCTCGCAATCGAAAAAAGGCGGTCGCGGCGGTCCTCGACGAGGTCATTGAGCCGCGCCGGATGGCCTGGGCCGAGCGGCTGGTTTGGATGGCGCTGTGGGCCAAGGCCGGTGGGGTCGTTCCCGGTTTGCCGTCCTGGCAGGACTTCGCCCTGGTCGCCAGTGCCCTTTACGAGGCCAAGCCGCTGGCCGGCATTCCTTTAATGGGAGAAATCGCCCGGCAAACGGTCGAACGCTTGGCGTGATTTAGGTGCTCAAAACCAAATAATACCCTGGAGAACGGACAAAAAAGAGCGGCGCTGTTGCACCGCTCTCATTATGTCACACAGATTATGTTACACAGAAAACGAGTGCCTATACTAGAAGGCGACTCTAAGAGCTGCGGCTATGCCGGTGTTTCCGACCTTTTCGTTCAGGAAAGTATACGAACCCTCAATGGTACCGGTGATACGGTCGGTGACGCTCCAATCGATACCAACTGAACTCACGAGTTCGCCAGTGGAATCGCCCTTGTGCGAATTATTGGAGAACCAAGGAACAGCATCGTAGAAGTAGTAGTGCGAAGTGTAGAACTCGAAAGCATTCCAGTCATAAGCAGCCTTAGCACCAAACTTTATATCGCCGACAAAGGTTCGGCTCTGCGGGCGCTCGAAACCGGCCGAGTCAGTAAGTGCCGGCATGTCTTCGGTCGCAAAGTTGAGGCCGATACCTGGTGTAAAGGATGCATTGCCGGAGGTGAACGTGTAGTTCAGGTTGGTTGCTGAGGTCCACCGGGTTGTGCCGTAGCTGTATTCGATCAAGCGGTCTAGTTCGGTCTGTGCGTTGCCGAGGCGACCATAGCCGAACATGAAGTCATAGATTAACTTGCCATCAAGGAACTTGGCACCAAAGTAGGGAGTAATCCCGAACCCGGTGCTGTCCTTGGTGCCGTTGTTGTAGGTAGTGTCAATGTAGGTGTTCTCACCTGACAACGCAATACCGAACAGAAACTGGTCGCTCACCATGTAATCAATGCCGGCCGTGCCACTTACCAAGCGACCGGTAGAAACCTTGTTAGTGTTGTCGTTACTCAGCCAGTTGTGGTTGAAGTTTGACCACACGCCAATTTTGCGGTCGCCGTCGCCACCGCTCATGCCCTGACCGAGCGTGATTTCAGCAGCTTGTTTTGGACCACGAAGCGTTTTGGCCAAAAACGACGAGATGCGGTTGCTGATCGTTTGAGTGGTGACATTGGTCGCGGCGCGTACAGATTGGGTCGCTACCGCGTTTGCGCTCTTGGTGGGCTCGAGGCCAACGGCGTCGAGCAGTCCTTTTAGTGTGGAACCGCGGACGTTGCCAATCCTACCATCATGAATAACCTTGCCATCGACCTTGACCAATAACATCGTGTCAGAGTTGGCGGTGGCGGGTGTGCCGTTGGCGGCGCTAGTTGTTGACGAACCGCTGCTTGTCCTGGTGGTTGTGCTGGTGGCGGTGGTGCGGACCTCAATTGATTTGTTGTTGAAAGTAACGGTCTGGGAAGCGGAATTTTTGTTAAAAGCCGGAGTGAGAATGTTAATAACGCCAAAAACTGCGTTCTTGTTTGCGTCATTTGCAGCCTGTGCTGGCACAGTTAGCGCCAACAGCGCGGTGGCTGCAACCGTCGAAAGGAGAAAATTGCGCCCAAAGGTGCGTTTTGCTGCCGTTGAGTTCCCCTTGTAGTCATAACGAGTCATGGTGTTTGCTCCGCCATTGATGATTTGCTTGGGCCGTGACTTAAGTTTGATACTTGCTTGTTGCGAGACTGGCTGGAAGCGCTTGGCAAGTCAATTGGCCGTTTTCCAATACCGAAAGCTTGTTGCAATTTGCGGCAAAATGGCAACAAGTCGCACCCCCCCCCATGACCCAATGACCCAATGACCCAATGACCACATGACCCGCTGACTCCATGACCCAATGGCGCGGTCTTGGCGCCGATAATTCATGGCCTCGCACCGGTTACCGCGACTCCGGCATCTTCGATCACCATGTAGGCGCGGTCTAGTTGCTCGTCGGTGACGCATAGTGGTGGTAACAGGTAGATAACTGGGCCGAGAGGGCGGATCAGCAGGTTGTTGTTGAGAAAATATTGCTTGAGGCGGCCGGCGATGGCGGCGGTATAGCCGAAATCATCGGTTTCAAGCTCGACCGCAACGATAGTACCGAGGACTCGCGGCCGGATAAGTCGCGGATGCACTGCCAGCCTTTGTATCCAATTGCGATGGCGGCGCTCGATCATGGTGCGGCGGGCGGAGCAGGCGGGCAGTCCAAGCAGGTCGAGCGAGGCAAGCGCCGCAGCACAGCCAAGCGGGTTGGCGGTGAAGGAATGGCCGTGGGCGAAGGCGCGATCAAAGCTGCCGCCAAGGAATGCCTCATAGATTTCCTCGCGACAAATGGTGGCGGCCAGCGGCAGAAAGCCCCCGGTCAAGCCCTTGGCAAGGCAGATTATATCCGGTGTTACACCGGTGCGCTGGCAGGCGAATAGGGGGCCGGTACGACCAAAGCCGGTCATGACCTCATCAAAAATCAGCAATACGCCGGCCGCCCGCAGCCGACTCGCCAATTCCTGCAGGAAAATTGGTCGGCACATGCGCATGCCGCCCGCGCCCTGGACCAGTGGTTCCACGATCAGGGCGGCGGTTTCATCACCGTGACGGGCAAGCCAGTGGTCAAGGGCGGCAAGGCTGGCCGCCTCCTTCTCCGCAACCTGTTCGTCGTTCGCCCAGGTGGCGGGGAACGGGAGCAGGGTGACCGGGAACAGCAGGTCGTGAAACGGCCCATGGAAGCCTGAACCTTGGCCTGCCGCCATGGCACCGAAAGTGTCGCCGTGGTAACCGCCATCGAAGGCGAGCAACCGGTTGCGATCGGTGTGGCCGCGATTGCGCCAGTACTGGAAGGCAAGCTTCAGCGCCACCTCGACCGCCGTTGAGCCGTTGTCCGAGAAAAACACCCGCGACAGCCCATCGGGCAGCAGCCGGGCCAGCCTTGAGGCCAGCCGCACTGCCGGCTCGTGGGTGAAGTCGGCGAAGATCACCTGCTCGAGCTTCAGCGCCTGCGCCGCGATAGCTTGGGCGATGGCAGGCTCGGCGTGGCCATGCAGGGTCACCCACCAAGACGAGATCATGTCGATGATCTCGCGGCCATCGGCCAGGGTCAGGCGGGCACCCCGGGCGCTCACCACCGGCAGCGGCGGCTGCGCGGTCGCAGCTTGGGTGAAAGGATGCCACAGATGGCGGCGGTCAAGGGCCATCAGGTCGTCAAGGGTTAGGGGCTCGGTCATGGCTTCATCAGTGAGGCTAGGGATGGAAACAGTTTGGCGGCGATCATGGATACGGCGGCGGGGTCGAGCGGGTTTAGCGGCGGCACCTCGGCGATTACCCGCACCCGGCCATAGCGCTCGATGGCGGCGCGGTTGTTAGCATCGGGCGGGCCGTTGAGGATAACCCCGAGCAGCTTAACGCCGCGCCCCCGTATCGCCTCCAAAGTCAGCAGGGTGTGGTTGATGGTCCCAAGCCCGGTGCCTGCG
>JBAXKX010000034.1:0-16219 GCA_037135115.1 Rhodospirillaceae bacterium
CTGCCCGGTGCTTCGTCCGGCATAATGCCACTGCCCGGTGCTTCGTCCGGCATAATGCCACTGCCCGGTGCTTCGTCCGGCATAATGCCACTGCCCGGTGCTTCGTCCGGCATAATGCCACTGCCCGGTGCTTCGTCCGGCATAATGCCACTGCCCGGTGCTTCGTCCGGCATAACACCACTGCCCGGTGCTTCGTCCGGCATAACGCCACGGCCCGGTGCTTCGTCCGGCATAACGCCACGGCCCGGTGCTTCGTCCGGCAGTGGCGTTTTGTCGTCGTGGGGCATTTTTCAACTTCTGGAAACATCTTCCTCGGGATAGGCGGTGATGCGATGGATTGACAGATCCGCGCCGCGCCGTTCTTGTTCAGGGTCGAGTCGAATCCCTACCAAAACCTTGAGTCCGCCATAGACTGCCAAGCCTGCAGCGAAGGCGAAGATAACGCCCGCCAGGGTGCCTACCACCTGGGAGAGCAAACCCACCCCGCCCAGGCCGCCTAGCGCCTCTTGGCCAAAGACCCCGGCGAGCAGACCTCCGGTTAGTCCGCACAAGCCGTGCAATGGCCACACGCCGAGCACATCATCAATATGCCAGTCGTACTGGCAACGATCGAAGGCCCACACGAACAAGGCTCCGGCAATCCCCCCGGTGGCCAGCGCTCCCAGCGGATGCATTACGTCGGAGCCAGCGCAAACGGCAACCAAACCGGCCAGAGCGCCGTTATGAACAAAGCCGGGGTCGGTCCGGCTAACCACCAGGGCGGAAAGAATGCCGCCAACCATGGCCATCAGCGAGTTCATGCCGACCAGTCCCGCCACATTGTCAAGAGTCTGGGCGCTCATGACGTTGAAGCCGAACCAGCCCACCGAGAGTATCCAGGCCCCGAGAGCCAAGTATGGAATATTTGACGGCGGAATTGCCACCAGCTTTCCGTCACGGCGATAGCGGCCGAGCCGGTTGCCCAGCATGAGTACGGCGCCAAGCCCGATCCAACCACCCACCGCATGAACCACTACCGAGCCGGCAAAGTCGTGGAATTTAAAGCCCAGACTGGCGAGGAACCACGCCTGTATACCGAATCGCTCACCCCAGGCGAACGCTTCGAAGATCGGGTATACTAGACCGACCAAGATGCTGGTGGCGACCAGTTGCGGCATGAAACGGGCCCGCTCGGCAATTCCTCCCGAAACGATCGCAGGAACTGCAGCGGCAAAAGTGGCGAGAAAGAAAAACTTGACCAGATCATAGCCGTGCGGGCCAAAGCTGTGTCCGTGCGCGGTGGCGTCGCCCACCAGCACCTTGGCGCTGACGAAGAAATCGACGCCATAGGCGATGCTGTAGCCAACGAAAAAATAGGCCAAGGTCGAGACCGCAAAATCGGTCAAAATCTTGACCAAGGCATTAACCTGATTCTTCTTGCGTACCGTGCCGGCCTCGAGAAAGGCGAAGCCGCAATGCATGGCCAACACCATCACCGCGCCCATCAGGATAAATAGGACGTCACCGCCCGTTCTTGTCGCGTCCATGTGACCTCTATTAACGTAAATGCCGAACATCGCAGCGGGAGGCTGCCCGACAACTGCTATCAAACCTCGCAGGAAGGCTCAATAGCGTGAATCAATGTGATTACCACATAGGCGCAATATGCCATTTGTTTAGGCATTAACCCGAACTTAGGCTGGGGGCCGCACTTGCAATCCGAGTTGTTCATGTTTTAAGATGCGGTACGGCGTGTTTGCCGCCGAATTTCCTGGCCGATCAATCCGGCTTTTCCGATCGACCAATATCGACCAATCTCGACCAAACAGAATGCGAGCGCCGCCATGAAGGCCGCTGTCATCGTGTTTCCCGGCTCCAACTGCGATCGTGACGTTGCCATAGCTCTTAAGCGGGCTGTGGGGATCGCGCCAACGATGGTCTGGCACCGCGACAGTGAGTTGCCGGCGGTCGACCTCATAGTGCTGCCCGGCGGATTTTCCCATGGCGACTATTTGCGCAGCGGCGCCATGGCCGCCCGCGCCCCGATCATGCGCGCGATCGTCAATCGCGCCGCCACCGGCATCCATGTCCTTGGCATCTGCAACGGCTTCCAGATATTGACCGAGGCGGGCTTGCTGCCCGGTGCCCTGATGCGCAATGCTGGCCTTAAATTCATCTGCCGGCAGGTCCGACTACGGGTCGAAAACACCGGCAGCGCCTTTACCCGCAACTATGACGCTAGGCAAGAAGTCCGCATCCCCATAGCCCATGCCGATGGAGCCTTCTTCGCCGATGAGGACACGCTGGACCGAATCGAGGGTCAGGGACAAGTGGCCTTCCGCTACCTTGACAACCCCAACGGATCAGTGCGCGACATCGCCGGGATCTTCAACGAAAGCCGCACCGTGCTCGGCCTGATGCCACACCCCGAGCGTGTCTGCGAACCCGACCACGGCGGCACCGACGGCAAAGCCATGTTCGAGAGCCTGCTCGCCGCGCTGAGCTAATACCAACGACCCGAGACGAAGACTCGGGGTTTTGGTATTAGGCGGCGACTGCCGCAGCCTAGCCTTATGGCGCGAAGGCAAGCCCGCGAGACGCGGGCGCCCGCCGTCTGAGGGGGCCTTTGATGGGTAAGCATCAAAGGCCATATGTATGAGCTAAGCCGCCAAAACCCGCTGGCCCTCAAAATATTGGGCAATCCTGGGTACTGTATTGCAAAATGTAGGGTTGACTCGCTCGTAGCAAGCCCGCAAGTTGCAGGCGCTTTAATGGGGGCCGCAGCGAACAGTGCGGAACCTATAAAGGCGTGTATGGGTCGGTTATGGGCTGAACAGCGGGTTCGGGCTGGACGGCAGCTAAAGCAAGGGAATAAATAGGAATGATTAAGGTACTGACAGGTTGTACCATCGCTATCATGATGGCTTCCGGCTTTGAGGAGACCGAGCTGACTGAACCCCAGCGCGCTCTGCTCAAGGCCGGAGCGACGTTAAAGACGATTTCCCCAGACCAGGGTTTGGCAAATGGCTGGCACGGCAACAGTTGGGGGCACTTCTTCCCGATCGATCTTCAAATCGGAGAGGTGCTCGGTGCCGATTTCGACATGCTGGTTATTCCCGGCGGTGAGCGCAGCATCAACAAACTAAAGCTAAACCCCCATACCAAGCGCATCGTCGGCCACTTCCTTGATGCCGGCAAACCTATCGCGGCAATCGACCAGGGTGTCGGCCTGTTACCGTTCTCGCGAACCCTCAAGGGACGGATACTAACCGCACCTGCGGCGCTGACCGAGACGCTGACCGCTGCGGGTGCCCAGTGGCTCGACGAACCAATGGTGGTCGACGGACCGATAGTAACCGCCCGCGACCTTGAAGCCCTGCCCGCTTTCGTGACACAATTGCTAAAGGTTTTCACCGAGGCCAACCAACAGCGCAAGGCGGCCTGAAATCGTCGGGTGGCGCCTGTCGGGGCTGCGTCGCCAAATCTCGGGGCTGCGTCGCCAAATCATTGATACCTTGCTACCGCCGCGCTGCCTCTCCTGTGGCGGGGCAGTTGGGCGCCAGGGCGATGTTTGTGTGGCCTGCTGGAAGTCCCTGTCTTTCATTGGGCCGCCGCAATGCGCCTGTTGTGGTGTGCCGTTCGAGCTGGAGATGCCAGCGGACACCCTGTGCGGCGAGTGTCTGGCCGGGCGACCGGCATTTGAACGAGCACGCGCGGTACTAATCTACGACGAGGCCAGCAAGCCGTTGGTGCTTGGTCTGAAATACGGCGACCAGACCTATGGCGCCTGTGCATATGGTGCGTGGCTTGCCCGCAGCGGGGCCGAACTTCTGGATGGTGCCACCCTGCTGGTACCGGTGCCCTTGCACCGCTGGCGACTGTTCCGCCGACGCTACAATCAGGCCGCCATGCTCGGACAAGCTATCTCCGCCGTTTCCGGTATCACCCATCTCCCCGGTTTGCTGGTACGGCACCGCGCCACACCGATCCAGGGCGGCCTCAGCGGTCCGGCCCGTCACCGCAACGTAGCCGGCGCTTTCCTACTGCGCCCCCGCCTGGCACCGCAAGCGCGCGACGCCCGCATCGTATTAATCGATGACGTGCTGACCACCGGCGCCACCGCCTGCGAATGCGCCTCTGTACTGCTGCGCGCTGGTGCGGCCAGCGTTGATATCTTGACACTGGCGCGCGCAGTCAAGGCTCTGTAACGAAGGAAAGTTGATATTACCACAAGTGGAGTCCGGTATGACCGAAATTGTAATCTATTCGAGCGCCCATTGTGGCTACTGCGCGCGAGCGAAAAAACTTCTCAACGACAAGGGCGTAACCTACACCGACATCGACCTCTCAAAAAGCCCCTCCCACCGACTCGAAATGATCGAGCGCGCGGGCGGACGCTCCACCGTGCCGCAAATCTTCATCAATGGTCACCATATCGGCGGCTGCGACGACCTCCATGCCCTTGAAAGCGATGGCAAGCTCGACCCGTTGCTGGGACTGACGCCGCTGTGATGCCAAAGCGCTTTACCGCCGCCTGCGTCCAGGTCACAGCGGGTACCGAGATAGCCCCCAACCTGGAAGCTGCGGCGACCCTGGTCCGGCGCGCCCGTGACGCTGGCGCCGACTTCATCGCAATGCCGGAGAATGTCTGCATGATGGCCCAGGGGCGCGAGCGAGTGCTGGCACGAGCCCGGACCGAATCAGAACATCCGGCATTACCAGCATTCTGCGAGCTAGCCCGCGAAACCGGAGCTTGGTTGCTGGTAGGTTCGCTCGGCATCGTTCCGGGCGATGGGGAGTTGCCCGATGGGGAGTTGCCCGATGGGGAGTTGCCCGATGGGGAGTTGCCCGATGGGGAGTTAGCCGAGCGCAGGTTGGCCAATCGCTGCTTCCTGATCGCCGCAGACGGGACCATCGCCGGCCGCTACGATAAAATCCACATGTTCGACGTCGACCTCCCCGATGGCGAGAGCTATCGCGAGTCGGCGACCTTCCGGCCCGGCGAACAGGCGATAGTGGCGCCAACTCCATGGGGCGGGCTCGGCATGACGATATGCTACGACCTGCGCTTCGCCGCACTGTTTCGGGCGCTGGCCCAGGCGGGTGCCGGAATAATCACGGTTCCGGCCGCGTTTGCCGTACCGACCGGTCGCGCCCACTGGCAGGTACTGCTGCGCGCCCGCGCCATTGAAACCGGCTGCTTCATCATCGCTCCGGCCCAATGCGGCAGCCACGACGGCGGCCGCCGAACCTACGGCCACTCGCTGATCGTCGATCCCTGGGGCGAAATTATGGCCGAGGCGGGCAAGGAACCTGGCGTGATCACCGCCGACATCGACATGGCCCGAGTGGCAGAATGTCGCGGCATGGTACCAGCCCTCAACCACAGCCGCCGGTTTTCGCTTCCAGAGCAAACCGCGTGACGCGACCAAACGTGAAAAGTAATCCTCTCGGAATAATGGGACGCTGCCTCACGGTCGGCGCACTGGCGCAGGTTCGGAGGGAGTGCTAGCGTGCCAGGATAGTACCGTCCGTGCAATCCCGTTTCCGCCAGGGTCCTTGATCAGCATGTCCGTGAACACAGAGCCCGCAGTCACCCCAAGTCTCGCCGCTGAGCACGGGTTGAAACCCGACGAATACCAGCGCATGCTGGAGATCGTTGGCCGCACTCCGACTTTCACCGAACTGGGAATCATCTCGGTGATGTGGTCAGAGCATTGTTCCTACAAGTCCTCCAAAGCTTGGTTGGCCACCTTACCAACCACAGGACCACGGGTGATCTGTGGACCAGGCGAGAACGCCGGCGTGGTCGATATCGGCGACGGGCTGGCCGTGATCTTCAAAATGGAGAGTCACAACCACCCCTCTTTCATCGAACCCTACCAAGGCGCAGCCACCGGAGTCGGCGGAATCTTGCGCGACGTCTTCACCATGGGCGCCCGCCCGATAGCCAACCTCAACGCACTGCGCTTTGGCGCGCCCGACCATCCCAAGACCCGGCATCTGGTATCGGGAGTGGTCGCCGGCATAGGAGGTTACGGCAACTGTGTCGGCGTGCCGACGGTAGGCGGCGAGACTAATTTCCATTCGGCATACAACGGCAACATCCTGGTCAATGCCATGACTGTCGGTGTCGCCCCGTCCGACCGCATCTTTTACTCGGCGGCGGCAGGAGTCGGCAACGCGGTGGTCTATCTCGGTTCCAAGACCGGACGCGACGGCATACACGGCGCAACCATGGCCTCGGCCGAGTTCTCCGCAGACAGCGAGGAAAAGCGCCCAACCGTCCAGGTCGGCGACCCCTTCACCGAAAAATTACTGATCGAGGCCTGCCTTGAGCTGATGGCCACCGACGCCATCGTGGCTATCCAGGACATGGGGGCCGCCGGTTTGACCTCGTCTTCGGTGGAGATGGCCGGCAAGGGCGGCCTTGGCCTTGCGTTGGACCTTGACGCCGTGCCGGTGCGCGAGACCGGTATGACCCCTTACGAGATCATGCTCTCCGAAAGTCAGGAGCGTATGCTGATGGTGCTCAGACCCGGCCGCGAGGACGTGGCTCGCGCCATCTTCGACAAGTGGGAGCTGGATTTCGCGATCATCGGCCATCTGACCGACACCGGCCGTCTGGTGCTGAGTAAGCAGGGACGGGTCTGGTGCGATCTGGTGATAGCGCCCTTGGTGACCAATTCCCCGGTCTATAACCGGCCATGGCTGCCGACTCCACCCCGCGATGAGGTGGCAATGGACGAAATTTCACTGCCGACCCCACCTTGCGAAGTGTTGCTGCGACTGATGGGCTGCCCCGATCTCGCCTCCAAACGCTGGATATGGCAGCAGTATGACAGTCAGGTTGGCGGCGACACCATTTTCTCCTCAGGATGCGCCGATGCCGCGCTGGTCCGGGTCCATGGCACCGACAAGGCGCTGGCCATGACCACCGACTGTACGCCTCGCTATTGCTTTGCCGACCCCGTACGTGGCGGTGCCCAGGCTGTGGCCGAAGCTTGGCGCAACCTCACGGCGGTAGGGGCGACCCCGCTGGCGCTTACCGACAACCTCAATTTCGGCAATCCGGAGAAGCCGGCGATCATGGGCCAGCTGGTCGGCTGCATCCAGGGCATGGCCGAGGCCTGTCTGGCACTAGACTTCCCGGTCGTCTCGGGCAATGTCAGCCTCTACAACGAAACCAACGGCGTCGCCATTTTGCCCACCCCAACCATCGGCGGCGTCGGCCTTCTTGAAGATGCCGGCAAGCGAGTCGGCATGGGTTTCGTGCAAGACAGCGACACCGTGGTTCTGCTGGGGGAAACCCCCGGACATCTCGGCCAATCGCTCTATCTGCGCGAAATTCACGGCCGCGAGGACGGCCCGCCGCCGCCGATCGACCTCGCCGCTGAACGCCGCAACGGCGACTTGGTGCGCGGCTTGATCCATGACGGGCTGGTCAACGCCTGCCACGACATCGCCGATGGTGGCCTTGCGGTCGCGATGGCCGAGATGGCCCTAGCTGGACGGCGCGGGGCCGAGGTGGTGCTGCCTGTCGGTGCCTGCCCTATCGGTTTCCTGTTCGGCGAGGACCAAGCCCGCTATCTCGTCGCCGCCGCCGACGCCAGACCGGTATTGAAACGCGCAGCCGCAGCCGGAGTCCCCGCCCTAGCCATCGGCACCACCGGCGGCGACACCCTGACCATTAACCGCTGCAATGCCATAACCATGGCTCGCCTACGCACCGCCCATGAGGAGTGGCTGCCAAAACTTATGGCGGCAAAGGGGTGAGGTGTGGTAAAATTCAACCATGCACTGTACATTTGAGGGGATGGCTATGGATTGGCTCAGGCGGTGGGCGGCGAAACACCCCCATATGGTGGACTACCTTCAAGGCGCGGGAATGGTCTGGTACCCTGGTCCGCCGCGCCCGCGCAAGTCCCTGTACGACTCGAACGACGTGATCGCCCTGGTATCCGACATGGCCGCAGTGGGCGGCGATTTGAAGTGCGCGTTAAAGCGGATGGATGAGTATGTCGGCAAGAGATAGCAGCATAGTCACACACGAACAGGATAAATAGCGGTTTGCTGTACGTACCACGCCGGATAAGCAATAAAATGACGAGTACATAGGCCATGATCTCCGGTCTCTATGAGCGCGACTTTCACGCCTGGGCCATGGAGCAGGCGGGGTTTTTGCGCGCGGGGAATTATTCCGCCGCCGATATCGCGCACATCGCCGAGGAGATCGAGAGCATGGGGCGGACGGAAAAGCGCGAACTGGTGAGCCGCCTCGCCATCCTGTTGTGCCACCTGCTGAAATGGCGCTTCCAGCCCGGTTTGCGCGGCAACAGTTGGCGCTATTCGATCATCGTGCAACGGCGCGACCTCGCGCGGCACCTCGCCGACAACCCAAGCCTCAAGGCAAAGCTGGGGGAGACTTTAGCGGACGCGTACATCAACGCCCGTTACAGCGCGGCGGGAGAAACGGAATTGCCGGAACAGACCTTCCCAACCGAATGCCCGTGGCCGTTCGAGCGGATCATGAACGCGGAGTTCTGGCCGGAGGATTGATGCCCCCACACCGTCCCCGCCCGTACGCCACAATAGCCTTGGTGTAAAAGGCGGTCATGTCGCGGACCAGTACGGCGCTGGTAAAGGTGGATTGATAGGTTCGGCGACCACCCTCAATCAAACGCCGGCACAGCTCAGGATCGGTGAGGCAGCGGTTGATAGCGTTGGCCAGCGCCTCCACATCATCGGTAGGCACCAACTGACCGTTCTCCCCATTGCGGCAATAGGCCTTGGGACCGGCGGCGGCGGCGGTAATCAAGGGGATACCGGCGGCCCAAGCCTCGACCATCACCGTGCCAAACGGCTCAACGCGCGAGGGGAATACGCACAGCGTACTTGCAGCCAGTAATGCCGCACGATCTGTACGCCAACCAAGCCAACGTACACGCCCGTCCAGCCCCAGAGACGTACACAGCGACTTCAACTCGTCGCGCAATGGTCCCTCACCAGCGATCCACAAATAAGCGGCCGGTACCTTGACCAGCGCCCGCAGCAGCACGTCGATAGCCTTGTTGTGATGCAAGCGGGCCAGCGACAGCAACACCGGCGCATCCTCAGGGGTATTCAACCCGGCGCGGTCGACAGACGCCGTTGGCGGCAGGTCGGCAAAGGTATGTACGCATACGGTGGCTTCGGGTGGTGCCCCACCAGCGACGATATGGCGGGCCAATTCATGGGTCACGCCGACGAAAAACTGGCAGTTGCGGTAGTATTTGAGGTCATAAGGGCCGCCAAACCACCCGATATTGGGCGCAACACCGAGGCGAGCATAACTTGCGGCCCGACACATCCAAAAATGACAGACATCGGGCCTGAAATCACGGATCGCCCCGGCCAGCACCGCCTTGGTTCGCCAGCCGAACAACGGTTGGGGGAAGGCGGCGTGGCGGGCCTTGATGCCATGCCCGGCCCACAAGGCATCACGCAAGGGGCTGGGCCTTGTCACCAGCAACTGATCGATACCGGCTTGATGCAGGGCAACAACACTGTCTGAAAACATGGTCTCGGCACCGCCATGCTCCGACCCGGCCATGACCTGAAGGACTCTCATGCCGACTCTCTATCGGGACCGCCGCGCAACCATAACGCCCCGGCTGCGTTGACCACGGTGTCCACATCCAAGCTATCCATCAAGGTGCCGGTGGTACGGTGATCATAGCCCGGCCCCCACACCAAATCACGATAGGGAATGGCGGTGGTCACGGCGGCGCAGTGGGCACCCCAGGGGGCGTAGTGCTCGGGCCGGCTTGGACCAAACAGCCCCAGAGTCGTCGTTCCTGCCGCCGCCGCGATATGCATCAGCCCGGAATCATTACCGACAAACAGCGCCGTACGCGCAAGGCAAGCCCCGACCTGGAGCGAATCGGTGCGCCCGACTAGGTCAATCAAGCGCGCCGGGTCAAATGCGTCAATCACCGGCTGGGCCTGCTCACGCTCATTTGCGGCCGCCAGCACCGCCACCCGCGCCCCGGCCAGTATGCCGCCAGGACCGGTAAGCCGCATTGCAACGGCGGCGAAACGCTCGGCCCGCCATGTCTTACCGCGCCAGTTGGCGGTGGGCCCCAGCGCCAGCACCGGCGGACCATCAGGGATAAGGGCGCGCGCGGCGTCAAGATCGGAATCGGCGAACCACAGGCGCGGCGGCGGAACTTCGGCCAACCCGAATATGCGGGCAAGATGCTCAACCCGGTGGCAGTCTTCGGCTGGACGCGACCCGGTCACCAAACGGCGGGTGAACAACAGCCGCGACACGGCGGAATTGCGAAGATCGACGATAAACCCCCAGCCGGTGCCTATGCAGCTGCCCCACAAACCAAACCAGTGGGACGAACAGCGCCGCTTGGCAAAGGCGATGACGCGATCAAGCCGAGGCAGCGCCCGGAACAGTGGCGCAGCAACCGGACCGCAGGCGATGGTAAAGCGCGCTTGCGGGCAAGACTCGACAAGATGACCGAGCAATCCGGCCGACAGCACCGCATCGCCCAGCCGGTTAGAGGTAATAAACAGAATTTTCAAAGCCTTGCGCTTTCCGGTCGATGTTGATCCGGGATCCTGGCAACCATCACCTCTGGCGTGGCGCGTAAGCCCGGTTTATATCTGGGGCGAGAGACGGCGGCAAGCACCCACCACCAAACACCTCCCCAACCAAATACTAGGTCCCGGCCATGTTCGAAATCCCGCTGGAACAGCTTTCACCACTGCCGGCCTGGGTGCCGCTGCCCGGCCGCTCCTTACTGCGGCTGAACGGCATTGACCGCGTTTCCTTCCTCCAGGCACTAGTGACCAACGACGTAACCCAAGTCAGCCGCGAATGGTCGGTTTACACCGTCCTACTGACACCCCAAGGCAAAATCCTGCATGATATTTTCATCGCGGCAGCCCCGCCAGCCGACGACGGCAGCCCCGACGACGAGGCATTTCTGCTCGACGTCGAGAAGGCCAGGCGCGACGATCTTCTGGAAAGGCTGCGCCGGTACAAACTACGAGCCAGAGTGGGCTTTGAAGACCTAGACGGCCGATTCGAAGTGGTGGCCCTGATAGGGGGCACCGCCGCCGCCACAGTCGGCCTGCCCGCTTCTCCGGGCGCGACAAACCCGTTCCAAGCCGGCATTGCGATGGTGGACCCGCGACTGGCCGCCCTCGGCGTACGCCTGATGATCCCCTGCGGCGGAGGCGCTGACTTGGTGATGGCCGGAGGTGCCGTGGCTGGCAGCTTCGAAGACTATGAAATGCTGCGACTCGACCAGGGCGTGCCCGAAGGCAGCCGCGACCTGCTGGTCGACAAAACGCTACCGCTGGAAAACAATCTCGACGCCCTCAACGCCATTTCCTGGACCAAGGGTTGCTATGTTGGCCAGGAAGTGACGGCCCGAACCCGCTATAGGGGCCTGGTGCGCCGCCGACTGCGCCCGGTGTGGGTGGAAGGGCAGCTGCCCCCTCCCGATACGACGGTAATGGCCAACGGTGTTGAGGCCGGCGAGGTCCGCTCTGGGTGCGGCAATTTGGCACTAGTCATGCTCCGCCTCGACATCCAAGATGCTGCCAGTGTTAAACTGACTGCCGGAGATGCCGTGCTTTCACCGCTAGTTCCGGGCTGGGCACAAATATAAATGGAAGCATGGTATTTTAGCAGTTATTATTCATGACTTTACTTTATTGCTAAACAAGAATTATGCCGACGCCGCTTTAATTGCTGCGACAGAACGCCACAGGGAGTGTTTGATCATCGATCGTTAAGTATTTGGGCCTGATTATCCACTTATCCCAGCCGGGCCACTAACAGATCGGTTAGCCAGCGGGTTGGTTAGCTAACAGGTTGGTTAGCCAGCGGGAACGATTTCACAACGGGGCATCTACAGCGCTTCGCGCTAGGGGTTAAGAGCCATGGCAACGATTGATACCTCTGATTGCAGACTCGAGATCGGCATCGGCCGCAAATTCGCCCGCTCGCTGACTTGGCATTTCGCTCGATTTCTGCACCAGAATCTACATCAAGCGCATAGCACCGTTTGCTTGAACGCCAAGGCGATTGACAACGAGGCCCGCCGCATGGCCAACGAGTTTACCGACGACATGCAAGCGTACTTCCGTGCGACCCTCAGTGACACCTATGAGGATTTCGACAATCTCGGCCCGGATGGCATCGTCGACCTTTATGTCCAGGAAAACCTTGAAGACTACGAGGCCGATTACCTCAACGACCACCTCCCCGGCTTTCGCACTAGCTGCGATGGAATGCCGTCCATCACCCCTCGACTCGACACCTCGGCGGGTGCGACCTGTCACTGAGGCTTGTAGCCTTTGATGTTAAGCCATCAAAGGCCCCCTCAAACGGCGGGCGCCCGCGTCTCGCGGGCTTGCCTTCGCGCCATGGGGCGCGCGACGGCAGTCGCCGCCGGTAGGAATGAAATCACTTGGGGTTAGTCAAACCGCGATTCCTGCGTATCCTGCGGTTGCCATGAGTATGTGTCGGAGCCGCTGCGGTCGGACCGCCGGTGCGAACCGGGCGCTCAGCAAATCGGCCAAGGCATACCATGCGGTCATACATGACCAACGCCCCGGCCACGCCGACATTGACGCAGAACCGCGTCGGAATCTTGACGATAAAATCACACCGCTCCACCAAGGCCGGGGACAGGACGCCGCGCTCTGGTCCCAGCACATAGGCCGCGCGCAGCGGATGGCGAAAACTGGGCAGGCATACGGCTTCGTCCAACAGCTCAACTCCGACCAAGCGGCAATCCAGCGGCAAGGCCAGGGCTGATACATCGGGGTAAGTGTAGAACGGAGTATTAGCCTTTGTATCCGAAGTATCGACCAGATGCATCTCACGCATGTCCAGCGAGGGCGCAACCGTAAAGACAAAGCTAGCCCCAAAGGCATGGGCGGTGCGCACCAAGTTTCCCAGGTTCCCCGGCTTACTGACGCCCTCCACCCCGATCGCGAAATATCCCCTCATGGCGTGCAGCTTGCGCCGCCGCCTCAAGGAGTGCAAGCTGTCGGTCTCAGCACCTGTGCATGTGCGGCCCTTTCGCGGGGCCGGGGGCATCGCGGGGTCAGGGAAATAACGGGGAGTTAGCCAATGCGCGCGGTTTTATGTCACGGCTGGGGCGGGCCGGAATCCCTTAAAATCAGTGACATTGCGCCGCCGGCTCTTGAACCCGGCGAGGTCAGGATAGCAGTTGCCGCAGCCGGCCTCAACTTTGCCGATACATTAATTATCGCCGGCAAGTATCAAGAAAGGCCGCCTTTCCCCTTCTCGCCGGGCTTTGAGGTCGCAGGCACCGTGCTTGAATCCGCGCCCGATGCGACCGAGCTTGCTCCCGGTCAGCGGGTGCTGGCGGTGCTTGATCATGGCGGCTTCGCAGAACAAGTCGTGGTCCGCACCGAGGATGTCTTCCCGATTCCCCCGAACATGGACTTCGCCACAGCGGCCTCATTCCCGATCGCCTATGGCACCTCACATATCGCCTTATGTGAGCGGGCGCGGCTAAAATCCGGGGAAACCCTGCTGGTCCACGGCTCGGCAAGCGGGGTTGGCCTCACCGCAGTCGAGATCGGCAAAGCGTTAGGGGCAACGGTCATCGCCTCCGCCAACGGTGCCGACCGGCTGGCAATAGCTAGTCTTCATGGCGCCGACCACCTAATCGACACCGCAACCGAAGACATCCGCGAGCGCGTCCGCGCCATCACCAATGGGCGCGGAGTCGATGTGGTATTTGACCCGATTGGCGGTGAAATCTTCGACAAGAGCCTGCGCTCTATCGCCTGGGGCGCCCGCTTGTTGACGATAGGCTTTGCCAGCGGCAAAACGCCGCAGATACCCGCCAACCTGCTGCTGGTCAAAAACTGCTCAGTGATTGGCCTCTACTGGGGTTCTTACCGCCAACATGCACCCCATCTGATCGGCGAGAGTTTCCACGCCCTGTTCGACTGGTTTAATGCTGGTAAACTCAGGCCGCTGGTCTCCCAACAATTCCCGCTGGAGTCGTTCGCTGAGGCGCTACGGATGCTTATCGAGCGTCGCGCCACCGGCAAGCTGGTGCTTTCCCTGTCGCCGCCATAAATGGGCCCGTGTGACCTGGGAACCTTGGATCATGAACCCCAATGCACACAATAAACCGTAATTTGTGCTATGGGTGCCTTGCACTGCTAACATGACCCGGCTATTACGCTTGAGTGTAAGCATCAGCTGTACGGGCACTGGGCTGGGCCGGAAGCTTGAGACGAAGCTGGGCGAGCAGGGCGAGCAGGGCATGCGCTAATGGACCCAGAGAAAATCGCGGCAGCTTTTTGGGCGTCACCGAAGGGTGTCGTCATAACGGGTGTGCAGGGACAAATTCTCGCGACCAATCCCGCCTTTTGCCAAATTCTTGATTACAGCGACATCGAACTACGCGGCAGCCTCAGCGAAGCCATCTTTCCCCCGGAGGACCGAAGACTCCGCACCAATGAGTTGGCGCGACTGCTGGCCGGTATGACCGGTGACTACACCGCCCCCTGTCGCTATCTCCACCGCGACGGCCATGTCGTCACGGTAATCGAGAGCAGAACACTGATCAATAGCGACTCCGGCAACGCACTTGGCGTTTTCGCTTTGGTTGAGGCTATGCCGGACGCAGCGACCGCGCGCGCGGCGCTGGCCCATCTGTACCCCCCCCAGCCCCTGCCACCCCCCCAGCCCCTGCCGGCCGAAACCGAAAGCTCCACTTGTGCAGACAGCTTGTTTAGCCGGATTTTTAGCATATCCGGTGAGGCAATATTTGTGATCGACGCCGCAACCGGCATCGTCATCAACTGCAATAGTCAGGCCGCAGAACTTATCAACCGGCCGATTGAGGCCATAATCGGCACAGCTCAATCAGGCCTGCACCCAAACGACGAGCGTGACCACTACTGGGAGCTGTTCTGTCACCGTGCGCGACAGACCGGACGCCAGACCAACGAGGTACTGATCCAGCGCAGCGACGACAAAACTGTGCCGGTAGAGATCACCAGCACCACGATGAACTGGAACGGCCAGGTACTGGTGGTGGGTATATTCAAGGACATCACGGAACGAAGGCGCACCGAGGCGGCATTGCTCGCCTTCGCCAACCGTATGCATGCCATTTTGTCATCAATGTTCGACGCCGTCATCACCGCCAACGAACAAGGCACCATAGAAACCTTCAATGATGCGGCGGAGCGACTATTCGGCTGGCGCGCCTATGAAATGATCGGGCGCAACTTGACCATTTTGATGCCGCCCGCGCTGCACGACCAGCACGACTCGATGCTCAAACACTACCGCTGCGACAGTCACGCCCGCATCATCAGCAAAGAGCGCGAGGTGGTGGCCCAGCGGAAAGACGGCTCAATGGTGCCGATCGAACTGGTCGTCACAGAAATCAAAGACCACAGCGACTACTCTGGCGGCAACGGAAGCGGGCGCCGCTCGTTCGTCGGCGTCATTCGCGACATCGCAGAGCGCAAGGCCACCGAGGCGGCACTGTTGGCCGCCAAAAGCCAGGCCGAACTCGCCAACCGCGCCAAGAGCGAGTTCCTCGCCCACATGAGCCACGAACTGCGGACGCCACTCAACGCCATCATCGGCTTTTCGGAAATCTTGATGCGGGAACTGTTCGGCCCGCTCGCACCCCGTTACGTCGAGTACGCTGAGACGATTTTCGAAAGCGGCCAGCACCTGTTGCGCATCATCAACGATTTGCTCGACATGGCGCGCATCGAAGCCGGGCGATTTGATCTGACAGAGGACGAAATAGACCCCGCTTCAATTATCGAGTCCTGCCTGACCATGATCAGATCACGGGCCGACCATGGTGGTGTCAACCTATATTTCCAGGCGGGCGAACCCCAGCCCCGCTTCTCAGCCGATCGTCGCTCGGTCATGCAGGTACTGCTTAACCTGTTGTCCAACAGCGTTAAGTTCACCCCGTGCGACGGCACGGTCACGGTATCGGCCGGCGTGGACAGCAGTGGCCAAATGGTGCTTTCGGTGAGGGATACCGGCCCCGGCATCGCCCCAGACATGCTGCCGCGATTATTCGAGCCGTTCCAGCAGGCCGACTCGCGACTGTCGCGTAAACTTGAAGGGACCGGGCTAGGGCTGGCCATCAGTCGCAACCTGATGGAACTTCACGGCGGTTCGCTGGTGATTGAAAGCCTGGTCGGCAGCGGT
>JBAXKX010000035.1:0-16036 GCA_037135115.1 Rhodospirillaceae bacterium
GTCTCGGCACCACCATTGATGACGCAGTCGGCGAGGCCTTCGACAAGGTGGCCAAGTTACTGGGCTTGGGTTATCCCGGCGGTCCGCAGCTTGAACAGGCGGCGTTGGCGGCGATAAGTCCCCGGCGCTTCGAGTTACCGCGGCCGATGCTGGGGCGACCAGGCTGTGACTTTTCGTTTTCCGGGTTAAAGACCGCAGTGCGGCGCTGTCTTGCCGGCCTGCCCCAGCCCCTACCCGAAGCCGATGCGGTCGATCTGGCGGCCTCGTTCCAAACCGCTGTGGCCGACGTGCTCGTCGAGCGCACCGGTCGTGCCATCGCTCTTGCCGCAGCGGCAGACCCGGACTGTCGGACATTGGTGGTTGCGGGGGGGGTGGCGGCTAATCGTTACCTGCGCACCCGGCTTGCCGGGCTGGCGGATCAGACCGGCTGGCGTTTCGTGGCACCTCCGCTGGGGTTATGTACCGACAATGGCGCGATGATTGCCTGGGCCGGGTTGGAGCGCCTGCGCCTGGGCCAGAGCGATGGCTTGGATTTCGCGCCACGCCCACGCTGGCCCCTTGATCCGACCGCTCACCATGCCGGCGGGGTAAAAGCAGCCAAGGGAAAAACTTAGTGGTCGATGTTGGCGTTGCTGTCGAGACTGAAGGCAAATGGCTGATAATTGCCTGGTATCTTATTCCTAAGATACTGGCCCATTTTAGCGTCAGTGTTCATGAAGTGGTGATTGATCAAAAGTTTAATGGTGTCTATAACATCGGTGATGTTGGCCTTTTTGCGTTCCAGGTTTTGATCAATCTCCATCAGTCGGGCGGTAAGCTTGTCGTGTTCCTTTTGGTGCGCGTCGAAGTCGGGGTAATGGAACGCCTTCATCAGCTCTTCTTCATGGGCGAAGTGATAGGTGACATAACCCGTTAGGTCTTCGATTGCGCGCTTGGCCACGGCCTTCGGCTGCTGAGTACGCAAGGTTATTACTAGTTCTTCGAAGATGACAAGCAGAAGCTTGTGCTCGTCATCGATAAGTTTGACGCCGACGCTAAAGCTATCATTCCATTGGACAGGCTTGAGGTGATCCATGGCCATTCTGGTCTCCTAACAATTGCCGATGGCGGCGACGGGCGGCCGAAGTGGCGCATACCAGGGCGCGCTTGTCAATTGATATGCCGATACCGGCGTCCAGGATCCCGGATCAAAAAAAGGTGAATTTCCCCGTTGGCCTTGACAAATCAAGGAGATAAACTGCGTTTGCAAAGACGGGGTCATCATCAACGGGGCGAAAGCATCATGGCACAGGATGTGTTGGCGTTCCAGTACGAAGCGGAGCAACTTGAAGGTCGGGAATTTGAAACGATGTTCACAACTCAAGGCGTCAAGACCGAATGAAGACGGCTTCCAGACCGGAATGTCGTCAGCCAGCACCGCCAAGCTGGCAACCGGTCTCCGAAACCGATCAAACAGGCGGTAATTATACACGAACATCCTCTCAGCGAATCCGGCATCACGGGTGCCCTGCACCTTGATATGGACCAGAATCCATCTTTCTTCACCGCCGAGCAGGGTAACTCGGACCAGTTTATCGACATAGCGCCGCCCCAGTTCAGCATCCTGTACCACGGCATGCAGCTCCTGATCCAGGAAGGCGTAGCCTCGGGTCCAGTCGATCGCAGCGTGCGCCGCTGGGAAGGATTCAAGACGCTGGGGGGGAGAGGATCAGTATGACCCGGTGAATACGAAATGTTTTACGGCGGATTCCCGCTACCTGTGCGAAACGCCGTTGGAGTTCAGGTCCATCATCAATATATACATGGAAAGCCGGGGCCTGCGGGGATTGCCGCGCCCGTCGAGGGCACCGGACCAATAGGCGGCGCGCGGTCGCACTCACCACGAGCGTGGCATCCGCCGGTTTCGTGAGGTTTTGCACCCGAATGTTCGACATGAACATCTGCGACAACCGACCGCGAACCGTCACCGACGGTCAAGCGGCTGCTGAGCAACAGCAAGAAGCGGTGCGATGCGGGCGATGATTTTGGCCGCAACCGGTGCCGCCGCCGTGTCGAACAGCTTGTCGGCGACATTCGGCTGCTCAAGCATGACGAGCAGGGCATAACGCGGCTCGGTAATCGGGAAGGCGCCGATGAAGGCCGGAAAGCGCCGCTCCGCCACGAAAAAGATCGGGTTGCCTGGATCAATCATCACCCCGATGGTGCCGCCGACCGCCAGCCCCGGCACATCGGCGCGGCGTGACCGTCCGTCGGCCACGGCGTTGCGCAACATCCTCCTCATGGTCAGCGAGGTTGCCTCGGATACGACCCGCTCGCCCGCCCTCGGCGGCACCCGCATGCCGCCGTTGATCAGCGACGAGAACACGGCGAGCAATTGGACCGGCTCAAGCTGGATCGAGTGACCGAAGGCGATGTGCATGGTGTTGATCTCGCGCCACGGCCTTGGCAGGACGGTGTCCGTCTTGCTTGGCGTCTCCGGCAGCGGGTCAAGCAGGCCAAGGCGCTTGAAGAACGCCTGCTGTGTTGGAGAGCCGACCGGAATCGAGGATCATGGCGACGGTGACCGGGATCAGCGTCTCACCGGGCAAGCGCGCCCAATTGAGGAAAGCCTCGTCCGGCGCCAAGTCCCGTTGGGCAGTGAGTTCCACCTTCGCAAGGACCGCTCCGCTACGGACATCCATGACCAAACCGGCGGCTCCGGCGGAGCCGGTCCGCTCGATCGCAGTCCGTTATCGGTGGGTTAGGATCGTTGTTGGCGATAAACGGTTCAGTTTTCGGTGGTGGCTCGGTCGCTAAAGCTCTTTGCACCCCATCCCTAAAAGCCGAAAGGGGAGTGGCGTAGTTGGAAAAATCAGCTGATTTTTCTTCTAAAAATACATCAGTTAAATTATTTACTCCAGATAAATCTACAGGCTGAGATGAGGAATGAATGGCCACCACATGACAGTTTTGATTGGGTTGATCACAGTACCAAATGGGGGACCCGGAATTACCGTGATTCGTGGAGCAAAAATGACGATACACAGGCATGTTTATTTCATAGGGGTCTACATTTGCAAAAGCACATTGCCGATGGGTCATAAGACATAACCCCTGACAGACCATGGGGAACCCCGCCAGCTCAAACTGATGATCCATTTTCAGAAATTTTTTAAAATAATCCCCCGGGTTTAAACGAGTTTTGTCCAGAGGAATCCAGCCGAAATAGACCCCATGCATTTTCCTTTGACCGTGGGTTCTAGCTGTAACACTGCCCAATCATTCTGCGCAAAGCCCCCCCATTCCACAGGGAAGGCATGATTCCCAAAATTAAACTTAGAATCAAAGTCTTCTTTTTTAAAGAAATTCTTGGTCTGAATAGAAAAGTAAAAGGGAGTGGTTTTTGTCACTTCAGCATTATAACCATCATTGATAACATGCACATTCGTCATCACCGTGCATCGCCCCACTAGAAAGCCAGTCCCAATGGTCATTTTGTTTTTATCCAGAATATGCCCAATCGCCCCTTGAGGGGTGCCCCTTTGCCCAGGTTCAATCACCTCACGGGGGTCTTTTTCACTCCCCTGGTTAAAGTTCAACACCTGCTGCCTTAACCCACACTGGGGGCAGTCCGAATTCTCGGGCCGAAACACTGCCGGCTGGGTCCACCTCAACCATCTCCGGTTACCATCATAGCTCGCCCCGGCTTGCTGCGCCCAGCCAGCCCAGTTCAACCGTGCGATGCAGCAGCGTCATGACTAGCGCCCCACCGAGATGGAAGCGCAGCTAGGTGCCGTCGAGGCAACGGCGCGCCGTCTGTGACGAGACTCGGAGAATGCCACGCTCGATCAAGGCGTCCGCGACCGCCACGCCGAGAACGCCGGCGAGCTGGCCGTAGCAGCCGCGCACGTAACGCTGATCACTGGTAGCCGACAAAAGCTAATATTCTTGTCCGTAGAGCCTGGATGCCCAAAGCCAACTTGAAAACTTCGTGAACACTCCCAACCATGCCGCCGATTGGTGCGGCAAATCAGGATATTCGCCGACAATGGGTTGTGTAATGTGAGCCTGTTGGCTGCGAGCATATCGCAGGCCACGAATTCCACGTCAGCATCCGAAATGAGATTGGCGATGAAGCATGCTTCCCGCCGGACACGACCACCGGCTCGCTAATGTGCCGAGGAATAGGGCGCCAAAAAATAGGGGCTGGCTGGTCACCGGGCAACCTGCTGCCAAAAGGTTAAACGGCACCGGAGCAATAGACTTCACGCTACCGCTTCTGTAAACCTCTACAAAATTCAGGAAGCGCTAGTGGGAAATCCATCAAAAACGATGCACCTAAACTCCATCAAAATACGCGAACCTGCTCACAATGTCACTCTGGATTGTTTGGCTCTTGACCCAGTGGCACATTCCGCCAATTTGCTAAAATCGAAATCACTATAGAGCCACCGATCAACATAGCAGTCACCCCCAGAGCTAGCACCGTCGGGACTGGCCACAGATCGGCAAGCAGCATCTTTATACCAACAAATACCAAAACCAGAGATAACCCATATTTAAGATAGACCATGCGCTCAACGAAAGCTGACAGAGCAAAATAGAGAGAGCGAAGCCCTAATATAGCAAATACATTCGATGTATAGACAATAAATGAATCATCCGTAATTGCGAAAATAGCAGGGACACTATCGAGTGCAAACATCAAATCGCTCGTCTCGATCACCAACAGTACCAACAGCAATGGCGTTGCCTGCCGAACGCCTCCTTCGAGCACAAAAAAAGCGGCGCCGTGGTAACCATTTGTAATGCGGATATGCGTGCGCGCCAGCCGCAAAACGACATTACTGGCAAGATCGGGCTCAGCACTTGAAACCAGTAGCAACTTCCCTCCTGTCACTACCAGGAAAGCGCCAAATAAATAAATCGCCCAGTAGAACTCATGAATTAACGTCGTTCCCAATAGAATAAGAACGCCTCGCATGACTAAAGCACCCATGATCCCCCAAAAAAGCACCCTGTGCTGTGACGAGGCCGGCACTTCGAAGTGTCTGAAGATCAAGGCAATGATAAAAATGTTATCGAGGCTGAGGCCCCATTCTATCAAATAGCCGGTGGCGAATTCCAAGCCTTTTTGGTATCCGGCCACCTTCCACACACCAGCCCCGAACAGCGCCGCCAGCAGAACAAATCCAAGGCTGGTTAACAGCGCCTCGCCAACCTCAATGCGATGCGGGCGGCGGTGGAATACGCCAAGGTCTATAGCCAATAAAACAAAAACGAACAAATTAAAGCCAACCCAGAACCATAGCGGGGTCGTCATATAATGCTCCTTGTGCGAAGGTACTTAATTATATAGATAACCGAGATACGTACAGAAAAACTCATGTTAGTATATGGGCACGAAACGTATCGGTCAAGTAGGAGTCTTACTTAGGAGCTTTACGTACTCTGCCCTGCCCCTCCACCGGCCCTCTTTCCAGGCCAAGGCGAATGGTGAGGTTGCCCCTGATTTTCGGACAGCTGCCCGCCATCGTCGTAATGCGCAACCGGACGATGGCGCTTATCGGCTGAGCGGGGCCATTCATCTCATGTTCAGGTTCAGCTGATTATTGTTACCATGAAACGTCTCATGGGGGAAAAAAATGTCTCTACTTGTTTGCCCAAACTGTAATGTTGGGATGGTTGTCGTTCCTCGCAATGGAGTTGAAATTGACGTGTGTCCAGATTGTCAGGGGGTGTGGCTAGACCGTGGTGAACTTGATCGCCTTATGGCCAGTGTGAGCGCGGCTCCATCTCCTGGGCTTCGTCCGGACATAACAACTGCGGACAACCAATCCGGACGCTCAGCAGCTGGGTTTGGAAATTTTACCTCACGTCGAAACAACGATGATAACGATCACGACAGCCATAATCGCGGGCATGGTCATGATGAAGAGCACGAGAAGGATGACCGTCATGGCAAACGGCGGGGGTCATGGATGAATATCTTTGATTGAACCAGCCTTTTGCTTGGAGGTCTAAATCTTCCATGGTGATCACTCGAGTAAAACCTTGGGTGATCACGCCTGGCGGTGACGACTATAGAGTAAATACATGCTCCAGCGCAAGCTTGGCACTCAGAATAAAGGCGTAAACTACACCCCAGACAACGCTTAGGGAAACTGCCGCAACCGCGAGACCAAGTAACGACGCCACCCCGTCACGTTCCATAACAGCGAATGCTATTATGCAAATCGCCAGTGCCGGTAACATGTTGCCGAGGGGGATTGGTAGAATCAAGATAGCGGCCAGCAACAGGCAGACCACTCCCAGTAGTTGTTCAGCCGGAGGCTTGGCAAGCACGCACAGTCGTGGCTTCAGCAGCAGCTCGGCGCGGGAGATCCATGGCACTAGGCGCTCGATCAGCACCACGAAGGTGGCCCGGGAAAGTGATCGATCGGCGATCAAGCGGGGCAGCCAGGGCACCTCACGCCCGAGCGCTAGCTGTGCAGTCAGAAAAATCAGCGGCGCTCCCAGCAAGGTTGAAGTTCCGGGCGGGGTCGGCAATACATTGGGGGCGGCGAATACCAGGATCAGGGCACCGAAAGCGCGATCCTTAAGTGCAACCAGCAAATCGTCAACCGAGACCTGCGGAGTAGTAATATCTTGGACGATGCCGACAAGAACTTCTGACAGCGGCCGCCTAGGTGTTTTGTCACCGGAGGTGGTGGTGTGTACAATTGCGCTCGATAGATGATCTGACGGCATGTCTAGTGTGGTCCTGCGAATAGGGCACTGGTAGCTAATGCTGGAGTGTTGGTTGGTTTATTGAGCTGTGGCCATAATATTCGCGTCACGATCGGGTTTGCATGACTGTTGAACATACTTATGGTGGTCGGTTCTAAGTGCATTGTATGGGTCCTGACCATGGGCTACCGGTACAGTGTTCATATATCGAAGTGACGAAGCTGAGCCGGCTAAATCTATTACTATAAAGTCAATCGTGGCAAGCGTGGTGGAGATGAAGCTCAGGCCATAAACTTCCAACGCCACCGCCGAAATTAGAGCGGCTGCACTATATAAATTGGCTGAACCGACTAGCGGCAATACAATGTATGGTCCTGGTGGCACCCCAGCATGACATAAAGACTCAATAAAATCCAGCTCACGCCGTTCAAGTCCAATAGTTGATGCGACATCGAACAAACCTCCGATTCCGACTGTTGAGTTGACGGCGAACCGTCCAACCGAAATAGACGCTGCCAATGGAGCGCCGATCAGTATATTATTGAGAATGAATTCCACCTCAGTTAGGTTAGAGTAGACATTGCTCAAACCAGTCTTTACGGGAGTGGATAGGCGTGGCCCAAGGTAATCAGCGGTTGGATTGATGATATATGACAGAACTGCATTATTAAATGAGAATACAACCCGATTGAAATGTTCAAGGGGATCCTCCTCCTTAGTCATCCTGGCCATGACGACGGGGCCATTGCCACTGCCATTACCATTGCCATCAGATGTTGCCAATGCGGGTTGCGTCTGGGCAAGCGCGGGGGTGCTGAGAAGAAATGCTACCGCAATTGATGCGATAGTTCTACTCGCCGCAACCGATGTCAGGGCAATCAAAGCTTTTTTATCCATCATCCCGTTTTCCTCCAGGTAGCGAGACGGTCACCTTAAGACCGCCAGCATCAGATGTTGAGAATTCGATCGATCCGCCATAAAGCGCGCACAGGTCGCGGACTATGCCGAGTCCCAGGCCCGAGCCCGGTACCGTCTCGTCCAGGCGTATCCCCCTGGCGCGCAACGCCGCCTCGCCACCCTCCGGCAGCCCTGGCCCGTCATCCTCGACGACAAGCCTGAAAACGTCACCTTCCGCCAATATGGCGCCAACCCGCACCCGTCGCACCGCCCATTTACAGGCATTATCCATTACATTGCCGATAATTTCCTCAAGGTCCTCTTTTTCTCCAGCAAAAACTATCCCCTGTGCGCAGTCGATCTCGATGGCCGGAGCGCGTTCGCTGTGGAGGCTTGCCAACGTTCGAGTAAGGGCGGAGATAGTCGGCGCCACTTCCGTACGCCAGCCCGGCAGGCCGCTCGCTGCCGCCGCCCTGGCCCGGCCCAGATGGTGGTTGACGTGGCGAAGCATGTCGTCGAGGCGAACGCGAATACGGCCAGCATCAACCGCATCAAGGCAATCGAGGTCGTTGCCTATCACCGCTAGGTTGGTCTTAAGAGCGTGGGCAAGGTTGCCGGCCTGGACGCGAGCGCGCTCCACCACCTCGGCGCTGTGGGCAAGCAAATGATTGAGATCATCAACGAATGGCTGGACTTCACCAGGGACCAGGGAGCCGAACGACTTGCGTCGGCCGTTCCGTATCTCGGCCAATTCAAGGCGTAATCGTGCCAGCGGCCGCAACCCAATGGCGACCTGAAAGGCAGTCGCCAGGGTCAGCGCCAGCATCAACGCGACCAGCGACAGAATGAGCGTACGGTCAAACTCCGTGCGCGCCGCATCTAGCACTGAACGTGATTCCGCCGCTGCTAATCTGAATCGGGATTCTGCTCCAGGTAGTTGCACAGAGCGCTCGAGTACGATTACCCTCGTCGCGTTCGGACCGGAAGTTTCGTGGCGGTGCAGGTCACCGTCATCAAGGGGATCGCCAGGCAAGGTAAGGATGGTGTCCCATAGTGAGCGTGAGCGCAGCGCCACCACGCCGCCCACCACTACCTGCCAATAGAGTCCAGAAAACGGGCGCAGGAAGCGCGGGTCACTGAGCGGCCGCTCCAGAACCGGGCGCTGGTTATCATCAAAGGCAATGTTGGCAGCCAGTTGATCCAGATGGTTAGCGAGTTCATGGTCCAGGCGCTCGCGCAGGTGGGTCGCGAACATGTTGGATAGCACGGCGCCCGCCAGCGTCAGCGCCAACGAAATGGAAACGGCCGCGCCGGCAAGCAAACGACAGCGCAAGGAATAGCCGGCCTTCATGGCGCGGCTATCCTATAGCCAAGGCCACGGACGGTCGTAATCAAGCCGTCTCCAAGCTTTTTGCGCAGTCGGGCTATGAACACCTCGATTGTATTGGAGTCACGGTCGAAATCCTGGGAATAAATGTGCTCGGTAAGTTCTGTGCGGGATACTACCTGACCTTGCTTCATCATGAGGTAGGCCAGCACCCGGTATTCATGGGCGGTCAGCATCAGCTGGTTGCCGTCGAGGGTGACGCGAGCGGTACGGGTGTCAACCCGCACCGGGCCGCAGACAATGTCGGCTGAGGCATGACCGTGGGTACGACGGATGAGCGCCCGCACGCGGGCCAGCAGTTCTTCCATACGAAAAGGCTTTGTCAGGTAGTCGTCGGCCCCGGCATCGATACCCTCGACCTTCTCATGCCAGTGGCCGCGTGCCGTCAGCACGATTACCGGCACCGCGATCCCGGCCTTGCGCCAACGCCTGAGCACGGTAAGCCCATCAAGTTTTGGCAAACCGAGGTCAAGCACCACCGCGTCGTATGGTTCTGTCTCGCCGAGGAAGCAACCTTCCTCACCGTCGGAGGCGCGATCGGCCGCGTAGTCATTTTTCGATAGTGCCTCAAGAACTTGAGCACCGAGTGCCGGATCATCCTCAACGACCAGAACCCGCATGTTGATCACCGTTTGTGTAACGTCACCGTTTGTGTACCGCGCGGAGGATTCCCGTATGTGCATCGTAGCACAGCTTAAGAATCCGTCCTTCGGCGGTCCGAACCTTGATGTCATAGATGATCGGAACTTCGCCTCCGGCATGGGCGCCATGAAAGCGGCCGTGATGGCCCTCCTCAAGCTCCACGTCGATCACCTCGCCGGGGAAGTCGCGCCGCACTGTTTCCAATATCTCGGTCAACGGCCGTGTCCGTCCGGCCTCAACGGCGGCCCGGGCACGGTCATGATCATCACCCTCAGCGGCAGCAACCAAAGCCGCGAAAATGGCGCAAACCGCCAAGGCCGCCGATGTCGCAACTCTGAAATGTCGATGCCGATTGCTCATGAGTGGAATCTACCGCACCGAAGCTGAACCGGAGATGAACAGATCGCTCAGGATCAGTTCAGATTGCCTCTGCCATAATTACACTCGAAACACAAAGCGGAGAACTCTCATGATAGCCAAAATGCTTTTTCACACAGTTTCGGCGGTGGTGATTATCGCCGGTCTGGCCGGGGTCGTGCAAAATCTGGTCGTTCCTGATGGCGCGCCGACGTTTACACAACTTCGGGAGAAAATTGGAGGACACCATGATGATTGATATTATGAATGACATTATGGCGGCAAAGCCATCCCTGGCACCACTGGCACCATCCGCACGTTCGGTGAAGTTGGTGATGCATGCGCTGCTATCTGGGGCCTTCCTGGTCGCGTATGCAACCGGCGATGAGGACACCTATGCCATGCACTTGGCTTCAGGTTACCTACTGCTGGTAGTGCTCACTCTACGGGTCGGTAGCGGAATTGCAGCAGGACGAGGAAGCGTTCTGCAACTTCCCAGACCCGGACGTTTCGGAGATATTATGAAGCGGCCATGGTCTGCGATGTCCTGGCTTACCATACTGCTTTTGTTCGCCATCGGAGTCGCAGGCATCACTGGAATATTTGCTGACCAACTTCCGCGCAGTCTTGTCGGTCGGCTTCACGAAGGACTTGGTGAGTTTGCTATGATCGCGGCACTCGCTCACATGCTTTTTGCTGGTGCCCTCTGGCTTCGGGGACAGCTTGCAGGTGTCCTCAGAACTCCCCGCCATCCAGCTAAGGAGATTGATTATATGGTACGGAACTTTGTTCTAATGTTGGCAGCGACCACCGTTGTCGCCCCCGCATTCGCAGGCCCTGCGCAAGACCTCATCCTCGAAACCTATCTTGCTGATTCGCGCCGTGTCGATCCAAGCATTATCGGCTTTTCATCGGAGCGCGGCCGCACCTTTTATCTTGGCCCCCATTCCGGCGGACAATCAAACATGACGTCATGTGCCGCATGTCACATGCCGGACCCAACCCGTGTCGGCAAACACATAAAAACAGGGCGCGAAATCGATCCGATGGCGGTCAGTGCCTCCCACGATCGCTTTACCGACCCAGCAAAGGTGGAAAAGCGGTTCTCGCGCGATTGCCACAACGTCCTTGGTCGCGACTGCACCAATCAAGAAAAAGGCGATTTTATACTCTTCCTTTCTCGTCAATAATGTCCTGAAACGTTAACACTGACATAATTAGTACTATGCGCGGGTATTGTCGACGTCTTCGGGCTCGCCGGTAACCAGGGCTTGGTGGTAAAGGCCCATCTGATCGAGCAGACGGTCGTGAAGGTCTGGATCGATACGGTGCAAAGCTGACAGGGTCCAGCGGATCTCGAAGGGCGCGGCGATGGCAGTGCCTAGCTGGCTCACGTCCGGCACCCATACTGGTCGGCCTTTGACTGGTAGGCCCCAGCTATGGCTTTTGTGTATACTGTTAGCATTGTGCAGTTAGGATACCACCACGAGGGGAAATCATCGGGGAAATCATCGGGGAAATCCACGGACAAGCCATTCTTTTCAGCCCACGCACGGGCGGCGTCGTTGGTGCCGCCCACGGTCAATGATATGACACTGGTGCCGGCGACTACCGTATTGGCGGCGCTCGGTGTGGCGCTGTCGATATCGGCGGCGGCGCTGCTGGCCTGGGTGATGGTGATGGCGCCGGTTTCCAGCCGGTGAGTTGGATGCGGTGTTGAAGGTGAGCAAGCGTGCGATGACACGGCAGTTGCCGAAGCAGACTGCCAGATAGATGGCATTTGAGACGAATATTATGGAGTTAGCACAAGGTCAGCAAACGGGGGTTTTAGATGCGGCAACTTATTGATTTTACAGGGCCGAAGTTCGAGACTCATCTACTGAAAATCCCCGTGTCGGGGGTTCAATTCCGTCCCTGGGCACCAAACTTTCCCTGGACAGCATAATTTCAAAGATCCAACCAAAGTCAGGGGGGCGTGAATCAACTCCCACCGGTTGGATTTACCACCGGCATGTGTATGTAAATCTCTCTAGGTACACAATAAATGGCAGAGGATGGCGCGTCGGTCAGTCACAGCGTCTCCGACCCCGGCTCTGACTCGCGCTGCAATTTCATAAACAGATGGTACTGCTTGTCTTCATAAAGAATGTGGTTTGTCAACCAACTATTTAAAAACGTAATGAAATCCTCGTTTAACCTGCTTGGCAGACCATTTGACAAACGCCTGCGGAGTTCCCCCACCCGCTTGACCAAAATGGCGTGACTTATCCTGTGTCGATCAAGTTGGAAATAGTTGTTTTGCTCCATATACTCTTCTTCGCGTACAAAATGGATAGCAGTGTACTGTATAAGTTCATCAAGCACAGATTCTACCATGGAGCGGTCGCCACGTTCATCGGCCGAGGCCAGTTGATTGATCAGCCTGATCAGACGCCGATGATCCTCGTCGAGTAGTTCATCACCAACGCTCATCTCTGGCGTCCAGCAAATATGCAAATCGGCCACCCATTTGTCTATCACCGCTTGGAAGGCTTGGATCACCACCGGGTCGAACTGGGCACCAGAGCTGGAATTCATGTGGGCCACAGCATCTTCAAAGCGCCAGGCCGGCTTGTACACCCGCGGCGTTACCAAAGCATCGAAGACGTCGGCCACGGCAACGATGCGCGCAGCCAGCGGAATGTCGGTGCCCTTGATATGATTAGGATAGCCCGTGCCATCATACCACTCGTGGTGGCCAAGTGCGGCATCGTAGCCAAGATCAAGTGAGCTGGAATCCAAAACCAGTCGCTTCGCCCGCTCCAGGGTATGGGCACCGATAATGGCGTGGGTTTCCATTATTCGGCGTTCCTCCGGATCCAGACGACCGGGCTTTTTAAGGATGCTATCTGGCACGCCGACCTTTCCCAAGTCATGTAGCATACTGGCCGGGCCAATGCCCTCAACGAATAAATCACTGATCTGGTCAGGAAAAGAATTGGTGCGCCTGAGTTCCCATGCAATTTCTGAAGACAATCTGGCAACCCGCAGGACATGTTCGCCAGTGTCGGTGTCGCGGTGCTCGGCCAAGTCCGCGAGCGCGATAACCGTGACCTTATGGGAACGACGCAGTTGATCAAATAGGTAATAATTCTCCAGGGCCGCTAGCATAACCATCCGGAACAAGTCGATACTATTGAGTAGGCCAGAATTTTGGTCAATCGGTCCCGAAAGAAGGACAGCACCTTGCCAACGTCCAGAAACGGCAAGCGGAACAATGATCCGGTCGGCATCGACATATTGTTGCCCTGTCGTAATTACCCGATCAACATTTTGTGCATCGCTTTCGTTAAGAACAGACTGAATAGGGTTCGCAACATCACGCGCCCAACGGCCATAACCGCACACCACCATAGCTTGCTCGACATGTGCGTTGTGATCAAGCTCGCGTACACAAAACATAGCGTCCCCATTACCTCCCGCAATCTCTACTAGTTGCAGCAAAGAAATATTTAGCATTTCCTGCATAACACGAGTACGGAACATACCAGCTATTGCTTTGATGACACAACCCATGATGCGGCTGTTTTCCTCCAGAATGCGTTGCCGCTCCTCCGCCCTGACATGCACCACCTCCAGTCGTCGCTGATCGACAAGGTTGGCACGTAAAACCAAAATAGCATCAGCCATCTGACCGACCTCATCGGCGTGACGCCCCATTGTGGCCCCGATCTCGACATCCCCCTGAGCTAACCTCCCCATCGCATCGTTCAAGCGCCGCAAGGGACGGATAATGCTACGAGCAACCAGAACAACAGCCCACAAGGTCAGACCACCACCCAAGCACGTTAGCAAAAGTACCGAGTAAAACGCTCGCCGGGCTGCAATAAAGGCTGTCTCAACTAGCACATCGATATCGCGTCCAACCATGATCTCGACCTCACGCAGCCGATCCATGCGAACTGTGGAAGCTTTGAACCAGTCCCCGGCTTCTAGCCCGGTGATCGCGGTACCTGCCGGCACCTGCAAGGGTAGTTCACGCATGTGCTGGAACTCGGCATAATCGGCGCTCCCGAGCACCCGCTTAAGCACTTGGCGTTGCTCTAATGTTGCAAAGCGGATGAACGTCTCGAAAAACGCATCCTGCTCACCGATCAGCGCAGAAAATTTGTTATGAAGCATGATTGAAAAGTTGCCGGTCGCAAAACCGATTGAGCCGATCGCCCGCTCCAAACCGCCCCGTTCCTTGCCTGCCATAAGCGCCAAGTAAGCGGCGATACGGAGGTTGATCTCCGAATTATTGCTCACCATCGCCAGATCGCCCACTAGATCAAGTAGTTTGGCAATTGCGGAGGTGTAGTCATTGGTTGCCTCGGCCGGAGAAAGCGCCATGGCGTCGACGGGACCGCGGACCTGGATCACGCGCTCGACTCCATCATGGACTGCCTTAATCGATCCACTGACGTAGCTGCCCAGTGACGAAAGATCGGTACTACCCACCGCCTCGACCAATGTCGCGACGGCGGCATCAGAATGGCGCCGCTGCACCTGCAGCTCTTTACCGAATTGCCGCCCCTGGCTACCCAGAAAGAGCGCCGATGATCCGCGTTCCCGCTGCATCTCGTGGATAACGTCACTGCTGCGGTTGCAGATATCTTTCAGACCCATCAATACACGAGAGCTATGATAGGTCGAGTATTGATCAACAAGTGCATGAGCGGCGAGAAGTGCTACACAGGACATGAGAGGAACCAGACTCAACCAAAGCCTCACACTAACCGAAATGCTGCGCAGTATGCTCATCCATAACACCCCTATACATATCAACCACAAATGGCTATATCGCACCATTGTGAAATACGAGCATTTAAGTGGGCATCACAGCCAATGTCAAGGAATTAAGGCGCTAAAACGAGGGAACGGGCGAACGGGCGCCGGATAAACGAAAAAGGCGCCGGTAAACCGGCGCCCAATCGCAAATAGCCGACAAGCCCAAGCCTCAGCCTCAGACGGCCTTCAGGCTTTCCGCCGACGTCTTTCCACGCTTCGGGTCACGCTGCTCTTCGTAGGAGAGCTTCTGGCCCTCGGCCAACCCCTGCATTCCAGCACGCTCGACTGCGGAGATGTGAACGAAAACGTCAGCCCCACCGTTATCTGGCTGAATGAAACCGAAACCCTTCGTGGCGTTGAACCACTTAACCGTACCGATAGCCATGTTATTCCTCGAAACCTAAGTCCAAACCACCCGACACGATCTGTGACGAGCATCTTAATTCAGCTATATACCAAGATGCAGCAACCGGCAAGAGGCAATTTGATCAATGTCCAAATCCATTTTCATGCGGGGCTTTCCGTTGGGGTTAATGACATGCCCGCCCCACACACTTGCACACCGCGCCCCGCCGGTGCCGGCACATGCATGACAGGGGCTAGGTCCGAACCCAAAACCGAGAGCACGAACCCCCTGAGCCAATTATGACGACTAACCGACACGATACGGCCGGTCCCCAACGGACCCGGAGCGATAAACCAAGAGCCGAGTCGGAATTAATGGCCGGCCGGGTCACATCTCATGACTTCGTCCGAATTATGTTTCGCATAGCCTATGCCGCCCTTGATATCAATGACGACGACCGTCTCATTACCCACAACCCAAGCGTCATGCCCCGGCGGCAGCCGTGAGACATCTCCGGGACCAAACTCCGCCTCCGAACCATCATTCATTCGGACTCTCAAGCGCCCGGAGATATGGAAAAGCAGGTGGTGAGTCTGACAGCTTTCAGTGCGGACAAGCGGCTTAACTGACGCAGACCATCGCCAACCCGGCTCAAAATGGCACCGCCCAAGGGTCACTCCGTCATGAGTAACAACTTCGATCCAACCCTTTTCAAAGCGCCTTATCTCATCAGGCCGATTGAACGACCTTGAGTCCATCTTCATGCTCATCGGCATCCTCCCGCCCCGACTCAGGCTAAACCCCGGCCCCTGATTTAAACGGAGCATCAAAGTAGTGAAATTTTGATATCTTTGGCACCGATCTCCATTCTACACAGCTTGGGCCACCTC
>JBAXKX010000036.1:0-16001 GCA_037135115.1 Rhodospirillaceae bacterium
CTTCCGATCTCACCCCTCCCCTCCCCCACGCTGACATTGACGGTGCGGGCCTGTGGCTTGACCCCACCAAAATTTGGCATGGGCCGTGTGGGCCTGTGGGTCGATCCCGCCTCTAGCTGGCATGGATGGTGTGGGCATGGTGTGGGCGAGTGTCTTAAGCCCCCTCCCCCCCACCCCTCCCCTCCGCTCCCCTCCCCCTCTCCCCTCCCCTTCCCTTCCGGCATCAGGTATTTCAAACAATGTCCGCCGATCGCATTCTCATTTTGGATTTCGGCTCGCAAGTCACCCAACTGATCGCCCGTCGAGTCCGCGAGGCCGGGGTCTATTGCGAAATCCATCCTTTCACCATGGGCGAGGACCGCATCCGAGCCTTCGCCCCCAAGGCGGTTGTTTTATCGGGTAGCCCGGCATCCGTGACGGACGACAACGCCCCGCGCGCTCCGGCTGTGGTGTTCACCCTTGGGGTTCCGGTGCTGGGTATTTGTTACGGCCAACAGATTATGTGCCAGCAACTCGGCGGTCGAGTCGAATGCGACCACCATCGAGAATTCGGCCGCGCCGTTATCGAAATTAAAGAATCTTGCGCACTTTTCGACCGAGTATGGCGGCTAGGCGAGCGCCATCAGGTGTGGATGAGCCATGGCGACCGCGTCACCGCCCTGCCCCCGGGTTTCCGGGTAGTCGGCACCAGTGACGGCGCCCCGTTCGCGGCCATAGCCGACGACACCCGCCACTTTTACGGCGTCCAATTTCACCCCGAAGTCATGCACACCCCCGACGGTGTGCGTCTGCTGGACAATTTCGTCCATAATGTCGCGGCCTGCCGCAGCGACTGGACCATGGCCGCTTTTCGCGATGCCGCCATTGCCAAAATTCGCGCTCAAGTCGGCGATGGCCGGGTGATCTGCGGCCTGTCGGGCGGCGTAGACAGCGCGGTGACGGCGGTGCTGATCCACGAAGCAATCGGCGCGCAGCTCACCTGCATTTTCGTTGATACCGGCCTGATGCGCATGGGCGAGGCGAATGAGGTGGTGACGCTGTTTCGTGATCACCACAACATTCCGTTGCTACATCTTAATTACGCAAACGAATTTCTTTTGGCGCTGGATGGCGTCAGCGACCCTGAGACCAAACGAAAAATTATCGGCAAAAACTTTATCGATGTGTTCGACGCCGAGGCCCACAAGATCGGCGGCGCCGAATTCCTGGCCCAGGGCACCCTCTATCCCGACGTGATCGAGTCGGTATCGGTGACCGGCGGCCCCAGCGTCACCATCAAGTCGCACCACAATGTCGGCGGCCTGCCTGATCGAATGAAGCTCAAGCTGATCGAGCCCTTGCGTGAATTGTTCAAAGACGAGGTCCGCAAGCTTGGCCGCGAACTTGGCCTGCCCGAGGTTTTCGTCGGCCGCCACCCCTTCCCCGGGCCGGGGCTGGCCATCCGCATTCCCGGCGAGGTCTCCCCGAAAAAGCTCGACCTGCTACGCCGCGCCGATCAGATTTATCTGGAGGAAATCCGCAACGCCGGCTTGTATGACCTCATCTGGCAGGCCTTCGCCGTGTTGCTGCCGGTGCGTTCGGTCGGCGTGATGGGCGATGCCCGGACCTATGACTATGTGCTGGCATTGCGGGCGGTGACTAGCACCGACGGCATGACCGCCGATTACTACCGATTCGACCACGACTTCCTGGCCAGGACCGCGACCCGCATCATCAACGAGGTTCCAGGCATCAACCGCGTCACCTACGACATCACCTCCAAGCCCCCCGGAACCATCGAGTGGGAGTAGAAATACCACTGAAGGAACCCTAAGATGACGCACACGCTTTCCCATGACTTCGCTCAACCATTTGCTATTGCTGGCCGGATGGTTGGTCCCGGCCATCCGCCATTGTTGGTGGCCGAACTATCAGGCAACCACAACGGTGAACTGGGACGGGCGCTGGAGCTGATCCGGGCTGCAGCCGAAGCGGGGGCGGGGGCGGTCAAGCTTCAGACCTATACCGCCGACACCATCACCATCGACCACACCGGGCCGGGTTTCCAGATCGAGGGCGGACTGTGGCATGGCCGCTCGCTTTATGCGCTGTACCAAGAAGCACACACACCTTGGGACTGGCACGCGACGCTGTTCGCCGAGGCACGTAAACTCGGTTTGCCGATATTCAGCACGCCGTTCGACGAAACCGCAGTGGACCTGCTGGAGTCGCTTGGTGCCCCCGCCTACAAAATCGCCTCGTTCGAGCTGATCGATCTGCCGCTAATCGAGCGAGTGGCCGCGACCGGCAAGCCTATGATCATGTCCACCGGCATGGCGTCTAAAACCGAGATCGAGCGCGCGGTAGCGACGGCGCGAGCCGCCGGCAACCGCGAGATGGCGCTACTCCACTGCGTCAGCGGCTACCCGGCTCCTGCGGCCGACTATCATTTGCGCAAAATCCCGGCGCTGGCCGAAACCTTTGGCGTGGTCGCCGGGCTGTCCGACCACACGCTAGGTATAGCCACCGCGATTGCTTCGGTGGCACTAGGCGCCGCTGTAATCGAGAAGCACTTTACCCTGCGCCGCGCCGACGGCGGCCCGGACGCCGCGTTCTCACTGGAGCCTGCGGAACTAGGCGCACTAACCGTGGGCTGCCGCACTGCCTGGGAGGCGCTGGGCAATGCCGATTTCGGCTGCCAGCCCAGTGAAAAGGCCAACCTGGTTCTCAGGCGCTCGCTCTACGTGGTCGCAGACATCCCGTCGGGCGGCGAAATCAACCGCAGTAACGTCCGCTCGATCCGGCCCGGCTTTGGCTTGCCGCCAGCCGACTTGGCCTTGGTTCTGGGACGACGGGTTCGGACTGCGATCACGCGCGGCACCCCACTGTCTTGGGACGCGCTAAAGTAGAACTTGCAGGGGGCGTGGCCAGTAGGAGGGCCAAGCTAAGAGTCAACCACCAGATCAAGCAGTATGTGCCTGAATGTGTTAAGCATATGCTGGTCTATGTGATCCTTCATGCCTTCCGTCATCAAGACCAGGACCTGTTCGACTGGCATCGGCGGTTTATAGACACGGCGGTCGGTCAGTGCGCTGAAAATGTCGACGATTGACGCCATCCGCGCCAGTTCATTAAGTTGGCCACCCTTCAGCCCTTTCGGATAGCCGCTACCGTCAATCTTCTCGTGGTGCTGTTCGGCGATGATCATGATGCCCTTGGGGATGCGCTCCGAGTCCCGCAGCAGTCTCATCGTCTCCACAACATGGCTCTGCATGACATCGCGTTCGCCGGGATCAAGGCGGCCGGGCTTATTGAGTATCTCATAGGGGATCGACATCTTGCCCGCATCGTGAAGCAACCCCCCGCCAGCCAGCATAAGTTGGTCAGAAACACTAAAGTCGGCAGTTTGCGCCAACAAAGTCAGCAACGTGGCAACCCGCATCGAGTGGGCATATGAATAATTGTCATGCCCCCGCACCCCGCTGAGGATGCCCCTGAAATCATTATTGCGAACCGCCTCGACCAAAGGCTGGCAAGACAAATTAACCTCGCTCAAACTTACCGCTTTACCGGTCTCATAAAAATCCGCGAGTCCATTAAAAACCTGGCAAGTTTCCACCAGCGCCGCCCGTTGCAACGGCGGCAGATGTTCCCATGACTGCTCGACGCCCATGTTCAACATCTTGGTGACGGCGCTGACCAGGGCGCTACGGCCAAAAGGCCTGATCAGCGTGACATCGGCGCTCAGGAACTCGAGAGGGCGGCTGGAATGCATATTTTCAGGGCTAACGGTGAAAATGACCGGAAGCGTCGCCGTCTCGTCATTCGTCCGCATCCGCTCGATCAGGCTGCGACCTCCGAGCGGCGGAACGTATTCATCAACCACAACGACCTGAGGCATTTCGAGCGCAAAACCGCGTTCGGCCGTCGCAGCCGTCTCGTACCGCGCGACACGATACAGGGATTTCAGCGCCATTATCATCGGCACGCGGTGGTCGATGTTGCCGTCCACGACAGCAACCAGCGCGACCCGATCCTTGCTCACGAGATCGTCAGCATGTGCAGGGCGTGATCAAGCTTGACGATCGCAGCGGCGGCGGCGGCCCGGCGTTCACGGTTTTCCACAATCACCTCCTCGGGAGCCTTAGCGATAAAGTCGGCATTGCCGAGCTTCTTGTCAACCTTGGCGATCTCAACGGCGTGTTTGTCGATTTCCTTCTTGAGCCGCGCCCGCTCCTGGTCAAGGTCGATCACCCCGGCCAGCGGCAGAATCAACGTCGCCTCGTCGAGCACGGCCTGGACCGAGCCTGTCGGCGCGGCACCAAAATGGACTTCGGCCGACGCCAGCCGGGCCAAACGCAAGATCAAGGCGCGGTGGCGGGCAAGATGGGCGAACGCCGCCTGCCCGGTATCGCGCATCAGCAGTGGAATTTGCGAGCCCGGCGGCACATTCATTTCCGAACGCACTGTGCGCACTTCCGAGATTACTTTAACCACCCAGTTCATCTCGGCATCGGCGGCCTCGTCAATCAATCCGCGTTCATACACCGGCCACGGCGCCACAATCAGCCGGCTCGGCCGCGTCGCTATGCCGCCGGGGTTGAGCTTCTCCCACAGTTCCTCAGTAATATAGGGCATTACCGGGTGCAGCAACACCAACAGTTGATCAAGGACCCAAGCCGTGACGGCCCGAGTCTCGGACTTGGCAGCCTCATCGGCTCCGGTCAAAATTGGTTTAGTGAATTCAAGATACCAGTCGCAGAAACTACCCCAGGTGAACTGATAAAGCGCACTGGCCGCCTCATTGAACCGGAAGGCCTCAAGCGCAGCCGTTACCTTGTCGGCGGTGCGCACCACCTCGGTCACGATCCAGCGGTTGACAGTCTGATTGAGATTGACCGGGGAAAAACCAAGCACCGGCACGCACTGGTTGATCTGGCAGTAGCGGGCGGCGTTCCACAACTTGGTCGCAAAGTTGCGATAGCCCTCGACCCGGTTTTTCGCCAGCTTTATGTCGCGCCCTTGCGCCGCCAGCGCGGTCAGAGTGAAGCGCAGAGCGTCGGTACCGTATTCGTCGGCTAGCTCCAGCGGGTCAATGATATTGCCTTTAGACTTGGACATCTTTTGGCCGCGCTCGTCGCGAACCAGCGCATGAATGTAGACAGTACGGAACGGCACTTCATCCATAAAGTGCAGGCCCATCATCATCATCCGGGCGACCCAGAAAAAGATAATGTCAAAACCCGTGACCAGTGCATCTCCAGGATAATACCGCGCTAATTCAGGCGTCTGGTCAGGCCAACCAATGGTCGAGAAAGGCCACAGCGCGGAAGAAAACCAAGTATCGAGCACGTCCTCGTCGCGTCGCAATACACATTGCTCGCCATAGTAATTCAAGGCGGCAACTTGGGCCGCCTTCTCGTCCTCCTCGACAAAGACCACGCCATCGGGACCGTACCAGGCCGGAATTTGATGGCCCCACCAGATCTGGCGGCTAATACACCAGGGCTGAATATTACGCATCCACTCGAAATAAGTATTCTCCCAGTGCTTGGGCACGAACTCCGTCCGCCCATCCTCAACCGCCCTGATCGCCGGTTGGGCCAGGGTTTTGGCGTCGACATACCACTGGTCGGTCAACCAAGGTTCAATAGTCACGCCAGAACGGTCGCCATGGGGAACCTTGTGGGTGTGCGGCTCAATCTTGTCGACCAGCCCTAGCGCCTCAAGATCGGCAACCACCTTTTTACGGGCATCAAAGCGGTCAAGGCCGCGATAGGGCTCGGGTACGGCGTCGTTGAGACGGGCGTCACGATCAAAAATATTTATTGCGACAACCCCCGCCCGCTTGCCGACTTCGAAATCATTAAAGTCGTGGGCGGGCGTGATCTTTACGGCCCCGCTTCCTGTCTCTGGATCGGCGTAGCTATCGGCGATAATTGGTATCAAGCGGCCAACCAGCGGCAGCACGACCATCCTGCCGATCAACTCCTTGTAGCGATCGTCATCGGGATGAACAGCCACGGCGGTATCGCCAAGCATAGTTTCAGGCCGAGTGGTGGCCACAGTTATAAAACGAGAAGCATCATCAGCAAGTGGGTATTTAAAGTGCCAAAGATGCCCCTTAATCTCGCGTTGCTCAACTTCCAAATCGGAAATCGCAGTATGCAAGCATGGATCCCAATTAACTAAACGCTTGTCGCGATAAATCAAGCCTTGTTTATGCAACTCGACGAAGACTTTGCGGACGGCCCGGTTAAGGCCCTCGTCCATGGTGAAGCGTTCCTTGGCCCAGTCAGGCGAGGCGCCAAGCCTACGCAACTGACGGGTTATGATGCCACCCGACTCGGCTTTCCAGGCCCACACCCGTTCAATGAATTTATCGCGCCCCAAGGCGTGACGGGTCAACTTCTCCGCCGCCATCTGGCGTTCAACCACCATCTGAGTGGCGATGCCGGCATGGTCGGTGCCGGGCTGCCACAAAGTGTCGCGCCCTTGCATGCGCCGCCAGCGAATCAGAATATCCTGGAGCGTGTGATTGAGGGCGTGGCCCATGTGCAAGCTGCCGGTGACATTAGGCGGCGGCATCATGATAGTATAAGGCCTGGCCGTGGAACCGGCATCAGCGGCAAAGACGCCGGCGGCTTCCCAAATGGAATACAGCCTAGCCTCTACTTCGGCTGGAGTATATGTTTTGTTCAGAGCATTGTCCAGCATAGCCCAATCTTCTTGTAATTCAACACGGAGTACAGGAGGAAAAACAATCAGTAGTCTCGCGAATGCCGAATCATCTTGTCCAGCTCCTTCTGGACCAGCCGTTCGACCAGACTAGGCATATGCTCATCGAGCCACTCCCGCAACAGAGGTCGCAGCAACTCTTTGATCACGTCCTCGACAGTGCGGGCACCGGGGCTGATCGGCATTGAGCCGATGAACCTCTCGCCGCTCAAGCTGTTGGAAAGCGATGAAAAGGCAGCGGTGGCCATGGCCGCCGGGCGATCTGAAATCAGCCGGTCGTCAATCTCGGGCGGCGGGGCGTAACGAGGACGAGGCGGTGGCGGCGGAGGAGGAGGGGTTTCCTCCCGCAGCATCTCGCGCAGCCCCCTTCCCCCCCAGGGGTCGTCATCCTCATCCTTGGGCGGGAAATCATCCTCAACGACCATGTCGGCGAGGTCGAGAACATCCTCTTCCTCCTCCTCTTCCTCCTCCTCAACCGGAGGCGGAGGCGGAGGCGGAGGCGGCGGAGGCGGAGGCGCTGGCCTTGGTGGCGGAGGTGGGGGCGGTGGCGGTGGCGGAGGTGGTGGCGCGGGCTTTGGTGGCGGCGGAGGTGGAGGCGGAGGCTCCGCAACCTCCACAACTTTAGGCCCGGCATCCCCGTCCTCGGAAATGATCCGTCGAATGGAGGCAAGAATCTCCTCCATTGATGGCTCTTGTTGGCCTTTGTTGTCGCTCATCCCAAATTATTCCAAGGTATTGAAGGTTCCGAGTCATCCACAACTAGGCCGACACCGGCAGCGCCTACTCGTCAATGCCGTTACCAAACCACTTGTCCCGCACCGTATTATAGTGGGCCTCGTAATCGTAATATGCCACCGGCAGTTTCAAATTCTGAGCTGAAAGTTGGCCGATCGCGGCAAGGGCTGCGAAACTGGCGGCGTTCTCGTCATGCTGGGCTTTGACCAGATTGAGCCGGGCGTTCAGCAACGTTTGCTCGGTATTAAGCAGGTCGATCACGGTGCTGGCACCGACCGCGACCTGCTGGCGCATTCCCTCCGCCGCCAGCCCGTTAGCTTTCACCGCAACTTGGTATGAGACGATGCTGGCTCGGGCGGTGGCAAGATTCTGCCAAGCAGTTACCGTCAGATCACGAACCGTCCGTAGCGATTGCTCAATGTTGATACGCGCGGCATTAGCCGAGTGGCGGGCCGCCCGAGCCTTGGCCGCCACCCCGCCATTGTCCAGTGGAATGGTAAGGTTGGCGATCACCCCGGCACTGTTGGCAAAATCGTCCGGCCGCGAGCGGTCAAGGTTATGAGCAACGCTCGCTGTCACGCCAAAAGTCGGAAGCAAACCGCTGTCCGCGACATCAATGCCGTCACGGGCTGCCGACTCGCTGAACTTGGCGGTCACAACCTTTGGGTTGTTGGCCTGAGCTTGAAGTATCGCCTCCTCTAGCGTAGGCGGCAAAGCGTATTTAAAATGGGGTTGTTCTGTTTTCTCCGGTGCCACACCCATCAGCCTCGTATAAGACGCACGGGCGACGGCAAGTGTGCCCTCGGCCGAGATACGGGCGGCGGCAGCGCTCGCCACCTGAGCCTCTTGGAGACTAACGTCGGTCTGAGTGATTTCGCCGACCCGAAAGCGGTCCCTGAAAGCCTCAAGATCACGCTTTTGGAACTTTTCGAAATTGACCTGGAGATTAACCAGGGCCTCACCCTGGAACACATCAAGATATGCGGTCACCGCTTGCAGCATCATCGTCTGCTCGGTGTCAAGAAGACTGGCCCGCTGCGCCTGAACCGCATTTTCGGCTTGGCTGATGCTGGCGTCGACAAGTCCGCCCCGGTAAATCTGCTGAGTTACCGTTAGTCCGACGGTGCGAGGATTAGTCCGCACCACCTTATCGGGCACACCGCTGGCCACAGCACTCGGCGCGGCAGTCCCGATGATGCCACCCTTGGTCCATGTCGGGCCGGCAGTACCGGTAGCCGCAGCCGTCGGCCGACCCAGCGCCTGCGCCTGAGGCACACCTTCATCCACCGCGCGCAAGGACGCTCGCGCTGCAAAAAGCACCGGATTGCTGATATAAGCCTGTGAAAGCGCCTCCTCAAGCGTTTGCGCCAGCGCCGATCCACAAGAAATTGCCGCCACAAGACCGAATATCCCGATGTTCATCCTCAAAATTACCATCCCGCCAATTTACATTATGACCCAACTTCGACAGCCAACGCAAACGCCAACGCCAATCAGAACGCAAAACCGCGCTTGAACTCAAAACCGGGCATCATCGGTGCCGCCGCCTCGAACAGAGTCGTTGACGATACCATAGGGCCGGTGCGACGGAACAACATCACCCGTCCCATCCGGGCGATCGCGTGTTTACAGGCCACCACAGTCACCAAACGACCGCCATCGGCCAACTGCGTAAGAACCTCCTCAGGCACCTCAGCAACCGCGCCGTTGATCAAGATCACATCATAGGGCGCCTTGGCCGGATGCCCGGCGGCAAGCTGAGCCTTAATCGGCAGGGCGGAATCAACAAGTTGGGCGGCAAGCGCCTTCGTGGCAAAATCAAATAAGTCAGTATCAACCTCGAGCGCAACCACAGCACGCGCCAACCGGGCAAGAATCGCGCTTGAGTAGCCGGTGGCGCAACCGATATCAAGCACCAAGTCATTTGGGGCGATCTCGGCGGCCTGAATCATGCGTGCGAGCAGCATCGGCTCAAGAAGCCGCCGATTGGCGTTAACTGGCATCCCCCCATCGAAATAAGCAATGCCCTGCAATCCCTCGGGCACGAACAACTCACGCGGGACGGCTTTCATGGCATCAATCAAGCGTCCATCGGTAACCCGATTCGGCCGAATTTGGCATTCAACCATATTGATATGTGCGGCGGCGAAGTTGGTCATGGCAGCCCCGAAGCTTACTGAATTCACGAAAAGGGACACGAAAGCACAGCGGCGGACAGCATCCTAGCTTATATACCCGATCCAGGCGACCGCTTGTTTGAAGTTATAACCACTAGCCGTGCGGAACACAATGCCGCCACTTGCATGAAGGCGCGGTAAAATTTGCGTTTCCACCCCCCCCCAGTCTCAGCTTAGGGCATCCAGATCACTCGCCGTCAGCCGAAGCCCACAGCGCAGTTGATCGCGCAAGCGAGTGATCATGTCGTCAAGTCTTGTGACGGCGGGACGCAGTGAGCGCTCAGTTTCATCAGTATAAAGAACACTTTCTATGCGCCCCCCCTTCATCACGACGCGATAATCCGAAAGCAAAGTAATATTTGGATCATGCGTAACAAAAATGAATATTTTCCGGTGCTGGCGTAGCAAAGCCAAAGTTCTGCCACGATGAATTCCGGCGTTTTCTACCTCATCAAGCAAAATAATTGGGGTATGGCAGATCACAGTGGCGTCCGCAATCAAAAGAGCGCGAGTTTGCCCACCGGAAAGTTCAGTCATCCGGCTCGCGGGCTCGATTGGCTCGCCGGTCAACTCATTGGCGAAGGCCAAGGTCCGCGCCACCGCCGTAGCCATTTCATCGGGACTGGCCCTGCGGATACGGGCATGAGTATATAGAAATTCATTAACCGGTAAATCGGAAAGAAATGTTGTGTGTTGGGTGATAAGTGCCACGGGGTTACAGGCGGGATCATCGTGGTACTCAGCTAATGGCGGCTGACCATTGACCAAGATGCGACGTCCGCTCGGCGTATTTCCATCAGCAAACATCTCTATATCATTGATAAGATTTGTCTTACCCGACCCGGTATGCCCAACGATACTAACAACGTCACCCATGTTGAAATCAAGGCGCGGCACGGCGTCACAATCGCCAGTTCGACCTTGACCGGCCAGGACGGAAATTTGCTCTATCATCATGCCACATCCACAAACTGCGATACCGTATCTTGGCAATGCTTGCCGGCTGTACCGTCTTCATAGGACAAAGCGTTGTCGCAAGTCCTAGCCCGGCCGAAGTGCGACCTTTGACCGATCTCCTTATTGCCGACACATATGGTACAAGTCCCAACCGGCGGATTTCCACGCAGACAAGTAGTATCACCGACGTCATTTATAGCCAGTATCATGTCGACCAGTGGATCAAGACCGATGCCGTGGAGCGCGTTGGCTTCGCGAATAAGTACATTGGCGGCAACATCTTGAATTCTGGCGCGAAACACTTCACGTTCCGCTTGGGAGACACGATCGATCTTGGTCACCACGGCAACATCGGCCAACGATAACATCGGCCCAACCTTGAGCGGTAGATTCATGCCGCTGGTCGCCTCAAGCACGACCACCCCCAGCCCCCCCTCAACATAAGGCGAGCAGCGCAGGCATAGGCCCGCAGTTTCCACCAACAAGACATCGCTCCCGGTTTTACGCCCCCACGCCATGCCGTCGCCCAAGACCATGACATGGCAATGATCAGGACACAGCTCGCCCGAATAGACCTTTCGGGTGGGAATGGAGAACTCCCGGGTTATGATCCCGTCCTCCTCAGCGAACTGAATATCAAGCTTGAAGAACGCCGGCCGGTGACCCCTCTTCAACAGCTTTTTGATCACATGACGCAGCACCGCCGTCTTGCCGGTCGCAGGCGGGCCAGCACAGATAACTAGCTTCATGAACTTCTCACACTGGAAAGATAGCGGCAGCGACAGCACCTGGGCTACAGCAGCAGCAGCGGCGACGGCAGCAGCGGCAGCAGCGGCGCTTGGCCCACCTTACCCGATCATACCGCCTTTGACCCAGAATTCTATTCAATCACCGCCCTAACAAGTGCTCGGTTGCGGCCATGATTGGCGAGAGGGAGGCAACCGGCGCGACGATTGTCTCCTCGGCACATGTCCGCCTTGGCGTGTGCTGGCTAGCCGTCTCCCCACTCGCCATCTCCCCACTAGCCATCTCCCCGCCCGCCTGGCACTGCGGATCCAGACTGTATTCAATAACCGTCAATAGCCAGGCAATTTCCCGGCTCAGATTCTGAACATCCAGATAAGCTTCATCGGCTTTCTGAAGGTGTCGATTCTGCAGGTGCCTGATGATACGTGATGAAGCCTCATGGAAACTTCGATGTACTGTGTCAAGAAGCTGGATTTCAGGGATATTCGAGTATTTCCTCAGGCCAACCCGCTGAATCCAAGTGCCAAAATCACAGGAATCATGAGCTTGCAGGGCAACACCCTGACCAAAGTTACGAAACCGGTGATCCAGACGGGAAGCCCAGCGAAGATGCGAAAGACGGGCATATGTAATGTCGATCGACGGACTGGCATCCTTGGTCCTGGGCGGCTCGAGCCAATTCGTTTTGGGTGAGAACCACGACTCGATGGCGGCAAGGATGCCCCCACCCATTTGAGTTATTCTCATTTTCTCAATAGTCTTCAATTCAAGAAGGGTGAGCAGGTAGATAATATCCTTGCTCATATGTCGCACACCGCTCAGCAGTTCGCGCGTCCCCACTCGGTCCCCCTCATGCAAGGCCAGCAACATATGCTCGACTGCATGGTGAAAACGACGATGCTCAACCGCAAGACGGCGGATGTCCTCATACTGACGGTATTTGGCCCGGCCCTCACCGTGAAGCCAAACACCAAGTTCACAATCTTGATAATATGGCAGCGCACATGGCGCCAAATCAGGACCTTTCGCCAAAATATTCTCAATCCGGATCACCCAGTCCAGATGAACTAGCCGTGCCTTGTTAATGTCGAATGTAACGCTGACCTTCACATCATCCTCCTTGGACAGACCCAACCGAGGCCAAAACTGCTACATGAGAAAGCCAGCACAGCGCATTGAGAATTCACAAGCCGGAACGATTTGGAAGCGAGGAATTGCTGCGACAACTTGACGCAGCTGGATTTCCCCTATCTCAGGCCAAAAAATACCACCGAGGCCATGCCCGCGACCAAACAGTAAAAACCAAACGGGTTGAGGGCCTTCAACTCATTAGTTTTGAAGTAGTGCATCAGGAATGCCACACTTGCATAGGCGGTGACGCCAGCGACCACACCGGCGACGATCGATAAAGTGGTGATACCGCCACCCCCGGCGTGGCGCAGCATCTTGGGGATTTCCAGCACTGAGGCACCGATAATGATCGGCGTCGCCATCAGGAACGAAAACCGTGCCGACTCCTCGTGGCGCAGACCGCACAGTAGGCCACCGACCATGGTGGAGCCGGCGCGTGAAATACCGGGGAAGAGTGCGGCACACTGCCAACCGCCGATCAACAGGGCGTCAAGCACTCCCATCTCAGCCATGCCGAGTTCACCGGCCGTGCGGCGCAGGCGTTCGCCAGCCAACAGCAGCACGCCATTGATGGTCAAGAACACACCGGCGAGCATCGGCGCCGCGAAAAGTTCGCGCAGGGCCTTGTTGAAGGCATAGCCCAAGATTACAGCTGGAATCGTCGCCACCACCAGCAGCAACAGCAGACGTAGGTCGGCAGCCCGGCGCTCCGGCTTGCCCAGCCCCAGAACCGCCAGCAGCAAATCAACCCAATCGCGCCAGAAATAAACCAGCAAAGCGGCAGCGGTGCCCAAGTGCAATACCACAAGGAATGGCAGAAAGGTCGGCGAATGCTGGTCAATGTCCCAGCCCAGCATCGGTGGTAACAGCACGGCATGGCCGAGACTGCTAACCGGGAACAGTTCAGTCACACCCTGAAGCACAGCGATAACGATCGCCTGGAAACTGGTCATGATATGGTGGCTTTCCTTAAAAACCTAAACGCAAGAGAGCGGCGGCACCCTAGCAAAGAACAGCACCCTAGCAAAGAGCGGCGGCTGTGGCGAGAAATGCGCGGATAAGGGCCGGGTGCTTGTGGCCGGGCCGATCCTCGACCCCGGACGACACATCGACCATGCGGGCACCGGTCGCGGCCACCGCCCTGGTAAGATTATCAGGATTGAGCCCGCCCGACAGCATCCATGGCCGCTGCCAGCTCCGCCCCGCCAGCAATCTCCAATCAAATGCCACACCATTTCCGCCGGGCAGTCCAGCGCCGTCGGCCGGGGGTGGGGCGTCAAACAGGAGTATGTCGGCGACATCGGCGAAGGCGGGAACTCGCTCCAGATCTGCAACGCCACCAAGCCGGAAGGCCTTGATCAGCGGCAGGGCGAAGCGGCTGCGAATGGCCATCAGGCGCTCGGGCGGCTCGTCGTCGTGCAACTGGAGATAGTCGAGCGGCACCTGGCCTGTGACATCATCAAGCAAGGCGTCATCGGGCGAGACGAACAGCCCGACCACCCGCACCCCAGTCGGCACCGAACGTGCCAGCTCGGCCGCGAGCGCCGGCAAAACAAAGCGCGGCGAACGCGGATAGAAAACAAATCCGATAAAGCGAACGCCCCCCGCCAGCGCCGCCGCCAATGCCTCCGGCTGGCTAATGCCACAAATTTTCACTTGAACGGACATGACCAACTTTCAAGACAACAGGCGCTTGCCGTTGCGCCGGAGCTGGTTATTATGGCGGCGTCCGTCCGCAATAGCTACCAAGTCTAACGCGGGACGGCCCAAAGACTGGAAAAATCGCACATGACTGCCCCTAACCCCAGCCCTAAACCCAGCTCCGGCACTGCGCTGAAACTGCGGCTTTCCGTGCTTATGTGCATACACAACGAGGAGGCACGGCTGCGCCCTTGCCTGGAGCGACTGGGCTTTGCCGACGAACTGGTGATCGTGCTTGACCGCTGCACTGACGGCTCGCGGGCCATCGCTGCCGAGTTTGTCGAGCGGGTCGGCGCCGGTCGCCTGGTCGAGGGTAAGTATGAGCTGGAAGGGACTCGCCGCAACGCAGCAATCGAGGCCGCAACCGGGGACTGGCTGTTGGAGGTCGACGCCGACGAGCACATCCCGCCGGCACTCGCTATGGAAATCCGCGCCATCGTCGCTAGTTCGCCTTGCGATTGGCACGCGCTGCGAGTTGATAATTTTATCGGCGAGCGGCTAGTCCGCCATGGTTGGGGCGCGGCCTTTGGTACCACCCAGGTCAGCCGGCTGTTCCGCAAAAATGCCAAGCACTGGGGCGACCAGCGGGTTCATCCCAAGGTGAAACTACGGGGCCAGGGCGGATTAGTGCTGGCCACCCCGTTCCTGCACTATGTCGACCGCGACATTTCCGACATGATCCGCCGGCTCGATCGCTACAGCGACGCTCGCGCTGGCGATTTGCGGGCCAGCGGCCAAATTGGCCGAGAGGAAACCCTGGGTCGCAACCTTCGCCGCGTCCTCAGCCGCTTTTACAAATGCTACGTCCTCCGCCGTGGCTACCGTGAAGGCGAATGGGGCGTATTAATCGCCTTGATGGCCGGTCTCTATCCACTACTGTCATACTTGAAGGCCAAGCTGGAAAAGAAATAAACAACCGCCTTCGCCATCAAGTGAAACCAGTATAACCAGATGACTTACCAGAGGCGATGCGTTCCAGTTCGGCAAAATCACGTTCAAATATGTTGGAAGCGACTTCGCGGACGGCCCCACCGCGTTTGATTTCGGCAACAATGCGGCTGGCGGTTTCGGTGGTTACTCCCAGCAGGGCTCCGACATCCTCGCGACCGAACAAATGACAACGCGAAATATTGGCGGGCGGCAGCGCCAGGAAAAGCCGGGCCACCCGTTGCCGGGCGCTGCCACTGGTCAAATCCCGCAGGCATTCCTGAGTTTTGACCACCGAATCATGCCACTTCCTCATCAATTGACCGAAAAGCTTAGGAGCCAACCGCACCACAACTTGCTTGGGAATTTTGCAGACGGCGGCCGACTGGCAGGCGATCGCGGTATGCTCATAACAGCCGGAGGTCATGGCCTCCAGCCCGCTTACATGGCCTTGACTGAGAAGATTGACGATGCGCTTGGTACCATCCGAGAGATACTGTTCTAATTTTATCAAGCCCTCGCGCACAGTATAAAGATGGTTCGCGTCATCACCGCTCCGATAGAGACAGGCACCAGGGGGCAGCCGGATGTCTTGAATGGGCAGGTGAATGCCGCTGAAATCCTCGCTGTCCAGGCCCGCGAAAAGAACGAGATCGCGAATTGCGCAATCCTGACATGAGACAAGACCGTTCCAGGCGGCCTCTATTTCCAGCCGGTACAGTCAGCAATCCTCCGGTGGCGGTGGTGCTGTGGGGGTGGATGTGGGGGGATCGCCCGCGCCCATCAATTCGCCAGCGCCCATATACTGTATGCCAGCCCGCAGATAACTCCAACCCGTCACCACCGTCAACACGCCGGCAACCCACAATCCGGCAGCACCCCAATGGTGCAGCGGCAGTGCCTCGGTAC
>JBAXKX010000037.1:0-15843 GCA_037135115.1 Rhodospirillaceae bacterium
TATGCCGTTGGTCGGATCAATCGACAGCGTCATAATCTTTTCAGGAGTGGCAGCGGCCACATCCTCAATCGCCATGCCGCCTTCGGTCGAGGCGATGATGGTGACTCGCGAAGTGCCACGATCAATCAGCATGCTGAGATACAGCTCGCGCTTGATATCACAGCCTTCCTCAACATATATGCGCCTGACCTCTCTGCCTTCGGGACCGGTCTGCTTGGTGATCAAAACATGACCAAGCATCTCGATGGCGTCGATTCCGACCTGTTCGATCGACTTTACTACTCGGACGCCGCCCTTACCGCCAGGGCTGTCCTTGAACTTGCCGGCACCGCGACCGCCGGCATGTATTTGAGACTTGACCACCCACACCGGGCCGCCAAGCTCGCGAGCGACGCCCTCGGCTTCTTGCGGGGTATAGGCCACGCCGCCGCGCGGAACTGCGACACCGTATTTTTTCAGCAGGCTCTTGGCCTGATATTCATGGATATTCATGGTCACCGTCTTATGTGGTGGTAGGAAAAGGCCGGAAGGGCAGGCCCGTCACAGACAACCTTAAGGTTACCAATAGCTCGACGCATTAAACAGGCGCAAGCCCTACGCTTTTTCGCTCTGAAGCTTTTTAACGACATCAACCAGGACGCGAACGGCTGCTATGGAACCGTCGAACTCTTTCCTTTCAGCCTCGTTGAGGCTGTACTCGATGATCCTCTCGACCCCGCCAGCACCGATGACCACCGGTACGCCGACATAGATATCCTTTAATCCATACTCGCCATTGAGATTGGCGGCACAGGGCAGCACGCGCTTCTTGTCCTTGAGATAACTTTCGGCCATCTGGATCGCCGAAGCCGCCGGAGCGTAAAATGCCGATCCGGTCTTGAGCAGCTTAACAATTTCAGCACCGCCGTCGCGGGTGCGCTGAACGATGGCGTCGAGCCGTTCCTGGGTGGTCCAGCCAGACTTGACAGCATCCGGCAGCGGGATGCCAGCAACAGTAGAGTGCCGGACCAGCGGTACCATGGTGTCGCCATGACCGCCTAGCACATAGGCGTTCACGTCCTTGACCGAGACCTTGAACTCATCGGCCAGGAAATGGCGGAAGCGGGCGCTGTCAAGCACGCCGGCCATGCCGACAACCATGTTGGCCGGCAATCCAGAGACTTGCTGCATCACCCAAACCATCACGTCGAGGGGATTGGTGATGACGATAACAAAAGCGTTGGGAGCGTATTTGGCGATAGCCTTACCGACCGTGGTGATGACGCCGGTGTTGATGCTGATCAAGTCATCACGACTCATGCCAGGCTTGCGTGGAATGCCAGCCGTGACGATCACAACGTCGGCGTCGGCGATGAGCGAATAGTCGTTGCCTCCGCTCATGGCTCCGTCAAAGCCTTCGACCGGTGCGGTCTGGGCCAGGTCGAGAGCCTTGCCCGCAGGCACGCCCTCGGCGATGTCGAACAAGACAACATCGCCTAGTTCCTTGATGCCCGCCAGCAAGGCCAGCGTGCCGCCGATCTGTCCGGCGCCGATAAGCGCAATTTTATTGCGTGCCATTAAGCGGTTCCTTATTCCGATTTTCGCATTAAAACTAGCCAGCCCACAGCGTGGTATCCATACTTGCCGATAAGCAAAAGCCACCATCCGCGAGTACCGCTTTTTGCGAGCCTGGGCAAGGATATCCCAAAAACGCTGCCTGGCTATGCTGCCATCGCGGGGCTAAATAAAGAATTTAATGAACGAGCGTCGTCGGCATCGCTAGCAGTGCGTCAAGTTTCTTGACCACGGAGTCCATCATGCAGGCCCAGTCGAGCAGGCACTCATGGATATAATCCGCAGTTGCCCCACCTGTCACGCTCACATCGCGCTCAAGGATCAGATCACCCTCGTCGTCGAGGTAAAGCCGGCAGAAACGGGAAGATCTGCTAATCTCGTTGACCACGGAAAGCGTCAGGTTCTGCTTTGAGGTAAATACAGTCACAAAATCAAGGCAACCAAAACTCGTCGCGTCCTTGGTCGGCCAAGCAAACAGGACGTGAAATTTATAGCCGCCGGTACCACTGCGGATAACTGGATTGCCGCTCACGGTAGTGCCAATGGCGGCTTGGTACCCCCATCCTAGCAACATCTTGCGCAGATCGTCGGGGCAGATTACCCGATAAATGAAACCAGGCTCGCCGCGTTGCGCCTTGGTCAGTGCGTAACTCAGGGCAGTGCGTCCATTGTAGCCGAAAACTTCGGTGAGCAGAGCCATCAGGTCGCGCGCAACTGATTCAGCGTCATGGCGCGAGGAAATGCGCAACTCATGCTCCCAACCCCGCTTCTCGTCCACCAGGGCAAAACCATAGCGTTGCAGACGCTCGCGACGGCTGCGGTCGACAATCTCGCCGTTATTACTGCCGGTTCCGACAACGATGCGACACCGAACGTCCTCTTGCGGTTCCGACGATAGCGTCAGCACCAATTCGCGAGAGTCATCTATACAGGCCGTTACCGTGTAGCGATTGTAATCGCCGACATTCCATTTCTGATTGCTCCAGTCAGCAAGATGCTCGAGATGATTGGCCATATGGTCGGTGCAGGCATCGACCATGACCGAGGAGTCGGCACCACCCTCGAAAAGGTGCCCGACGACCTGGCACGGACGCGGAGATAAAACGGTCGGACCCACACCGGCTGAACCATCTTCGAACATTGCTTGCCTATCCGGTTAAGACCCACACCCACCATAAAGATAGTGACTTGCTTTTGTGGAATGCGCTTTCGGCACCAAAAATTCTCTCCCATCCAATCTACCCACAATGATTGTGGATCTTAATCGGATAGACAGAAAACATTGTTTCCTTCGCCAATTGAGACCCATTCGCCTGGTCACCGCGAGGCGCCTTTACAGCGCAACTCGTGGATCTGGGCGAGTCTCAGGGAACTGGGCGTGACTCTAAAAGCAAGCAGCTGATCCTACTTGATCTTAGCTTCCTTGAAGACGACATGCTTACGCGCCACTGGATCGTATTTGCGGAATTCCAGCTTTTCCGTGGTCTTTTTAGGGTTCTTTTTCTTGACGTAGAAGAACCCGGTTTTGGGTTCGGCGGTGCTGATCAAGCGGATCAGAACCGTGTTTTTCTTGGCCATGAGTATGATTCCAGCAAATAATAGGCGTCCAGCCGCCCAAGGGAACAGCGCGATGATCCAGCACAATACCTTGGTGCCGCCCGGAGTCAAGAACGGAAATCGACCGGCGCGGCAACATACGCCTGAATCAGCGCTCGGCCACGGCGGTAGTCGACTGAGCAAGCGCGCTGCGGTAGAGCGCCGGAACCTTAAGCAGTCGCTCGGCAACCAGTATGTCCAACTCTGGCTCGTGGGCCTTCCACGGGCAGGCCTGGCGCAGATGGGCAAGCGCGCTCTCATCATCGGGGGCCAGCGCCCGCCAGCGGGCGAGCACGCTAGGCTGCTCCAATTGGCCATTGCGCAAGGGGGCAAGAACGCCGTCCACGGTGCTTTCATCGCGGCTAGTACAAATGGTTGGCTGGACGCCCTGACGATGCAAGGTATAGCCTGAGGGAGCATAGATACGCGACCATGTCAAAAATAGTTCACCGTCATTGGGCAGGCGGGTAACGGTCTGAACGCTGCCCTTGCCGTAAGATGATGCCCCGACTACGATCGCCCGACCGCTGTCTTGAAGCGCCGCCGCGACAATCTCGGACGCAGAGGCTGATCTGCCGTCCACCAGCACCACAACCGGCCACTCATGCAGCAAGTCGTCGCCGATAGCGTCGAATCTTTGCCAACTATCGGGGTGGCGGCCGGCGGTCGAAACGATGCGGCCACGACGGAGGAAAAGATCGGAAACCGCCACCGCCTGATCCAGCAGGCCACCGGGGTTGCCACGCAGATCAAGGATGAAGCCGACGGCCCGGCGGCCAAGCTTCGACTGGGCCTGGACAATGGCCTCGCGTAGATTGACTGCCGTTGCGGCATTGAAGCGTTCGACCTTCAAAATTATAATGTCGTTGTCCAGGCGCAGGCGAACCGAATTGGACACGACCCGCTCGCGATGAAGCGTGACCGCACGTTGCGGGCTGATCGCCATTGCACCGTTGAGCATATTGCCCACCGTCAAATGGACCAGGCTGCCGGGCGGTCCGCGTAAGGAATCGCGGACAGATTGCTCGTTCATGCGCTTGGTGGCGGTGCCGTCTATCGCCTCGATCAACTCACCGACGGTGATGCCCGCGCGCTCGGCCGGTCCCCTGGACACTAGTTCCCGGACAGTGTAACGACCCGCCACCAGATCAAGCGACATACCGACGCCACCATAACCATCGCGAATGGCGCGCTCATTGCCAGCGCGCACCGGGTTGGTGTAGCGCGAATAAGCATCAAGGTCGGCGACTAGGCCATCAAAGACCGCCTGATAAAGCTGGTCTGGAGTTGCATCATGCAACTCAGGAGAGAACTGGCGAGCCCGTTCAAGCGCAATAGTAGTCAAAGCCGCCCAAGCATTGGGATCATTGCCATCGGGGACGGCGAATTCAGTGACCAATCGGCTGCCGCGCTTGATCTCAACAGACTGCGGCAGTCTTATGACGGTCAGCAAATGGTCGAGGGTACGCAGGCCGGAAAGACCATCTATCGACAGTCGAGCCATATCGACCGGCTGCAAAAATATTTCGAAGATGCGGTTGTAGGCAACCGAAAAGACCTGTTCAGACACAGGCAGCGGTCCAGCACCGGCAACCGTGTCGGTAACGCAGCCACAGACAAGCAGCAGGGCGGCTGCGGCCAGCCCTGGCCAATTACATAAAGATATGGCTCTGAATGCCCTTAACATGAAGCGTTTGACCTGATGCCCCTGATCTCGCCGGATCTCGCCGGATCTTACCGGATCTCGCCCGAACTCAATCCTCGAGGACAGTCGCATGGATCGTCGTTCAAGTTCATCGGCGAGGACGTAGGGTAGCTGGTTTTTTGCCGGTTTTCCGTGGTGCTGTTGCGCCCCTGCCATGACCTCGCGGCTGGCATGGAACCCATCCCTCATCGCCCCCCTCAGCCAATTCAAACAACGTACTGGCAGTCAATGGATTCGCCTCCAAGAGCCTGATGCGGACCTGCGAACCCAGCCGGAAGGTCAGCCCGGTCCGTCGCCCGATCAAGGCGTGAAGCGTTTCGACATGATCGTAATAATCATTGGGCAGAGAGCGGATTGGCACTAGGCCGTCGGCTCCGCTGTCCTCGAGCCGAACGAACAGACCGAAACGAGTAACCCCACAAATTCGCCCCTCGAAGGTAGCTCCGACTCGGTCGGCCAGAAATGCTGCGATAAAGCGATCGGTGGCATCGCGTTCGGCGGCGGCGGCGCGGCGCTCGGTTCGTGACAGGTGAACGCCAATCTCAACCAATCGCGCTATAGTTGCGTCGTCCAGTCCATCCAGTGCGCCCGTGCCCACAGAATCAGTGCTACTTTCTGCCCCAAGGCCAAGGGCGCGGATCAGGGCACGATGGACGATCAGGTCAGCATAGCGGCGTATCGGTGAAGTGAAGTGAGCGTAACGCGGCAGCGCCAAACCAAAATGACCGATGTTATCGGGGTTATATTCGGCCTGAGCTTGGCTACGTAGCACCATCTCATTGACCGCAATCCGATCAGGAAGATCGGATGCCAGCTTGAGGATTTGAGTAAAATGAGCCGGCTGGGTGCCATGACCGCGAGCGAGACGCAGGCCAATACTACTGAGAAACTGACGCAAGTTTTCCAGCTTATCAAGGCTGGGGCGGTCATGGATGCGGTAAAGAAGCGGCGTCCCCGCCCGCTCCAAGGCCTCGGCGGCGGCGACGTTGGCGGCAATCATGAACTCCTCAATCAGCCGATGGCTATCATAGCGCGTTCGCGTGATGATCTCGGCCACCCTTCCTTCTGCATCGAGCAGGACCTGTCGTTCGGGCAATTCCAGCTCGAGGGTGCCACGGCGAGCCCGGGCCGCCGCCAATGCCTGGAAAGCACCATAAAGCGGTGGGATCAACTGGACTATATTGAGGGGGACTATATCGAGCGGAGCTATATCAGACGGAGCAATTCCCCCGTTGGTCGCAGCATCATGCACCAACTGAACTTGCTCATAGGTCAGACGAGCCCGCGAACGCATTAAGCCGCGTTCGAACCGGTGGCGCAAACCATTGCCGTCGCGGTCAATACACAGATGAACGGCAAAGCACGCTCGGTCCTCATCAGGCTTAAGCGAGCATAGATCGTTGGACAGCGCCTCGGGCAGCATCGGCACCACCCGGTCGGGAAAATAGACCGAATTACCGCGATCGAAGGCGGCGCGGTCAAGGGCGGAACCGGGTCGTACATAGTGGGCTACGTCGGCGATGGCCACCACCAAATGCCAGCCGCCGGGGTTTTGCCCGTCAGAATCGGGCCATGCCGCCACGGCGTCGTCGAAATCGCGAGCATCGGCGCCATCAATGGTAAGCAGCGGCACCGACCTTAAATCGGCGCGGTTATCTGCCGTCGGCACCAAGGCCCGCTTGCATTCCTCTAACGCAGCTGCGGGGAATACTGTGGGCAGTCCGGCGGCATGGATAGCGATCAAGCTGATAGTGCGAGGCTCATCGGCATGGCCCAACCGCTCCAGCACCCGGGCCGGGCGCAAGCCGTGACGGCTGCCCGGCATCAGTTCGGCCAACACCAGTTCACCGGACAAGGTGCCAGCGGCGTTAGCCAACGCCACAGTCAGTTCGGCCCTGGCCCGACGATCGGTGGGAGCGATACGGCCGCCCTCGGCGCATTCCCGGTATATCCCGACCACCCTTTCAGGTCCGCCCTCGAGACGGCGGACGGTTCGTCCCTCGTACTCGCGGTCATTTAGCCGACGCAACCGCGCCAGCACCCTATCTCCTACCGTCAGTGAGGGATGCCCGCACGGCTCGGGCCGCATGTAAATAACCGGGGGCGGAGTGCCGTCATCGTGGAGCAGAGAATCTAGCCGCGCCAGCACCTCGCCATCACCGGAAACGGCATAAACAACCAGCACCGCCATCTCGGGCAGCACCTTGGCCGGAGCAAGCCGCCGGCCCCGGCCCCGCTCTAGCGAACCGTCGCTCCCCAGGTCCTTGAGCAACTTCCCAAGCGCTACCTTAGCGTCTCGATCAAGCTGGAAGGCGCGGGTAACTTCCCGTTTACCGACCGGTTCAGCGCTTTGCCGGATGAATTCGAGCACCGCTTCCCTGGTCGGGAACGGGGCGGGCTTGCGGGGATGCTTCGGCAAGGGAATCCTTGTAATATGACGGAAACCAGGGGTTCTGTGTGGGGCAGAATGGTGGAGAGTACCATGGTGTCGGCGGGAATGATGGGCTCAATAACAGAAATCCCCGCTGGCACATGATCCCCGCCGGATGCCTGAGCTATTTGGTGCCATGAGCGCACCTGGACCATTGCCGTTGGCTCAAGGCATGTTATAAGATCATATTAGATATCGTGGAAATGAGAGTACGCCTTGCCCGCTGGTGCATCGGTCCTGATCCTCAACGGCCCTAACCTAAATATGCTCGGAGTGCGAGAGCCCGCTGTGTATGGCTCGCTGACGCTTGACGATATCGGGGCTACATGCCGGGAACGGGCGGCAGCACTGGGATTGATCATTGACTTTAGGCAGTCCAACAGCGAGGGTGAACTGGTCGGCTGGGTTCAGCGGGCGAGACTCGAAAACGATGGCATCGTAATCAATGCTGGGGGCTACAGCCACACATCAATAGCGCTTCTCGACGCGCTGACGTTGGCCGAGCTTCCGATCATCGAAGTTCATTTGACGAACATTTTCAGGCGTGAGACGTTCAGGCATCATTCGTACATTTCTACGGTTGCCAAAGGCGTGATTTGCGGCTTGGGTGTCACTGGTTATTTGTTGGCACTTGACGCCATGGCATCGATTCTCGAGCAGGTTTGAACAACAGATCAGGTTTGAACAACAGATCAGGCTTGAACAACAGGATTGAAGGATGACGAGTTTCGACATCGACGGCGACTTGATCCGCAAGCTTGCGGACCTGTTGCGCGAGACAGGTCTGACCGAAGTTGAGTTCGCAGAAGGGGACCGGCGCATTCGCGTTACCCGTCAGCCTGCGGTATCTACATCTTGCTTGCCGGCAGCCCCCGTGCTGTCAGCGGCAGCGGTATCCAACGCGGCTCGACCGGGGGGGGGTGGCGCGCAGGTGCCACCTGGCTCGATTACCTCGCCGATGGTCGGCACTGCCTACATTTCGCCCGAACCTGGAGGCACGCCCTATGTCCGTCCTGGAGACGTCATCAAGCTCGGTCAGATCGTGATGATCATTGAGGCTATGAAGGTGATGAATCCGATCAAGGCTCCGCGCGGGGGGACTGTCAGTCATGTCCTGGTTACCGATGCCCAGCCGGTCGAATTCGGCGAAGTCCTGTTGATTGTCGAGTAATTGGTCCATCCCATGGCCGGTCATGTCTTTGAAAAGGTCCTAATCGCCAATCGTGGCGAAATCGCGCTACGCATTCACCGTGCGTGCCGCGAAATGGGCATCCATACCGTCGCGGTACACTCTACCGCCGACGCAGAAGCTATGCATGTCCGCCTCGCGGATGAAAGCGTATGCATCGGCCCGCCTGCTGCCAAGGACAGCTACCTTAACATCCCGGCGATTCTGTCGGCTGCGACCATAACCGGCGCCGATGCCATTCACCCAGGCATCGGTTTTCTTTCGGAAAACGCCCAATTTGCCGAGATGGTCGAGGAGCACGGCTTTACCTTCATCGGTCCGACGCCCGAGCACATCCGCATCATGGGTGACAAAGTCACCGCCAAAAAGACGGTGCTGGAGCTTGGACTGCCGGTGGTTCCAGGCTCTGACGGTCCGGTGAATACCGTTGAGGAAGCCGAAGAGGTCGCCAGACAGACCGGCTACCCCATTTTGATCAAGGCTGCGGCTGGCGGCGGCGGTCGCGGCATGAAGGTAGCGCGCAACCCCGAATCGCTGCGCGAGGCGTTCCAGATGGCCAAGGCCGAATCCAGGCAGGCCTTCGGCAACGACGAAGTATATATGGAACGGTATTTGGTGAAGCCGCGCCATATCGAAATTCAGCTGCTAGCCGATACCCACGGCAACGTCGTCCACTTCGGCGAGCGCGATTGCTCGGTCCAGCGCCGGCACCAGAAGGTGATAGAAGAGGCGCCGTCGCCCGGCCTCAACGCCAGTCAACGCGATTATATCGGCACCCTGGCCGTGACTACTGCCCGCCAGTTGGGCTATCGCGGGGTGGGAACCATGGAATTCCTGTTCGAGGATGGCCAGTTCTTCTTTATCGAGATGAACACTAGGCTTCAGGTCGAACACACGATTTCCGAAATGATTACCGGCATCGACCTAGTTCGGGAACAGATAAGGGTCGCGACGGGAGCACCGCTCGGCTACACCCAAGAGGATATCCGGATCCAGGGTCATTCGATTGAGTGCCGAATCAATGCCGAGCATCCTGAGACCTTCGCACCATCACCGGGGCGAATCGTCGGATATCATGCCCCCGGCGGGCTGGGGGTGCGAGTCGACAGCGCGCTTTATGACGGTTACAAGGTGCCATCACAGTATGACAGCCTGATCGCCAAGCTAGTCGTACATGGCAGTTCACGTAACGAGTGCCTGATGCGGCTACGTCGCGCGCTCGAAGAATTCGTAATCGGCGGCATCGAGACATCCATCCCGTTGCATAACCGCCTGATCATCCAGCGCGATTTCATCAATGGCGACTATGATATCCACTGGCTGGAGCACCTGCTGACGGGCAAACGCTAGCGCTGATGCCGCTTAATCGTGTCGCTTGGAGCTTAGGAACTCGAGCCGGCGCGCCAGAACGCAGCTGTTGGTCAGTCCCAAAAGTTCCGAAAACGGCTTGCGTGACATCGAAGCGTCGTTAGTGGCAGCTTCGGGGCTCAGCAAACGACTGATTAGATCGTCGTAGTCCTCGATGCCGCCGACGATCACGTCAAACCAGTTGAGCCAAGCCCGCTCTATCATCTGATCGGCCTCCAGTTTGCGGCACAGCCGGCCAATCTTGGCCGACTGATCCAGCAAGATGATATCGGTGGCGTCCTCGTCGGATATCAGATGGGTTCGGAGATTGCGGTCCCACCGAACGCTGATCTCAGGCATAAAGATATAGCGCAAACCGGCGACCAAACCCACCGATGGGTCACTGGTCACACCGGCACTGATTACACCGCTGCGAACCGGAATCGACGTGAAGCCATCAATAGGCCAGCCGTCGCCCTCGCAGGTAGAGATTTCGTCGCGCAAGCGCTGGAGGGTTCCGATTCGCTGCGGCTCTTTGAATAACACAGTAAATCCAGGGCGAGCATTGTCACTCCACTCATCGGCGGGCAGGACGCGGGCAACGAAGGCGTCTCGTTGGCCGGCGTCGCGGGCAAGATGAAAAACTACGGCGGCAAGCTGTTGAACCCTAAAGTTAGGGCCAGCGATGATCTCCATCCCAACCGAGAGTTCTTGGCTGATACCGTAGCGCCCAAGCACCGCACCGGAAGTAATCTCGACGACATGAGCATCATCGGCCAGAGCATCAAGGAGCGGCATCGCGAACTTCGCCAATTGCAGCCGGGTCGGATATACTTGCCAAGCGGGCCGGACTAAAGGCCCCGAAAGCCGCCCCAGACCGCCGACCTCGGTCTGGCTGGTAATACCAACGAAATAGACGTCCATTCCCATTTTTGTACTTCGTTAGAGTAAACTACCCACATCAAAGGCCCCATAACCAGGGCCCCGCCTAACGCCTCAACAGCGAGTCTAACCCCTTGAGAATATCGCGCGGCTTGGCCTTGCCGCTCAGAGCCTTGTCCAGAACGTCTGCAGGTGAGGATGGAGGCGGGGAGGATGGAGGCGGCTGGTTGCCATCGGCGGGTTTACCTCCCAGCAAATCGCGGAGTATGGCGGCGGGTTTGCCACCTTCTTTCAAGCGCTTGATGGCATCGGCAGCCTTGGCCGGGTCCTTGGCGATACTGGACAGCACGGCTGAAAAGTCTGGCTCAATGCGCGGTTGTTCAAAGGAACCGGTGATAAGCACAGGAACCGCAATGTTCGACACGGCGGTGGTGCCGGTCAGCATCGGTTCAAGGTGAAGGTCAAGCTTGCGTTCAGGCAACCCCACCGTGCCGGCACCGGTTACGCGAAACTGCGGCGCCAACATGGTCATGTCGTTGGTCCGCGCGATACCATGATCAATGCGGAAGCTCGCACCGAGTTCGGAGAAATCTGTCTCGCGGCCAGCATCGTTAGAGCGCCCGGTTGCGGCAGCGATCGGATCGCGCAGGATGGCGGCGATATTAATGCCAAGCAGGGTGCCTTTACCCATAGCCAGCTTTGTAGTACCGGCCAGCGCCGCTATCAATTCCTGCTGGGAACGACCCGATGCCGTGACATCAAGATCAATGGCGGTGATGCCCCTGATCAAATGGCTGTCGGCAACGGCAACCATCATATCCTCGGTCTTTATCCCCTCTGCCTTGACCCGCAATGCTAGGCCCAACTGGGCCGGCCGGGCGGCGTCAAGCTTTAGCACGGTGCTGGACAGGCCACCGAACACCGGCAGGCTAGGCGCATCGACGCTCAACCGGCCATCCTGCAAAAGAACCGTAAGCTTAGAGGCCCCGAGCTGGACACCACCGAAGCGCAGACCACGATTGTCGATCACCGCATCGAGGTTGAATGTGCGCAACAACCCGGCATCGATCGTAGAACTAGCGGGGGCAGAAGGGGCGGTTGTTTTGGAGGATTTTTTCAAGGATTTTGTCGCTTTTTCCGATGCCGCTTTTTCCGGCGCCGCTTTCAATAGGCGGTCGAGGTCCAGCCCCTCAAGCGTTAGCCGTGACGTAATCTGAGGCACCGCCCGATTGCGCTCAACGCTCATCGTACCGACGGCTTTGGCCTCGTCTAGCATCAGCGTAAAATCGGAAAGCGAATCCCTAACCGGAGTCCTGGCGATTGCACCATCATAACGCACACTTCGAATCGAGGGCACGTCAGGAACGTCGAATTGGATCAGCCCGGCAGCGTTCGCGAGTGAAGGGATAACCAATGAAACTCGGCCATTAAATGAACCGGCAAGATCGACGCCCCCCTTGAAACTGGCGGTCAGCGGCGGCCCCTGCAAACTCAGGGCGACATCAGTGGACTTTCCCGCAACCAAAGCTCGTGGCCCGGCGATATCAAGCCGCAACTTGAGCGGCTGACCGCGCAACTTCACGTCCCCGTCCACAACAATTGCCCGATCGAGCCCAGGCAAATCAATATTGAGTGCCAAACGCTCGACATCAATCGGGCGCTCGGAATTGCCAAGCGAGAGTTTGGTCCCGGCCAGCGCCAGCACGCCCCTCCCGGTCAGCTTTTCGGCAAAGGCGGCGCGGGTGGCCCCATGTCCGGCCAGCGTCAGGTTGCCTGACATGGTCAGCCGTTCCGCTCGGCCTAGACCGGCCTGTTCCAGCACCGGCCGCAAACCGATGCCGCTCAGCGTCGAAGCGACCGACAGTTCATGGCTGCCGGCATCCGCCCGCAGCTTTATCGCCATCGTGCCACCGAAAGCTGGAGTGTCGCCCAAATCCAGGGCAAGCGCACCGTTGTTCAACACCATCACGGCTTGGCTTGGCCCGAAGCGATCACCGCGAATCGTCACACCGGCCAACGCCAGCTTAAGATCAAGATTGAGCTTGCGCAAATCATCCCAAGGCAGGTCAGGTTCGACGGCCGTGGCTTGTGCGGGCGCTTGCGTCATGCTTGCCGCTGACTGTACGGATGCCTTCGCTAAACTTGACGCAGCTACCGGCGTGGTTGCCCTGGCCGAAGTTTTGGCAAGAAAGCGATCAAGCTCAATCGGCGATACCCGCAAACTGCCGCTGACCTTGGGGCGCGGCCCGCTGAGGTCAAGGGAGATTGCCCCCGCAACTTTAGCATCGTCGGCGGCGACTTCGAATGGTGACAACTCGACCTTTCCGGCGGTCAACGCAATCGATCCACTGAAACGGATGGCCTTGACGGCAGCCGGCATTGTGCCCGGCAGGCGCAACCAATTTCGCAGCTCGGCAAGATTTGGCACCGACAAGGACACCGGGCCGGCACTGTGACCATCACCGACCACCTTGATATCACCGGATAAAGATGCCAATTCGCTCTTGACCTGGGTGATGATTTCAGTTGGGCGTGTCTCCATCAGGGCCCTCGGCTCGGTCACGGTAATGCTAAGCTTGACCGGCTTACCGTTGACCACCGCGCTCCCCTTGATCGCCGCCGTCGCATCAAGACTGGGCATGCGCATTTCCAGGCCGCCGTCGGCGACCGTAATTGTCTGGCCGGTAATTTGGTCCTCGTAAACGATTCCGAACTTGGCAATTCTTACATCACCTAGCCGGAGTTCCGACAAGGCCATAGAGGTTGCGGGTTTGGCTGGCAGGGAAGAGGTAGCTTCAAATGGGGTAGTGGCTGCCGGGGGGCTGAACAACCAATTGGCACCACGGTCGGGCCGTACGGTCAGGCGCAGGTCGGCATCGGCGATGGTCAAACGACGCAGGTCAATGGAACCGTACAGCAATGGGATGATTGACGCCGCCGCATCTATCCGACCTAACCGCAGCATCGGCACGCCGCCGCCGCTGCCCACATCATCGGCTAAGGAATCAGAGAGGGTGGCACCGTCAGCACTAATTCGGATTTCAGGAAACAGTGTCAGCGACAGTTTGGTAAACGCGAGATCGCGACCGGTCTTCTGCTTGACTGCGGTAATCAGCCAACCACCAACTACGGATTCGGACAATCCTACCGGCAAAACCACGATCACGATGACAGCAATCACAACGACAAGCACGATCGCGACCACGAGACCGATAAGTTTCTTATTCATGGCAGCGCCCCCCGTATGAAATGGGAATAAACTTACTAACTTAGCGGCGAGACGGTGCCGGTAATGACCGGCTGCAGTTCGCTCAGCACCGCCCGATAGACGTCGCGTTTGAATGTAACCGCCAGAGCAACCAACTCATCGGGCGAAACCCATTTCCAGGCATCAAACTCGGGAGCGGCGGTCGCAACATTAATATCTTGATCATTGCCAAGGAAGCGGGCCGCGAACCATTTTTGCTCTTGCCCGCGATAACGTCCCTTCCATACCACGCCGATCAGGTGATTGGGGAGTTCATAGCGCAGCCAGTCACGAGTTTGCGCCACCAGTTCGGCGCGGTCGGTGCCGATTTCCTCCGCAAGTTCACGCAACGCAGCTAATTCCGGAGTCTCACCGGGATCAATGCCCCCCTGGGGCATTTGCCAAGCGTTAGGGGCGTCAAGTCGCCGGCCAACCAAAACATGACCGGCGGCGTTGAACAGCATAATGCCGACACAAGGTCGATAGGGCAGGGTAGAAAGGGAGTTGATTTCAGACATGGGATCAGTGTGGCTTTTCTTGCGTTGGGTTTTTTGCTTCGGCTTGGCCCTTGGGTGGTTCGGGCATCTTTTGGAGGTTGGCTAGCGCCGATAGCGGTACCAGTATCAGCTTTTTATCCGGAAGCAGAGGTATCCATTTAACAAGTCGCTCCAAGGTAGTTGGGTACGGGGTACCCATACCGACTGCGGCACCATCCTTTAGTGCAATAGTCTCCAGCATGGCCAGTTCGGCGTCAATGGCAGTGCGAGACGGGTCTTGATCGATCATGCGGTTGACATAGGCGCGGGGCACGCCCAGCTCGGTTGCCAGACCAAGGCCGACATTGCCTTGGGCCGTGCGGGCGTCAAGGAACATCAGGCCGCGTTTCTTGAACACCTCCATAATCGAGCGCATGGCGTTCGAGTCGGCACCGAAGCGCGAACCGCTCGGGCTGGTCACGCCGACATAGCCGTGAAAGCGGGCGAGCGCCCATTCCAGGCGATCCAGGTTGTGGGCAGTGTCTTGGGCCAGCAGCAGCGTGTTAGGGCCAGGATCCTCACGGGGATAGTTCAGCGGCTCCATCGGCACGCTCATCACTACTTCGTGCCCGCGCCCACGCGCAGCTTCTATCCACCCGTCCAGACGTTCAGCAACCGGCACGAATGCCAGCGTAACCCCAGGTTGCAGCCGTTGCAGCGCCATGCCGGTTGCAGCACCGGCCACGCCCATTTGTCCGATCACGATGGCGATACGGCCGCGTCTATCCGCTGCGGAAAAGGGCCGGGCATAGACCTGCCAAGGCTGACGACCGTCACTGGCGATTGCCGGCAGCAGACTGTTACGCGCCGATTTTTCGGTCAAGCCAAGCGCAGGAGCCTTGGTGAGTGCAAACACCTCATCTGGTCCGGGTCCGGGGGCAGCCTTACCAATATTCTCGGTCAGAAGAGTGGCGTCAGGCGGAGGGGTGGCGTCAGGCGGCACGCCAACAGTAATGCCACGGGGGGTTATGGGGCCAGAAGGGGCAACGGCTTCGGCATGAGCGTCAGGCTTCGCCGGGGGTTGATCGGTTTTAGCGTAAGGCACGCCGCCGACAACGACAACCGAGACCAAGGGTGCGTCAGCGGCGCGAAGTTGTCGGGCCTCCTCGTCATTTATCCACAGCCAATAGAGTATTCCGATAATGATACCAACTATTAGTAGCACGGCCATGACAAAGACTGGCGGCAAACCCCATTTATGACGCCCCCTTCGGCGCAAGCCATTGCTAAAGCCCCCCCCCCTCCAAATGAGGCGAGCCAGCAACGCGCCTGGATCAAATGGCAGTCGCAGGGAAGGGAGTTTGATCTTCACCTTGGGGGCATAAGTCAGTCGGTGGTGTGGGCGCGGAACATGGC
>JBAXKX010000038.1:0-15814 GCA_037135115.1 Rhodospirillaceae bacterium
TGCTGTGGGCTAAAAAGTCAGCACGGTAGCCGCGACTACCCCAGGTAAATGGCGTAATTTATCAAGTAGAACGTCATCGATCACCTGATCAACCGAAACCAGTGCCATGGCGTTGGAACCGGGACTTGTGCGGCCAAGGTGGAAGGTGGCGATGTTGATGCCATTGTCGCCGAGCATACAGCCAAGGCGACCGATATAGCCGGGTTTATCCTCGTTGTGGGTGAACAGCATGATCGGTGACAACTCGGCCTCCACCGCCACATCATCAATGCCGACTAGGCGCGGCTTGTCGCCGCCGAACAGCGAGCCCGACAACACCTTGCTGCCCTGGTCGGTGTCCACCGTGACCCTAATCAGAGTATGGTAATCCGAGCAGCGCCCACGCTTGGTTTCGGAGACTTGAATGTTGCGTTCACGGGCAATCAACGGTGCGTTTACCATGTTGACCGAGGTTAATAATGGGGCCAGCAGTCCTTTCAGCACCAACTGGGTCAGCGGCCGGGTGTTGAGTTCGGAGACGTGACCTTCGTATTCGATGGTGACGGCCTTTAGTCCAGAGACGGTGATCTGGCCGGCGAAACTGCCTAGCTGTTCGGCGAGTTTCATATAGGGTCGCAGCTTTGGTGCGTCCTCGGCCGAGACTGATGGCATGTTGAGGGCGTTGACGATTGAGCCGGTGATCAGGAAGTCAGAAATCTGTTCGGCAACCTGGAGCGCGACATTCTCTTGGGCCTCGGTGGTCGATGCCCCTAGATGCGGCGTGCAGATTACCTGCTCCATGCCGAAGAAGATGCTGCTCTTGACCGGTTCGGTGGCAAAGACATCAAGCGCCGCTCCCGCCACATGTCCGGACACGATGGCCGCCTTGAGGTCTTCTTCGACGATCAGTCCGCCTCGGGCGCAATTGATGATACGCACACCTTTGCGAGTCTTCGCCAGGGTCTCGGCATTAAGAATGTTGCGGGTGCCGTCGGTCAGCGGTGTATGCAGGGTAATGAAGTCGGATCGTGCCAACAGGGATTCCAGCTCAATCTTTTCAACACCAAGCTGTTCTGCTCGCTCGCTCGACAAAAATGGATCGAATGCGATTACTCTCATTCGAAGGCCGATGGCTCGTTCGGCGACGATTGAGCCGATGTTGCCGCAGCCGATGATGCCCAGGGTCTTGCCAGTTACCTCGACGCCCATGAAGCGGTTTTTTTCCCACTTTCCGGCGTGAGTTGAGGTGTTGGCGGCTGGGAGTTCACGGGCGAGCGCGAACATCAGGGCAATGGCATGTTCGGCGGTGGTGATCGAATTGCCAAAAGGCGTGTTCATCACCACGACGCCGCAGGCGGTTGCAGCTGGAATGTCCACGTTGTCCACGCCGATGCCGGCGCGTCCCACCACCTTCAGCCTCCCGGCGGCGGCGATGATGATTTCCTTGGTCACCTTCGTGTTGGAGCGGATGGCTAGTCCGTCATACTCACCGATGATGGCTTTCAACTCGTCTGGCTTGAGCCCAGTCTTCACATCGACCTCAATGCCGCGTTCGTTGAAAATTTCTACTGCGCGTGGGCTGAGACTGTCGGAAATTAGAACTTTTGCCATGTGGGGAATTCCCTTTGCACAAACGACCTCCCCCGGCGCAAAGCCGGAGGGAGGGGAGATATGGAGAGGCTGCTGAGGATTCTACCTGGAAGCAGCAAAGGCCCAGTCCAGCCAGGGCAACAGCGCCTCAATATCGGATGTTTCGACGGTGGCGCCGCCCCAAATCCGCAGCCCCGGCGGTGCGTCGCGGTAGGCGCCGATGTCGTTGGCCGCGCCTTCTTTTTCCAGGGCTGATGCGATCTTCTTGGCAAGATCGGCTTGCGCCGCTGGCTCGACCGAGGGGTCTGTTATCCGGATGCAGATTGAGGTGCAGGAACGGGTGGCCGGAACCTTGGCCAGGAACCCGGCCCAAGATGACTTGGCCTGCCAGTCGGCGACCGCCTTGAGGTTGGCTTCCGAGCGTTTAATCAGGGCGGGCAGCCCGCCAACGCCCTTGGCCCACTTCAGGCCGTCAATGGCGTCCTCGACTGCTAGCATCGAGGGTGTGTTGATGGTCTCGCCCTTAAAGATGCCCTCGTTAATCTTGCCGTCCTTGGTCATGCGGTAGAGTTTGGGCAACGGCCAAGTCGGCTTGTGACTTTCCAGCCGTTCGACTGCGCGCGGACTTAGTACCAACATGCCGTGCGCGGCTTCACCGCCCAGGACTTTTTGCCATGACCAAGTGGCTACGTCGATTTTAGACCACGGAATGTCCATGGCGAATACCGCCGAGGTGGCGTCGCAGATGGTCAGGCCTTGGCGGTCGTCGGCAATCCAGTCGCCGTTGGGGACGCGGACGCCGGAGGTGGTGCCGTTCCAGGTGAAAACCACGTCGTTGGCGAAGTCGACCTGGCCCAAATCGGGCAACTCGCCATAGGGGGCGGTGAAGCTGCGGGTGTTTGGCAGTTTCAGTTGCTTGGTGACGTCAGTGACCCAGTCCTTGCCGAATGCCTCCCAGGCCACGACGTCAACCCCGCGTGCGCCAAGTAGGGTCCACAGCGCCATTTCGACGGCCCCGGTGTCGGAGCCAGCGACGATGCCGAGGCGGTAGCCTGGCGGCAGGCCAAGTATCTCGCGGGATAAATCTATGACTTCCTGGAGCTTGGCCTTGCCAACCTTGGCGCGGTGAGAGCGGCCCAGTGCGGCTCCTTCAAGGGCAGGGAGCGACCAACCTGGATGTTTGGCGCATGGTCCCGAGGAGAAATTAATGCAGCTCGGTCGTGTTGTTGGCTTTATTAAAATATTCGTCACAGAACTATTCCTCACAGAATAGAGCGACCCGGTGGGGGGTCGTGGCCCGGGACGGATGCTAGCCTTGACCGGTGCTGTGTGTCAATCCATCATGGCCGTCGACAGCCTCGTGGGGCGTGGCGCCATATTTTATCTTGGCAATTTTGAGGGCGGCATGGGCAGTGGAAAAGGCCATGTAAAGACCATTTTTTCCAATGCCAAATTCGTCTTTGTGTTCGTCACCGTCATTGACAGCAAGGTAGTAAAGCATCGATGTAGTTGCTTTGCCCAGCTTGACGCCGGTTTCTTGGTTAAGGAAAACTCTCAGAACGTATATTGCCGCCAAAAGTGATATTTTGCATCTATCATCGGTGTGCTTGCAAATAAAAAAACCGTACCAGCTCACCACTTTATAGGCGTCAAGTGACGACGCTGCTATATTCAGGACCGCTAGGTGTTTTGGGTGGTAAACAATTGCATCAGACTTCGCATTTATGAGAGCAGCCTCATCAGCGGAAAAACATTTTTTGAATCCGGGGGCTCTCAAGAGAACATCATCCAGCTGTCTAAACAGACTCCATATGGTCATCTTGTCGGCATGATTTAATGTTGGGTGTTTGGGAACAGGTGTCGTCATCATCGAAAAGCATTTCCATCATCAAAAGCCTTAAGCGTTTCCTCCATTTCTTTTGATATAGCTTGGGTGACTTCGGCCAACCGAGCGTCGTCATCCATGCTAACAAGGTAGTCCCCTAGGGCATCGGACAGCCCGTTGCTGAACTGTTGACCGACAGAATCCGCAGCTCCATACTCCAGTTCCTGGCACCGCGCGTCGACCATGCTGGAAAATTCTTCATAAGTCATGACAGGCACCAAATTCGTTAAACTGCCAGCAAATGCTAAGCCGCAAATTAGCACTTGGCAAGCGTTATTGTTGCCGCCGCGTCACGGTGAGCACCTAGGATCACGCCGCGATTGCAGCGACTCGGACGGGGGCTGAGCGCATGGACATGCTGACGTTCAGGGGAATGACGTTGACGTAACGGATGAAACCACAAATGCTGCTGATATTGACTCCGAGGTTGTGCTCGTCAAGTACCGCCTGAGCGTATGCCTCATAGAAAAGCCCAAGCGCATTGTCAACTATCGAAAGCTGACCCTTCGTCATGTCGTTGTGGCTAAAGTTTTGAAGATCATGGATCGCGGCTCTGATCGCATCCTTCGACAACATGACGACGTTCCGTTTCCCGGCAAAGCTGCCGTTATGTCCATGTGGATATTAGATGAATTACGCTGGCCGGTATTTTGGCCGTGCTGTCAGATACCTTGGAAGATGATGGTGGCCGCTCTATTATGGCCAAGTTGAGTGAATCGAAAATCTGACGGCATTACCAGGGGAAAATCAATAAATTCGGTGGCGAAACCTTGACTGAGTCGTTTCGTCGCACCTGTTGGGGATGATGGGTGGCCAAACCACTTTTCTTTGATCCGAACGGAAAGTCCAAAAGAACGCTTCCGTCTGGCAAGACTCTTGGTAAAATGCAGATGCGTCCTCAGTTAAAGTCATTCGCAACTCGTTATGTGCGGAAGGAATGCAGCCTTGACTAGTGTCGTTTCGTCGTCTTGCGGTGCCGCCTTTGCCGCCGGTTCGCTGCGGGGACGCACAGCTGTGATCACCGGCTCGACCAGCGGGATCGGCCTCGGTGTTGCCCGGGCGCTTGCCGCAGAGGGAGCCAGTATTACCATTAACGGCTTTGGCGATTTTGCGGTGATTGAGAGGTTGCGGGCTGGGATGGCCGCCGAATTCGGTGTAACTGTGGTTTATTCGGCGGCTGACATGCGTAAGCCGGTTGAAATCGCGGCGATGATTGCTGAAACAGAGGCCGCAATTGGTCCTGTCGATATTTTGGTCAACAATGCCGGCATCCAGCATGTTGCGCCCGTGGAGTCCTTTCCTCCTGACAAGTGGGACGAAATTATCCAGATTAATCTTAGCGCCGCCTTTCATGCCACCAGGGCGGTGTTCGCCGGAATGAAGGCTCGGGAGTGGGGCCGGATTATTAATACGGGGTCGGCCCACGCCCTGGCCGCCTCGCCTTTCAAAGCCGCGTACGTTGCTGCCAAGCATGGGCTTATGGGTTTAACCAAGGTCTTGGCGCTGGAGGGCGCCCAGCAAGGTGTAACCTGCAACACTATCTGCCCCGGCTATGTCTGGACGCCGCTGGTCGAAAAGCAAATCGACGATCAATGCAAGGTTCACAACAAGTCGCGCGACGAGGTGATCCGCGATATTCTGCTTGCCCCCCAGCCGACCAAACGCTTTGTTACCGTCGAGGAGATCGGCGCCATTGCACTGTTCCTCTGCGGCGAAGGTGCTCGCTCGATCACCGGTACCGCGATATCGGTGGACGGTGGCTGGATCGCCCGTTAGTTATCGCCCGTTAACTGGAGCACGGCCGTGAGCCGACCAGAATGATGGCCAACCTGGAAGACCACCCCAATGAGTGCAGTCGTGGTAGATCAATTGAAACCGCTGCTACAACGGTTGCTGACCATCGCCGAGAGCCATGACGAGCGACTGGCCCGTCTGGAGGCGGCTCACTCCCGGCTTGGCAACCAGATAGCGCGGGTTGGTGAGCAACTGGCCAAGCAGAGCGATCAACTGATGCGACTCGAAGTTATCGAGTCGGCACCGGCACCGCCGTCGCCCCTACCTTCTCCGCCGCCGCCGCCGCCGCCGTCGCTGCCGCCTTCGTCTCCGCCACCGCCGACGGTGTCGGTTTTGCCGCCGCGCGTGGGGATGTCCGCCTTTGTCGAGGCCGGTGCCACCGGTCGTTTTGGCGAACAGGTCGGCCGTATCAATGAGCAGATTACTCGTGTTCGCGAGCAACTGGGGCGGATGGTCGACCAACTTAGTCGGATCGAAAGGGCGCAATCAGATCTGCGTACCGAAGGGACCATTCACAACCAAGAGCAGCGCCAGTTGCTTGGAAGTGTCGAGGTGGGCCTAGTAAGTCATGGCCAAGGCTTGGAAAAACTAGGTGAAGGCCTGGTTAAACTGAGTGAAGGTCAGGATAAGCTTTGTGAATTTCAGGATAAGCTTGGTGAAGGTCAGGATAAACTTGTTGAAGGTCAGGATAAACTTGGTGATGGCTTGGATAAGCTAGGTGAAGGTCAGGACAGGCTGCGTGATACTCAAGACAAGCTACCCGATCGTTTACAGCGACGGGTTGAAGCGGTTCTTGGCGTCGCGCCTTTCGATGTTGAGGATGAAGGCCACGTTATCGAGGATGTGCCGTCTGAGTTGTCGGTAGTTCACGAAGAGGTACGCCAGCTTGGAAGTCGTATTACAGAGCTGGCAGCAAAACTTGGTAAGCTAGGCCAAGCGTCCGAAACCCTACCGCCGAAAGCCGCTGCCTCCGCTAGGCCGGCTGCTGCAAAGCTGGGAGTTCGTCCGCTGGCCGGATCAAGAGTAACTTCGCGCTGAGCACACGCGGCTGCCCCCGCCCCGAGGTATTAAAAATGCCGGACCGTGGCGATTACTCGGCAGCTGATGTGCTGGCAGCTGATGTGCTGGTAGCTGATCGGCGTCGTCTTCATGGGCTTGGCGCTGTAATGGTTAGCGCTGTGGCAGTTGGCCTTACTGTCGGCATGACGATTCCCCTGGTCGCTCTCAGTATGGAAGCGGCTGGGGCGGGGGCTTGGCTAATCGGCGTCAACGCTGCCATGCCGGCTGTTGCCGTGCTGGTGACGGCGCCGCTGGTGCCGCGACTGGTCTGCGCTATCGGTATGGTCCCTGCGGCTGTGGTGGGGTGCCTTGTCTCGGCGCTGGCGTTGGCGCTGTTCCCGGTATTGGGTTCGGTTCCGGCCTGGTTCGTGTTGCGCTTTGCCGTTGGCTTCGGCTTGGCCGTGCAGTGGGTGGTTAACGAGACATGGCTTTGTCGCGCCGCCAATTCATCGAGTCGGGGGCGGCTGGTTGGCCTCTATGCTACCATGTGGTGCGGCGGGATCGCTGTGGGGCCGCTGCTGCTTCAGTTTACCGGCATTGATGGCGTGTTGCCGTTCGTGGTCGCCGCCGTCTTGATCCTTTTGGCGACGCTGCCGCCGATGCTGGCCCGGTACAGTTTGCCGCCGTTGCCGCCGTTGCCGCCGTGCCCGGCCAGTGGAGGTCAGTTTTCGGTGCTGGTTTGGTCGGAGGTGTTTTTTGCGGCACCGGCAGCGGTTTTTGCCGGCTTTACTACCGGCTTTGTTGAAATTTCGCTCTTTACGTTGTTGCCGCTTTATACTGGTGCGGCCGGGGTGGAACGACCGTTGGCGCTATTGACGGTGTCGGTGCTGGCGGTTGGTGGTTTGGTCTGTCAAGTTCCGCTTGGCTGGCTTGCCGACCGGGTTGGCTCCAGCCGGGTGCTTAGATTCGCTGCCGGGTTCAGCCTTGCGGCGGTGGTTGGGCTTGACCTTGTCCTCGGCGCGACTGCTGGCGTGGAGTGGGGGCTGTGGCCTCTGCTGTTTCTGTGGGGGGGCGCTATTTCGGCCTTTTATACCCTTGGCTTGATCGAAATCGCACATAAATTTCCGCCCGAGCGGCTGGCCCATGCCAATGTTATGTTCATCATGGTCTATACTATCGGTACCATTGCCGGTCCGGCCGTATCCGGCGCACTGCTTGATATGTGGCCCGGTCATGGCCTGCCTGTGGTGTTGGCGCTGGTCTTTGGCCTGTACCTAGTGGCTGGAGCCATTCGATGGAATGGACCGACCGCGCCATAGTACTGTCCGCGCGGCCCTGGGGTGAAACCTCGGCGCTGGCGGTGCTGCTGACTGCTTGTTGCGGACGCCATGCCGGGCTGGTCCGGGGCGGCCGGAGCCGCAATCGGCGTCCCGCTCTTGAACCGGGAACCCTGGTCAGCGCCCGCTGGCGTGCCCGCTTGCCTGAACAACTTGGGGCTCTGACGCTGGAGCCGCTCCGCTACTACGGGCTTGGCCTGCTCGACCAACCCGGCCGGCTGGAGGCCTTGGTTGCCGCCTGCGCCTTAATCGAGGCCGGGCTTTCCGAGCGTGAGCCTAACCCAGTTACCTATCAAAACTTGTTAGCGCTGTTCGAAACCTTGGGGCGGACGGGTTGGGCCGAGGCCTATGTCCGCTGGGAGGTGGGGTTGCTGGCTGAACTGGGTTTCGGGCTTGATTTAAGTCGTTGTGCCGTTACTGGAAGTGTCGATGACTTGGTGGCGGTAAGTCCGCGCACCGGCCGGGCGGTGTCGCGCTCCGCAGTGGGGCCTTGGGCCGATCGGCTGCTGCCTCTGCCGGCGTTCCTGATTGGGCTGGGGCGCGGTGGTGTGGAAGAGGTTAGGGGCGGGCTATTTCTGACCGGATCGTTCCTTGACTACCATTTGCCTCACGGCTTGCCACCGGCGCGGCGTCGATTTGCGCAATGGTATGGCCGAAACCCGACAAAATCTGATAGGGAGGACCTCGTGCAGGACTTAACCGCCGGAAACCCATGAAACCGATCTCGTCGCCGGCCTTCGATGTGCAGGATAAGCCTCTGGTAGAAGCGCTTTCCGAGCGTTATCTCGCCTATGCCTTGTCTACGATCATGTCGCGTTCGCTGCCCGACGTGCGCGATGGCTTGAAACCGGTACACCGGCGGCTGCTTTTCGCTATGAGCCAGCTGAAGCTTGAGCCGGACCTACCGCCCAAGAAGTCGGCCCGCGTCGTCGGCGATGTTATCGGCAAATTCCACCCCCATGGCGATGTTGCGGTCTATGATGCGCTGGTTCGCCTAGCTCAGGATTTCGCCGTGCGCTACCGGCTGGTCGATGGCCAGGGCAATTTCGGTAACATCGACGGCGATAATGCCGCAGCCATGCGCTATACGGAAGCGCGACTAACTGAGGTTGCTCGAGCACTACTCCATGGTATCGACGAGGACGCTGTCGATTTCCGCGCGACTTATGACGGAGACGGCGAGGAGCCAGTGGTGCTTCCTTCGGCTTTCCCCAACCTTTTGGCGAATGGTTCGACCGGCATCGCCGTCGGGATGGCGACCTCGATTCCGCCGCACAACGCCGGTGAATTATGCGACGCCTTGCGTTACATGATCCGCCATCCCGAAGCTTCCATCGAGTCGTTAGTTGCGCTGGTGCCTGGTCCGGACTTCCCGACCGGCGGCCAACTTGTCGAGTCGAGGGAGTCGGTGCAAGAAAGTTACCGGACTGGCCGCGGTGCATTTCGCCTGCGGGCGCGCTGGAGCGTCGAGAAGCTGGCGCAGGGTACCTGGCAGATTGTCGTTACCGAGATACCCTACCAAATACAGAAGTCGCGGTTGGTCGAGAAGCTCGCCGAGTTGCTGGGGCTGCGCAAACTTGTTCTGTTGGAGGATGTGCGCGACGAGTCGGCAGAAGATGTGCGGTTGGTGCTGGTGCCCAAGAGCCGCAACGTGGACCCCGACGTGCTGATGGCCTCGTTGTTCCAGAGTACCGACCTGGAAACCCGATTCAGTCTTAATATGAACGTACTGGACGGCGACAATGTGCCGAGGGTTATGAACCTGCGGCAGGTTCTAAAGGCGTTTCTTGATCACCGACACGACGTGCTGCAACGTCGTTCGCGCTTCCGTCTGGGCAAAATCGAGCACCGCATAGAGGTGCTCGACGGTTTTTTGATCGCATTTATCAATCTTGACGAGATTATTCGGATTATTCGTTTTGAGGAGCGGCCCAAAGACGAGTTGATGCGAAGGTTTTTGCTCCTGGATATCCAGGCCGAGGCCATTCTTAATATGCGCCTGCGCGCCTTGCATAAACTTGAGGAATTGTCGATCCGTCGCGAGCATAGTGGCCTGTCCCAAGAGCGCGCCGGTCTGCTCGGCTTATTGGCAAGCGAGCCACTGCGTTGGAAAACAATTTCCGACGAAATCGCCGAAATGAAGAAAAAGTTCGGCCAGGATACGGAGCTTGGGCGTCGTCGCACTCTCATCGCCGATGCCCCCAAGGCCATAGATATCCCCCTCGAGGCAACGGTCGAGCGCGAGGCTGTGACTGTACTATGTTCAGAAAAGGGCTGGATTCGTGCCGTCAAGGGCCATCTTGCCGAAGTTGACACCGTCGAGATAAAGTATAAGGAGGGCGACAGCCCCCGCTTCATCCTTCACGTAGAGACCACCGACAAACTGATTCTGTTTGGCTCCAACGGCCGATTTTACACATTGGGCGTAGACAAGCTGCCGCGTGGTCGTGGCTTTGGTGAGCCCGTCAGCTTAATGGTTGATCTTGGCAACGATGCCGAAATAATAGCTCTCTTTAAGCATCAACTAGGCCGCCGGTTGGTGGTGGCGTCCGACGGCGGTCGCGGCTTCCAAGTCGAAGAGTGCGAAATCGTAGCCCAGACCCGTGCCGGCAAGCAGGTGTTAAACCTGGAGGAGGGGGCGGTCGCACGCTTCTGCATTCTCGTCAACAGTGAGCGTGGCGAGGATTCGGTTGCGGTGATCGGTAACAACCGCAAGTTGCTGGTGTTTAAGTTGGAGGAGTTGCCTCTGATGACCCGCGGTCGCGGCGTCATTTTCCAGAAATATAAGGACGCCAGCCTTTCCGATCTCGTGCTGGTCAGGTTTGCTGATGGCTTGTCCTGGCGAATGGGTGACAAAACTCGCAACGAGGCCGATCTTCGACCTTGGCTAGGCAGCCGCGCCTCAACTGGCCGCATGCCACCGAACCGCTTTCCGCTGAACAACAGGTTTAGTTGATTGCCCTGGGCTCCCTCGCGGGAACCATGCAAACCCGTGCTCGCTCAAGTCCTAGTCCTGGCGTTGCTGGCGCGGCGGTTCATAAGGACGCATGATCGCGACGAAGCGCTGGTCCATGCTTGACAGCCACGCCGACAAACCGCGCAACTCTCCGCGTACTTCGGCGATGGCTTCGGTGTGACGGCGCTGCTCTGCCTGCAATTCGTTAAAGCGCTGGTCCATTTCTTTGAAGCGCTGGTCCATTTCTTTGAAGCGTTGGTCCATTCCGTTGAAGCGCTGGTCCATTTGTCCGAAGCGCAGGTCCATTTGGCCGAAGCGCCGTTCCATCCGGTCGCCCAATGTCGAAATGGCGTTCATAATCTCAGCGTTCGTTGGTTCGCTCATGATCGGTCCCCTACCATCATCCACTTTTCCATCGTACACGAAGCACAACGACTTAGGTAGCAATAACTTTCATGGCGGCGTGGTCCTACATTCGCTATTGTATGTCGTGGAGATCGGGCCGAAACACACGGATTCGCTGCATGGGGTCCATATTCGCAGCATGGTAATCGGGGAGCAACACATGGCGACCGCTTTTGAAACCCTTTCATTGGGGTTGGCTCATCACCGCGCCGGCCGTTTGCCAGAAGCTGAGGCGATCTACCGGCAGGTTCTGCAGGCCGATCCTAAGAATGCCGATGCGAGCCACCTATACGGCGTGCTCGCTCACCAAATCGGCAACTATGACGTGGCAGTGGAGGCTATTGGCTGGGCCTTGTCACTGAAGGATGATCGACCTGATTTCCACAACAACTATGGGTTGTCTTTGCGTTCTCTCCAGCGCTTCAGTGCCGCAATACATCATTTCGAGCGGGCGCTGGCCCTTCAGCCCAATTACGCTGACGCCCACAACAACCTGGGGTTGGTGCTATTGGACGAAGCCCGCATTGAAGAGGCGGCCGCCGAGTTCGAACTTGCGCTGGAGTTCGAGCCTCGTTTCCCCGAAGCATACAATAATCTTGGCAATGTTTGGAAAGAACGGCGCGATTTGGAACGCGCGGTAACATTTTACCGACTGGCACTTTCGATCGACCCGGCCCTTTCCGAAGCTATCTCTAACTTGGCCAATGTTCTCAAGGAACAGGGAAAGCTCGACGAAGCGGTGCTCCAATACAAAAAGGTGCTAGCGCTGCGCCCTGATTACCCCAGCGCGCGTTTTGGTCTATGCATGGCCCAGTTGCCGGTACTTTATCGTGATCAAGACGAGATTGAGATTCGGCGCATGGCTTACCAGGATGAGTTGGAGCGGCTAGCAGGCTATCTTGATTACGACGCGGGCAATCCGAGGGAGGCTTGCGAAGCCGTTGGCTCCAACCAGCCGTTTTTTCTTGGTTATCAGGGCCGCAATGACCGCGATCTTCAGGCCAAATATGGTGCCATGATCGCACGAACCATGTCCAAATGCTATCCGGAGCCGGCGACCCTTCCGGCGCTGGTTGGGGGCGGGGCCATCCGTGTCGGCTTCGTCTGTGGATATTTCCGCAACCATTCGGTGTGGAAGATACCGCTGAAGGGCTGGTTGAACGGTCTTGATCGTAACCGCTTCGAGCTGTTTTGTTACCATACCGGTAGCCAGCGCGACGCCGAGACCGAGCGGGCAGAAGCTGCGGCCGATCGCTTCATTCAAGGGCCGCTGACGCACGATCTTTGGCGCGAAATGATTATCGCCGACGCGCCCCATGTCTTGATTTATCCTGAAATCGGTATGGATCCGATGACCTTGAAGCTAGCGGCTCAGCGGCTCGCCAGTGTTCAATGCACGTCATGGGGGCACCCTTCCACCTCCGGGCTGCCGACTATTGATTATTATCTCAGCAGCGACTTAATGGAGCCAACCGACGGCCAGGACCACTATACCGAGACGCTGGTCCGGCTGCCCAATTTGTCATTTTGCTATGATAAGGGAGCAAATCCAGCCGTAACCGTCAGTCGAAATGAGTTGGGGCTGCCGTCAGACGCGATGGTTTATTGGTGCTGCCAGTCGCTGTATAAATATTTGCCACAAGATGATGAGATGTTCCCGCGTATCGCCAGTGCTGTCGGGCCGTTGTCCCGGTTTGTTTTTATCGGCCACCAGGGCGGCGGCATTGTGACCGAACAGTTTAGGCAAAGACTGAGTCGGGCCTTTGGAGCCTATGGCCTAGTCGCCGAAGATTACTGCGTGATACTGCCGTGCATGGATTCCGCGCGATTCGTGGCGGTGGGCGCGGTGTGCGACGTCTATCTTGACAGTATTGGTTGGTCGGGCATTAACACCATGCTGGAGTCGCTGATTAACGACCTGCCGGTAGTCACCTTGGCGGGTTTGCTGATGCGAGGGCGGCACAGCGAGGCCGCTCTGCGGATGATGGGGGTGACTGAAACAATCGCATCTAGCCGTGACGACTACGTAGCTATCGCTGCGCGCCTTGGCAGTGATATTGCGTTTCGCAAGGGGGTGCGCCGTCGGCTTGCCGATAATAAAGTCCGCGTCTACGGCGACAAAGCCTGCATAACCGGCCTGGAAGACTTTTTAGTAGAGGCGGTTACTGCAAGGTCAGCTTGACTTGCATAACATCTTCTTCGCTGTCTAGTCGTAGAGAGAACCCAAGTTTACGCATGAGGCGCAACATATCGCGGTTATCTAGCAATACTTGGCCTTCTATCTCACGGGTACCGCAGCTGCGACAATAACTGATCATTTTGTTGAGCAAGCGACTGCCCAGTCCTTGCCCCTTGAGGTCTGACCGCACAACCATGGAGAACTCAGCAACCATGTTGTCGGAGTCGGTAATGGTGCGGACCACGCCAAGCGTGCTTGGCTCGCCGCCGTCATGATCTTGCCCCGGCTGATTAGTTCCCGGCGGATTAGATACTGTTGCGATAAAGGCCATTTCGCGATCGTAGTCAATTTGGGTTAGTCGCGCCATCTGATTGTGATCAAGTCCGCGAACAAAACCAAAAAAGCGCGACCGAATATCTTCAGGCGTTAGTTTTGCGATAAAGGCATGGTGCGCCGGTTCGTCCTCTGGGCGTATCGGCCTGAAAAGTACTTGGTTGCCATTGCGCAGGGTAATTATTTCCTCCAAATCCTGGGGGTATGGTCGGATGGCCAATCTTCGGTGGGCCTCTGTAGAGGCTGGCGCTACCCGCATCCGCGCCCCATTCAGCCGCAACATATACTCATTGGTGGGGCCGTCATACGTCAGGCCACCTATCAGAATCGGGTTTATATCGAGATCAATAAGTTCTGGTAGGTCGATTATGAGCTGCGAAACCCTAATCAGGATGCTGTTGATTGCCGCTAGCCCCGCTTGCGACCGTTCACCGCCTGCCGCGATCGCTCGGTGAATGCGAGTTCGTGAGGTAAGATCGCGCGCCAGAGGCAGGTTAAGCGGTGGCAACGCGATAGCGTAGTCGCGGCTAACTTCGGCGGCTTCACCGCCCTCACCAAACAAAATTACCGGTCCGAATACTTGGTCAACGGTAGCGCCGATCATCAGTTGACGCGCCTGCACCAAGCCGGGGCCGGGGCCGGGGTCGCCGATTATTATGCCATAGGCTGCCAGCAACGACATAGTTTCCCGATCCGTTAGGACGCTGCGGCCTTCGCTCAGGACTGTTTTGACGATAGCCCGGGCTGGCGGGCGGGCCGAGGCTAGGTCGGCAAAGATCGAAGGCGGAGTCTCGATCAGCATGGCCTGATTGCGCCGGTGGTGGACGACATGAAGGAACGCCTTCGCCGCCCGTGCCGGTGAGTCGTAAGAGGGAATGCCGGCGCGGGTGAACAATCGTCGGGTACTAGCCGCAGTTTCTTCACCGACCCAACTGGTCATGACGTTGCCGTCAGTGCGGCCGTCAGCGCGGCCGTCGCCCCGGCCACCGGCCCGACCGATGGCCCCGATCACTGCCAGCGCCGCCTCTTCGGACGAGACTACGCCGGTAGGGGAGTTGATAACCAGAATCCGGTCAAGGCTGTCGTCCTCAAGCAGGATGCCGAGGGCGGCGGCATAGCGGTCGCCGCTGGCATCAATCAGGATATCGACCGGGTTGGTCCGCGACCAGGCGAAGGGCAGGGCGCTTTCGAGTTGCCTCATGGTCTCTGGCGGTAGGCTCGCCAGCTCACCCCTCGCGCCTAGCACCTCATCCTTGGCGATGGCGGCCAGCGTGCCGCTGTTGGTCAGGATGGTCAAGCGTTCGTGAGTGAGCGGGCGTGCCCCGGCCAAAGTGTTTACCGCATCGAACAATTCGTCGATGTAAGTAACGCGGAGCGCGCCAGCACGACGCAGGGCTGCATCGGCGACATCGTCCGCCGTCGCCAATGCGGAGGTAACCGAGGTGGGGTGGGATGGTGGCGGCGTGATGTGGGGCCGTTTTATGAACAGGACCGGTTTGGTTCGCGCCGCAGAGCGAATCGCCGAAAGTACGTTGCCGCGCTCGGTCAGGTCTTCCAGAAACAGCAGGATCGCCCGCGTCTGTGTATCCAGGGCGAGGTAGTCGATGGCGTCGCCATAGTCGATATCGGCGCAATCGCCGAGCGATAGGCAAGCGGAAAAGCCGATGTTTCGTGGACGTGCCCAGTCAAGCACGGCTGCGCACATACCCGCCGTCCGGCTTACGAAGCCAAGTTTGCCCGGCAGGGCGCTGACATGGGAAAAGCTGGCGTTGAGTCGGCTGCCCGGAACTACCAGCCCCAGGCAGTTCGGCCCGAGCAGGCGAATCCCGGCATCGCGAGCGGCGGTGCGGATACCGTCCAGTAGTGCCGGCCCATGGAGTGGGTAGCTGTGGCTGTAGCCGCCGGTGATGGCGACCGCAGCCCGCACGCCGCGTCTGCCTAGGGCGATGATTTGCTCGGCCACCGTGTCTGATGGGCTGCAAATCACTGCCATATCCGGAACCATAGGCAGACTTTCGACGTTGGGGTAGCAGAGTACCCCCGCGACGTGGGCACGGTTAGGGTTAACTGGCAGAATTGGCCCGTCGAAACCGCCTGCCAGCAGGTTTCGCATCACCACGGCACCGGTTCCCAATGGCTTTCCCGAGGCGCCGATTACCGCGATTGAGCGCGGATGGAACAATCTATGAAGATTGCGTATGGACACGGCAACACCTCCCACCGCCGGTGTTTATTTAGGGCAATGGTCCGATAGTCGGTGTGATATCTTGAATAGAAGGTGGGGTTATACATACATGTAGTCTACCAGCACAAAAAGCTTCTCGTTCTGTTTCGACAATAACCTCAATAATGCCGTT